>NZ_LZKQ01000329.1 GCF_001668675.1 Mycobacterium asiaticum | reverse complement strand
ACTACTTTCCGAACAAGGCCGAGCTGTTCAGGGCCACCGGTGACGAGATCGAGGCGATCGTCCTGCCGCGCCTGCGGGCGGCCGCCGCCCGGTCCGACGACACCGCCAGCCGTCGCGACGCGGGACGAAGCCGCCATGCCGCGGTTGCGCCAGGCCGCCCAGGGCCCGGGTGACATCGTCGACCGGGTCGAAGCGGTGCTCGACGAATGCGGACGATTGCTGCGGGACTATCCGGACCTGGCCGCATTCGAATGGGCAATCCGGGCGGAGAACCTCGTCGCTTCCGGCGGCGACGACAGCAGCACGTTTGAGACGATGCGCGAGATCATCGACGGCATCGTCGACGACGCCTGTCGCGCGGGCGATCTCGGCGCCGCGGTGGACCCGCAGGCCGTCGCCGAGGCGATCTACGCCCTCATCTACGGGTTGACCGAACTGGCAGCCACGCTGCCGCCGGAGGACTTCCAGGCCGCGTTGAGCGCGTCGAAGGTACTGGTACGAGGCGCGCTGTTCGGTAACGGCCAGGCACCGCACACCTTGATGCGATCAAGCGATTAATTATAGAGTCGGCCGCACGGAGAGTGGGGCCGAGACTTGACCGATGCGGTGGGGACCGAGACCGTCGAGCGCGCGTTCGACGTGGACGCGCTGCGGCGCAAGTATGCCGAGGAACGAGCGCGGCGGCTGCGTCCCGACGGCATCGGGCAGTACGTGGAGATCGCCGGGGAGTTCGCCCGGTTCGCCGACGACCCCTGGGCTGACGACGAATTCACCCGCGCGCCGCTCACCGACGAGGTGGACGTCGCGATCGTCGGCGCCGGGTTCGGTGGATTGCTCACCGGTGTGCGACTCCGCGAACTCGGCGTGCAAAGCATTCGGCTGATCGACCGTGCGGCCGATGTCGGGGGGACGTGGTACTGGAACCGGTACCCGGGCATTGCCTGCGACGTCGAGTCCTATGTATACATCCCGCTGCTCGAAGAACTCGGCTACATCCCCAGCCGCAAATACGCCACTGGGGCGGAGATCTTTGCGCACTGTCGCAACATCGCCGAGCGCTACGACCTGTACCGCGACGCATGCCTGCACACCGATGTACACGAGATTCGTTGGGATGCCGGCGATTCCCGCTGGGTTCTGACAACGAACCGGGGCGACGAGATGCGCGCGAAGTTCGTCACCATGGCCAACGGGTATCAGGCTAAACCCAAGTTGCCCGGCATAGCGGGTATCGCCGAATTTCGAGGACACACCTTCCACACCAGCCGGTGGGACTACGGCTATACCGGGCAGCGGTTGGAGCACCTGGCCGACAAGCGGGTCGGCATCATCGGTACCGGGGCCACCGCGGTGCAGTGCGTGCCTCATCTCGGCGCGGCCGCGCAACATCTGTTCGTGTTTCAGCGCACCCCGTCCTCGGTGGACATCCGCGCCAACGGCCCGACAGATCCGCAGTGGGCCAACGCATTACAACCCGGCTGGCAGCGGGAGCGCATTCAGAACTTCCAGATCCTCACCGCCGGCGGCCAGGCCGAAGAAGACCTTGTCGCCGACGCATGGACGAGCATCACCCGCAAGCTCCCGGTTATGCGCCACGACGCCGGCGCTTCCGTCAGCCACGGGCCCCGGGACATCGAGATGGCGGACTTCGCGAAGATGGAAGAGATTCGGGCCCGCGTGGACGCCATCGTGGTGGATCGCGCGACCGCCGAAGCGCTCAAGCCGTGGTACGGCTATTTCTGCAAGCGGCCCTGCTTCCACGACGACTATCTGCAAACCTTCAACCGCGACAACGTGACGCTGGTGGACACCCGCGGACTTGGGGTGCAGCGGATCACCGAGGCGGGTGTGGTGGTGGACGGGCAGACCTACGAGCTGGATTGCCTGATTTTCGCAACGGGTTTCGAGGTGGGCACCGACTACTGCCGCCGCACCGGTTTCGAGTTGATCGGGCGCGACGGGATCACGCTGACGGAGCGCTGGCGTGACGGCGTGCGCACCTTTCAAGGATTGTGCGCAAACGGGTTTCCGAACTGTTTCATCGAAAGCATCGCCCAAGCCGGACTGACGGTGAACTTTCCCTATCTGCTGGACGTCCAGGCCACCCACGCGGCGTGGATCATCTCGTGGGCGCTGCAACATGATGTCGACGAAGTGGAGGCGTCGGCGGCCGCCGAAGCGGCATGGGTCGAGATGGTCGTGCAACGCTCGGCGGCGACCGCGGAGCGGGCAAAAACCTGCACTCCCGGCTACTACAACCGAGAAGGCAAGGCGGACGCCAAGACCCGGCAAGGCAGCTTCTTCTTCGGCGGCCCCACCGAGTACGCCGACATCCTGCAGTCGTGGCGGGCCACCGGTGACTTCACCGGGCTCGAGGTGCGCCACCGTGGGAACGGTCCGTGAAGTACCTGCTCGGCCGGATCCGGGCGGCGGCCCGCCGTCGGCCCTCGCCCAAGGTGGCGATCGTCGGTGCGGGGTTCGGCGGCCTCGGCGCCGCCGTCGCATTGCGCCGTGCCGGCATCGACGACCTGCTCATCATCGAGGCCGACGACGGCGTAGGAGGTACCTGGCGCCGGAACACCTACCCGGGGGCGGCCTGCGACATCCAGAGTCACCTGTACTCATTCTCGTTCGCGCCCAACAAGTCCTGGAGCCGCACCTACGCTCGGCAGCCGGAGATACTCGCCTACCTGGAATCAGTGGCCGACGAATTCGACCTCGGCCGCCACCTGATGCTGGGTACCGCGGTGCGGTCCGCCCGCTGGTGCGCCGATACCTGCCAGTGGGAGCTGCGACTGGATCGTCGGACGTCCAGCGAGACGCTCAAGGTCGATGTTGTGGTATGTGCCGTCGGATTATTTGGCGCGCAACGACTTCCGGATATCCTGGGGCTCAAGGACTTCAGCGGCACCCTGATGCATACCGCCCAGTGGGACCACGGCGTGGACCTGACCGGCGCGCGGGTGGCGGTGATCGGGACCGGGGCCAGCGGGGTGCAGGTCGTTCCCGAACTTGCCCAGACCGCCGCCCACCTGACGGTCTTTCAGCGGACGCCGCCGTGGATGGTGCCCAAGGACGACCGGCCCTACACCGCAGCCGAATTGGCGCAATTTCGGCGCAACCCGCTGGCGGTGCGCCACACCCGCTGGAAGATCTGGAAGTTCCAGCACGACAACACCGCCACGATGGCCGACGACCCGGTGGTCGCGGCGCGGTCGCAATTCGCCACCGCGTTCCTGCAGCGCAGCGTGGCCGACGAAGAATTGCGGAGTGCTCTGACGCCCGACTACCCGTTCCGGTGCAAACGGGTGCTCCTGGGTGACGATTTCTACCGGGCGTTGCAGCGCGAGAACGTCACGCTGGTCACCGATCCCATCGCGCGCGTCACGACGACGTCGGTCGTCACCGCGTCGGGCGACGCCGTGGACGTCGACGCCGTCGTGCTGGCGACGGGATTCGAGACGTCCCAGTATCTGTCTGGCATCGAGGTTATCGGCGCCGAGGGACGCCGGCTGCACGAGCATTGGGGTGTGGACCCCAGCGCCTACCTGGGTGTAGCCGTTGCCGGGTTCCCCAACTTCTTCATGCTTTATGGCCCCAACACCAACCAGGGCGGTAACTCGATCGTGTACATCCTCGAGGCGGGTGCGCGACTGGTCGCCAGCGCGGTCTCGCGTATCGCCCGCCGCGGTGGGTACCTGACGGTACGTCCGGAAGCCGAGCACAGCTTCAATGAGCGGCTCTCGGCGGATCTGGAACGCAGCATCTGGACCCAGTGCAACAGCTATTTCCGCTCACCCAGCGGACGGGTCGTGACGCAGTGGCCCTACACAGAACTGAACTACGCAAGGCGCACCTGGCGCATTCGCCCCCGGGACTGGGTGCATCACACCGAAAATCTCCGTGACAACCACACGCCCAAGGCCAGTAAACTATCAATCGATTGATTAATGCGGTGAAAACGGCCCGGACCTCGCTGTCCTGTGCATACGATCAATCGATTGATTATATGGATGGTGGAGGTTCTTTCGGTGTCGTATCTGGTGACCGTTCCGGATTTGTTGTCGTCCGCAGCGACGCAGTTGGAAGGTATCGGTAGCGCGCTACAGGCGGCCGGGACCATGGCGTCGGCGCCGACGACCGCAATCGCGGCCGCCGCGCATGATGAGGTTTCGGTGGCGCTCGCCGCACTATTTGCCGGCCACGCCCGCGAATATCAGGCATTGAGCGGGCGGATGCAGGCGTTCCACCAGCAGTTTGTGCAGCTGGTGGCCGCTGGAGCGGGCCGATACGCCGAGGCGGAGGCGGCGAATGTCAACCCACTTCAGCAGGCGGCGCTCGATGTGATCAATGCCCCCACCCGCTCGCTGTTGGGTCGCCCCCTGATCGGCGACGGCGCCGACGGAGCTGCCGGTACCGGGCAGAACGGCGGGGCCGGTGGCTTGTTGTACGGCAACGGTGGGAAGGGTGGGTCCGGGGCGGCGGGCCAGGCCGGCGGCAGCGGCGGCAGCGCCGGCCTGATCGGTAACGGCGGCGCGGGCGGGCAGGGCGGCGCGGCGACTGATGCCGCAGCGCCCGCACCGGCTGGCGGGCGGGGTGGCAACGGCGGCGCGCTGTATGGCACCGGCGGTGCCGGCGGCGCCGGGGGCAGCGCCGGCCCGGTGGGTGTCGGCGGTGTCGGCGGCGCGGGGGGCAGTGCGGGCCTGGTGGGCGACGGCGGCGACGGCGGTACCGGCGGTTCGGGCGTGAACCCGGGCAAGGGCGGCGCCGGTGGCTCGGGCGGCCAGTTGGCCGGCAGCGATGGCGCCACCGGGGCGACGGGGACCAAACTCAGCGAACCGGGCAACCCGGGTAACCCGACCGACCCAGGCAACCCTGGACCAGGAAACCCCGACCCAGGAAACCCCGACCCAGGTGACCCCACCGACCCGGCCGGGCCGAACGCCGTTGACGCAGCGCGTGACGGCCACCTGACCGCATCAAGCGGCGGCAAGGTCACCGACGGCAATCTTGACGAGATCTCCGGTATCGACGCCGGCATCAACAACCCGAATGTGTACTGGGTGCACAACGATTCGGGCGATTCGGCGCGCATCTTCGCGGTCGACGCGGAGACCGGCCAGACGCTGGCCACCTACAAACTCAGCGGTGCAACCGCCAACGACTGGGAGGACATCGAGGTCGCCAGGGGCGCCGACGGCAAGTCCTACATTTATGTCGGCGACATAGGCGACAACGGCCACTCACGCAGCAACATCACCATCTACCGCGTTCCCGAGCCGATCGTCACCGGCACTGCGAGCAGTCCGACGAATGGGACATTGACCGGAGTCGAGCAGGTCCGGCTCACGTATCCCAATGGGGAGAAACTCAATTCAGAGGCGCTGGCGGTCGACCCGGTGAACCACAACATGCTGCTGATCGAGAAGACCAGTGACGACGTATCGAGGGTGTACTCGACGCCGGACAGCGGCTGGAGCAGCGCCGGAAGCAGCAGCTCGAGCCGAGCGCTGACCCAGGTCGCCACGCTGGATCTGTCGGATGCCAGTGAGCAACTGGTCACCAGCGCGGACTTCTCGGCCGATGGCTCGCAGCTGGCCGTGCGCACCTACGACGATGTCCTGCTGTGGGACCGGGCCCAGGGAAGCAGCTCCTGGTCGCCGTTCTCCCAGCAGGCCGTCGAAGGCTTGGAGACCAGCGAACGCCAGGGGGAGGCGATCGCATTCCACCCCGATGGTCGCGGCTACGTCACGCTCAGCGAGGGGGCGGGCCAGACGTTGCACGAGTTCAACGTCCGCGAGGTGTAACAGCGAAATACGCGGCCGAAACCGGGCGCTTGCCCGACCGGTCTTTCTCACCGGTTGCCGGCTTTCAGCGCGGCGGTCACCCCGCCGTCGACCAGCAGGTCGGTGCCGGTGATGAATGTTGCGTCCGGACCGAGCAGAAAGGCGGTCGCGGCGGCGATGTCGTCGGGAGTGCCGATGCGACCAGTGCCGGACATCGCAATCATCGCTCGCATCCCGTCCCCGACCGGGGAGTCGAGTTCCTGTTGTCCCATCGGCGTCGAGATGATGCCGGGGCTGATGGAGTTGATTCGGGCGCCCCGCCTGCCCCAGTGTGCGCTGGCTGCCCGTACCCGAATGTGGTTGGCCTGCTTGGCGACTGGATACGCGAAGTGGGGGTCGGTCAGCTTGCTCACAAAGTCCAATGTCAGCAGCGCTTCGGGCGGATCGTGGGCCAAAGCCTTCTCCTGCTCGGCGGTCAATGGCGGCACCAGATGGCCGGCCATGCTGGCGATCACCACGCCCGCGCCGCCGGGTGCGATGATCTCGCCGAACTCCTGCAGCACCAGCGCGACGCCGAGCAGGTCGACCGCCAGGATTGCCTCGGCGGACGCTTGCGCCGGGGACAGTCCGGCGGTGTGCGCCAATTGCGTTACGTTGCCGAGGGAGGCGGCGAATTCGGCGAGCGCATGCACCGAATCCGGCGAGGCGACGTCCACCCGTTGACTTTCGACGTCGTGCCCGTCGGCAGCGAGTGATTGGGCGACGGAGGCCAGTACCGAGTCGTTGTTGTCCGCCAGCAGCAGCGTCTTGGACGACCCCACCCGGCGTGCGATCGCCTGGCCCATTCCGCCCACGCCGATGATGGTCAGCACTTCCCGATGAACCGTCACCGGTACATCCCATCATCGCGCGGAAGCTGGGTGACCTTCGGGCTACCTTGGGTGGAATGCCGGCCGATCAACCGTGGAATATCAACATTCACTACAACGCCCTAGTCGACTCGCTGGTCCCAACCGATGCGCAAAGTTTGCTCGACGTCGGATGCGGGGACGGCTTCCTTGCGGCCCGACTCGCGCGCCGGATATCAAAGGTCACCGCCCTGGATGTGGATGAGCCGGTGCTGCAACGAGCGCGGACCCGCTTCCCGGACGCCAAGATTCGCTGGATACGCGACGACGTCATGACCGCCGAATTGCCCCCCTTTGACGCCGTCGTCTCAAACGCCGCCCTGCACCACATCGACGACACGCGGGCAGCGCTGGCGCGGCTCGCCGACCTGGTGACACCCGGCGGCACGCTCACGGTGGTGACCTTCGTCAGATTTTCGGTGCGGACGGCCTGGTGGCACCTGGCTACCGCGATGGCGTGTGTCGTCGTCAACCGGGTCAAAGGCAAGTGGGAGCACACCGCGCCGATCAAATGGCCTCCGCCGGATACGTTTTCGCAGCTGCGTCGCCACGTGCGTGCGGTGCTGCCCGACGCGCGTATCCATCGGCTGCTGTACGGCCGAGTCCTGATCACCTGGCAAGCTCCGGCGTGAGCGAGGCGTGAAGCGCCGGAAACCGGGGCATAAAGACCTCATGACCGAATCAAAGGAGATGCCGGACCTGGACGACGCAACTGTCGAGGCGGTCGGGCAGCTCTCCGAGGCGTTGGAGTATGTCGAACGCGCGCGCGGCGAGTTGTACTCGTTCCATCAGCTGATGGGCCACGCCGACCTGCTGCTTGGCCAGGCGTGCGACAAGCTGCGCGACGCCGGGCACGACACCGTGGCCGATCGTCTGCAGACGGAAATGGTCGGGCGCAACGTGCTGTACGGCCGGTGGACATTTCAGGTCGTCGAGGAGTTCGACGACAACTACTGGACGCCGCTCCGCGAGCACGAGCGCAGCGTACGAGAGCAACTGCAGGGCGGCACTCGACACGTGCTCGAAGCCAGGATGAAGGAGGAGCGCCGGACCGTCGGCCGGCCCGGCCACGAGAGCCGACCGCCGTAGCCGATCACCCGGCGGAACCCATGGCCGCGGCGCTGGCCTGGCTGATCAGTTCGACGGCCTGGTTGCGGGTCAGCGAACCGAGCAACTGCATCGCGGCGCAAATGTCTTCGCCCACAATCCAGGTCGGCCCGTTGGTGAGATTCGCGAACGCTTCGTCGATGACGTCATCAACGGGCACCGCGCCCGGCGGAACATCGTCGGGCGATGCGATCTGTCCGCGGCTGTACTCGAGTTCACGCAAGGCCGGGGTGTTGGTCTTGCCCAGGATGAGGCCGAGGACGTCGACACCGCTGTCGTGTAGTTCGGCCCACAGTGCCTCGGCGAACACCATGTCGAATGCTTTCGAGGCGGCGTAGGCAACCATGTTTGGGCCGCCGGCGAACCCGGCGCCCGATCCGAAGATCACGATGCCGCCCCGTCGCCGTTCGACCATTGCGGGCGCATAGTGGTGACACAGTTGCATCGGCACCACGCAATTGCGTTGGACCATGGCCTCCGCGGCCTCGACCGGAGTGGCCAGGAACGGCTTGAAATTCGGATCGGCCCCGGCGCAGTAGACAAGGAAGCCGATTTCGAGGTCCGTTGTTGCCGCAGCGATGCTCTCGACAGCTCCCGGACGCGCAAGATCTATTGCCAAGGCGAGTGTTTCGACCGAGGTCGCCGTCTTGATCTCGGCGGCAACCTGCTCGAGCACGGACTGCCGGCGTGCGATCAGGACCACATTGACGCCGCGCTCGGCGAGTCCGTGCGCAAACGCCGCCCCCACGCCGTCGGAGGCGCCGGCAACCAACGCCCAGGGCCCGTACTTTGAGGCGAAGGTCACTTACCCTCCTGCCCGACGGCGACGACGCGCACCGAGGTGAACCGGCGCCTGGCGATTCGCCATCCTGCGCTGGTGCGGACGATGTCGTCATCGTAGAACCCGGCGGCATTCACGCCGCCGCTGTTGTCGGCGGCCATGATCAGTCCGTCGATGTAGGTCCGAGCCGCCGCGCGGTCTCCGTCGAGGGTGATGGCGATATTGCTCAGCCGGTGCAGCGTGTGGCCCGCCATCGCGTGAGCCAGCTGCATGAACTCCGTGACAGCGTCGATGCCGTGCCACGCGCCGATCTCGCCGTAATCCAGTTCGCAGTCGTCGGTGAATACGGTGCGGAACAACGGCCAATCACGCCGGTCGATGCCGGTGGCATAACGGACCAGCAGGTCGGAGATGTCCTGCCGGTCTTCGCGGTCGGTCATGTCGATTCTCCGTTGGGGTGGACGATGATTCGCGGGGGACCGTCTGATCGGCGCGCGAGTTCGAGCGCGTCCGGCACCTCGTCGAGGGTGATGGTTTTGCCCACGCTGGGCAATGGGTCCAGTCGTCCCGAGGCGATCGCTTCGAGTGTGCCGTACCAGTCCTGTGGGTGTGGCCCGCCACCGAACTGGATGGTCACGCCCTGGCGGGTCGCCGTCGTGATGTCGAGTGTGTCACCGCTGTACCAGCCACCGGCGCAGTAGATACGGGTGCCGAATTCGGCGGATTCGACGAGCTCCTGGATCAGCCCGGCAGCGCCCACGCATTCGAAAACCACTGCGGGACCGGGCAAACCGCGCTGGACGCGGACCTGCCGAAACGCATCGATCGCCGACGATTCCACGGGGTCCACTTCGATGTGTGCACCGAAGAAGTCCCGGGCCAGCGCGCGACGCTCAGTCTTGAAGTCCGCGACGACGATCGGTTCGATGCCCCGGCTGGCAAGGGCGGCGACCGCGGACAGTCCGATGGCGCCCGCGCCGATGACGATTGGAACCTCCCCTGGCGCAAGCCGGGCCGAGCGCACATAGAACTCCCCGACGGCGAATGCGTCGGTCAGCGAGATTGCATCGGAGGAGACGTCGCCGGTGACAGCTTTGGCGGCGACTTCGGAAACCACCAGCAACTCGGCGAAGCTGCCCTGCGCCTCGGGGTGTTGGCCGATGATCCGCATCCCGCCCGCGCCGCCGTCCACCAGACGCACCGGCATTGCGGTCACGCGCGACCCGACGCTGAACTGACCCGAGCAACCGGGTCCGAAAGCCACGACCTCGCCGACGAATTCGTGACCGAGCACGATGTCCCGGTTCGGGTCGTACAGCGATCGGCCCGTCGGATCGTCGACTGCGAGCTCCGGGTGATCCATGAAATGCACGTCCGATGCGCAGATCGCGGTGCTGAGTGTTCGCAGCAACAGTTCGCCCGGCCCGGGTTCGGGATCCGGTGTCTCCCCGACTTGCAGCTTGTCGTCCCGCAATATGACCGCGCGCACCCTGGCCCCAATTTCTCGAATAATTGAGATAGGATCTCTAATCCTCGGAATCACTGTAGGAATGTCGGCACAAAGGAGTCAACCCATTCGCGGAGCGACATCGGCACCCACCGCCCGGGTACTCGACGTCATCGAGCTGCTTGCCCGCTGCGGCGGTAGCCAGCTGCGCTTCTCGGACGTCGTGCGTGAACTGGGACTGACCCAGGCGACCGCGCACGCGATCCTCAAGACGCTGTGTGACCGCGGCTGGGCCAGTCGAGATCCCGTTGCAAAGACCTTCGCCCTCGGCCCGGCGCTCGCCCTGGTGGCGGCGCGGACCGACGCCGCGCGGCCGCTCGCCCATGCCGCCCGTGCCGCGGCGCTTCGGATATCCGAAGCGGTCGGCCACCCCGGTTCCGTGGTCGAGCGGTTCGAGGACTCCTTGATCATCACCGCATTCGAGGGAAAGGGCGCCACCGAGCCGTCCGGGCTGCCCGGGGACCGCATCCCGTATGCGCCACCGTTCGGTGTCGCCTACGCCGCCTGGGATACGGCCGACGGGCAACGCGAATGGATTCGGCGTGGCGCAGGTACCGACGCGGACCGCTCCCGTCGGTTGGAAGGTGTGTTGGCCAGAACCCGGGAGCGGGGTTTCGATGTCGACTGCACCACGCCGGCGCTGGCGCAGGCGGTGATGGGCGCCCTGGAAAGTGACGAAATCCCGGCCACGGTCCGGCAGATCCTGGATCAGCTGATGGTCGAATTCATCTCCAGTGGTGCCCTTTTCGATGACGACGCCGGTCGCGCCAAGCGACCCGTGGTCACCATCTCCGCTCCCGTGTTCAATCACCGGGGCGAAGTCGCGCTGATCCTTGGGGTACACCCGCTTTGCGCTCTCACCACTCGTCAGATCCGGTCGATCGGTCAGCGTCTGGTCAAGGAGGCGAAGCTCGTGTCGAGTGGCTAGCCCGCTGCCCGGCTCAGTTCGGCGATGGCGGCACGCAATTTCGCACCCGCTTCGTCGGCGACGTCCTGCAAGCCCGGTTCGTCCATGACCCTGACCATGAGTTGTGGATCCATCGCCTCCACGATTACCGCACCGTCCCCGGCCGACGGGTCCGAACGCACGACCACATTGCAGGGCAGCAACTGCCCGATCTGGCGGTCCACACCGAGCGCGCGGTGCGCGAGCGACGGGTTGCAAGCGCCCAGGATCAGATAGTCCTCCATGTCTTCGCCGATCTTCTGCTTCAGCGTCGCCTTCACATCGATGCGGGTGAGCACCCCGAAGCCTTGCTCGGCAAGCGCCGCGGTGGTCTGGTCGACCGCATCGTCGAACGCGGCGTGCAGTGTGGCGGCGAGACCTTCAGTTTGCAAAGTCATTGTCTACCAATCCCTTCGGGCGCCAGCAGCACCGCGCCCATGTTCTGATGCCGAGTTTACGCCTAGGTGGCCGATGGCCGCCCCGCACCCGGATCCATCGAACGAGAGAAACGAGAGAAATAGTTCGGCACCCCGCATCGTTGCCGCTTTGGTATCAACGATCGAAGGGGCGAGAAATTATGGCGCGAACGTATGGCGTCGAGGACCTTGCCGCCTTTGTGACCGGCGCCGACCATCGGGACTTGGCGGGTCAAGCGAGAGCCGCGCTCAAGCGCAATGTGCTCGACAGCATCGCCTGTGCGGTCGGCGCGCTGGACGGCGAACTCATCCCAGCGATTCGCGCCCAGGCGGAGGAATTCAGCGGTCGGCCCACTGCCACCTTGGTCGGCGGCGGTCGCGCTTCGGTTGACCAAGCCGCATTCTTCAATGCGGTGCTGGTGCGCTACCCCGACCTGCTGGATACCTACCTCACTGTGGGCGGGCTATGCCACCCCGCGGACAATTTCGGCGCGATTCTTGCTGTGGCCGAACATGTTCAGGCCACTGGAAACGATTTTCTGCTGGCTCTGGCGGTGGCCTATGAGGTTCAGTGCCGCTTCAGTACTCAGGTTCCGGTCATGGCGCGCGGCCTGAATCATGCACTGCAACTAGCGATGTCGGTGGCGGCGGGATCGGCCAAGTTGCTCGGACTCGATGCGAGCCAGACGGCCGACGCGATCGCCGCCTCAGCGGCCGACAATGTCTCGCTGGCGGCGGTGCACGCCGAACCGGTATCCCACTGGAAGGGCATCTCCCCGGCGATGACCGGCATGCGTGCCGTCTACGCGACCATGCTGGCCGGCCGGGGCGTCACCGGCCCGCGCACCCTGATCGACGGACCCCACGGATTGGCTCAACTCTTCGGTCAGACAATCGAATTCGATCCCGACAACCGACGACTCACCGTCGCCGAGCAGACCTACCTGAAGCAGTACTGCGCCCTGATCCATGGCCAGGTGATCATCGACGCGCTGCTGTCAATCCGCACCGCCCACCAGCTACGCGGTGATGACGTCGCGGCGGTGACGCTGGAAGTGATCCAGAGCGCCTACGACATCGCTGGGGGCGGCGCATTTGGCGACAAGAATCGTCCGTGGACCAAGGAACAGGCCGACTACAACCTGAAGTACCTCAGCGCGGTCGCCTTGCTCGACGGTGGCGTGGGACCCGAACAGCTTGAGACCGAACGAGTCCGGCGCGACGACGTCCAGGCCCTGCTGACCCGGATCGCCGTCGTACCGGCTGCCGACCTGACGGCCGACTATCCGGGGCGCACCGGTGTCCGTGTGTCGGTGAGGACGCACGACGGGCGAGAACTCCATCATCGCCAGGCCGACTACGAGGGATCACCGACTCAACCCCTGTCGTGGGACCGGGTCGTGGAGAAGTTTCACTGGCTCGCCGAACCGTGCAGCGACCGCGGGTTGCGCGGTGAAATCATCGAGGCCGTCAAGAGCCTGGACGAAATCCCCGTCACCGATCTGACCGGATTGCTGGGCAGGGTCAGCCCGGTGGCCGTAGGGCCGCGTAGCGCAGTCAGATTCTGATGCCTGTGCGCGTCCCCTTGCGTAGTTTGCTGCTGGCGTTGATGATCGGCGTCAAATCCGCCCGAAGGAGCGCACGTGGCCAAGAAGAAGAACCGCGCCGTCAACCGGTGGGAATTGGTCACCTGCGCCGTCGCCGGCCACGCCACCTACGCACCCGACGACGAGGCGCTGGCTGACCGGCTCAGGGCGGACACGAAGCTCGGAGAGGTATGGCGCTGCCTGCGGTGCGGCGACTTTGCCCTGGGGGAACCGCATGGCCGCGGGCGTCCGGAAGACGCGCCGCTGATCATGCGCGGCAAGGCGTTACGGCAGGCCATCATCATCCGGGTGCTGGCGGTCGAACGACTTGGGCGAGCCGTGATACTCGGGCTCGCCGCCTGGGCTGTCTGGACGTTCCGTGGTTCCCGTGGCGCCATCCAGGCCACGCTGGACCGCGACCTGCCGATATTCCGCGCCGCCGGATTCAAGGTCGACCAGATGTCGGCGATACACGAGCTGGAAAAGGCGTTGGCCGCAAAGCCGTCCACCTTGGCGTTGATCACCTGCCTGCTGGCCGCCTACGCGGTGCTGCAGGTGGTCGAGGGCGTCGGCCTGTGGCTGTTGAAGCGGTGGGGTGAGTACTTCGCGGTGGTGGCTACCTCGGTGTTCCTGCCGCTGGAGATCCACGACCTGCTCAAGGGCGTCACCACGACCCGGGTCGTCACCCTGACCATCAACATCGCCGCGGTGCTGTACCTGGTGATCTCCAAGCGCCTTTTCGGAGCGCGCGGCGGCCGCAAAGCCTACGACGAGGAACTGCACGGTGAGCAGTTGCTCGACCTCGAACGCGCCGCCATGACGCCCGCCTGACCGCGCCATGTGACGCAGGCGATGCCACAGCTGGCTTGACTAAAGTTTAGCCAGCAACGAATATTGGGGTACCTGCGTCCCGCGAAAGGCATCTGCTCATGAGTGAAACGATCTGCGACACAAGGCAAGCCACGCGTACCCGAACCATCGAGTGGGCAGACCCGCTGAGCGCAGCCGAGGCGGCCCGCGGTCGAAGCGGTCTGGAGTTCCTGCAGGCCATGGTCGACGGCGAGATACCCCCGCCACCCGTCATGAACACCATCGGCGCCCGCCTCGAATCCGTCTCGCCAGGAACCGCGGTGTTCACCATGACGCCGGCCGAGTTCCACTACAACCCGATCGGCTCCGTACACGGTGGCATGTACTGCACGCTGCTGGATTCGGCCGCGGCCTGCGCGGTCCACAGCAAGCTGCCGGCGGGGGTTGGATACACCAGCCTCGACCTGGCGGTGCGGTTCATCGGCGCAATCAGTGTCGAGACCGGCCCGGTCCGGTGCACCGGCACCGTCACCCATCTGGGTCGGCGGACCGCGCTCGCCGAAGCGGTATTGACCAGCAGCACCGGCAAGCTATTGGCGTCGGCGACCAGCAACTGTCTGATCTTCAATACCTGATCCGCTGCGGGAGGTGGGTTCGGTGGACGCGATGAAACTGGCGGGCGGCCTCGCCGACCGAGACCGCTGGACGGCGGCCGACTGGTGCCCGATGGAACGGGCGCTGCGGCTGATCGGCACGCATTCGGCGATGGTGCTGCTACGCGAAGCCTTCTTCGGTGGACGTCGTTTCGACGACCTGGCCCGCCGCGCTGGGGTGACTGAACAGATCGCGGCCAAGCGCTTGCGGCAACTCGTGGATGCCGGTTTGCTGGAAAAACAGCCGTACCGACAGGCTGGCCAGCGCACCCGGTACGAGTACGTGCTCACCGAGCGCGGTCGCAGCCTGTTTCCCGTCCTGATCAGCCTGATCGAATTCGGTAGGCTGCTGCAGGGCGAGTCCACCGCGAGCGAGCTGGTTCACGACGGCTGCGGCGCACCCGTCGTCGCGGAAATCCGGTGTGCCGCCGGCCATGAGGTTCCGCTCGCGGACACCGCCATACGGATCGCGAAGCGCTGACGCGCCCAGCTGTGACCTGCCCGACTCGCGTTGCGGCGATGTGTCGGAATACACAACGGCGTTTCCCTGTTGTTGACCGTGCGTGCGGTTGGCTCGTACACGGCTTGGGTAGATATGAGCCGAGCGACCGGACTGTGCACTCAACAGTGGCCGAGAGTCGCATAGACAAAGGACCGGACGACGTGACAGTTTTACCCGATTCGATAGACGGTGGCGCTGAAGTCACCGTGCCCATCATCAGACCGCGAACCTGCCACGTGCTGCACGTGCACCACCGCAGCACCTGTGGATCCGGATCCGCCCGGCCGGCCGGCGCCCCGCGCCTGATGCAGCGCGGGCTCGAGCGCTGCTGACCAAGCGCTGCTGACTCAGACGAAGCTGCCGACCTAAGACGAAGAAGTAGTTGCCGCTGCGCGACGCCGCGCGCGGGACGCCCGCAGGTTTGCGGCGTTTCCGCATGTCTTCACGTCATGCCACACGCCGCTATTGTTCTTCGACCGGTCGTAGAAAGTTGACGGGCAGTGGGGATTGCGGCAGCGCTTGACGCGGCGCCACTCGCCGAGGAGTTGGCCGCGTAGCACCTCTGACCACAGCACGGAGGCAAGCCAGCGCCAGCCGTTGCCGACCGGTTCCAGCCGTACCTCACCGTCCTCGGACACAGCGAACGAGGCCGAGGCCGGCGGGCCGCCCGGGGCCACCGGCTCACCTGCGACCATTCCGGCGATCGTGGTGCGCAAGGCCCTGAGCCTGTCCAGGTCGGCTTCGCCCAACTCGGGCGGTGCGGCGTCCACGCCGCTCAGGCCCGACCAGGTCTTCATGGCCTCTGTGGTCCAACGATTGGCCGGGGCGGGATCGGCCAGCAGGTCCTCGCCGTAGTCACCGATGCCCACGGTATTGAGGAAGTCCTGCACCAATCCCAGCCCGCCGGGGGCCGGCTCAAGCCCATAGCGCTGTGACGCATACCACCGAGACATAAGCTAAGCCTACTTGTCTATGTCACATCGGTCAATTAACCTGACAGAGGTAAAAGCTTAATACCTACGTCAGGGAGAAGTGGTCATGATCAGCATCAAGGGTTCGACGGCAGTGGTCACCGGCGGACAGCGCGGACTCGGCAAGGCGATCGTGAACGAACTCGTGGAGCGGGGTGCTGCGAAGGTGTACGCGACCGCCCGGGTGCCGCAGGACAACACCGATCCTCGGGTCGTAAGCGTGCCCCTCGACGTCACCGATGCGGATTCCGTTGCGGCACTGGCGAAAGCGGCGCCGGACGCACAGATCGTGATAAACAATGCCGGCATCGCCGGCGGACACAGCCTGCTTGACGACGATTTCGACGAGATCCGCGCGATCTTCGAAACCAACCTGTTCGGTGCGCTTCGGGTTGCCCGGGCGTTCGCGCCGATCCTGGCCCAGAACGGCGGCGGCGCACTGGTGGACATTCATTCGGTGCTGTCCTGGTTGGGCGGCTACGGCGCCTATGGCGCCTCCAAAGCCGCCTTCTGGTCGGTCACCAATTCGTTGCGCGTGGAATTGGAGAAGCAGGGGACGTTGGTCACCGGCGTGCACCTCGGCTTCACCGACACAGACATGATCGCCGACGTCCGTGCGCCCAAGAACGACCCGCGTCAGGTCGCCCGCGACATCCTCGATGCGGTGGAACGCGGCGACGCCGAGGTGCTGGCCGACGAGCTCACCCGCCGGGTCAAAGCGGCCCTCTCCGGACCGGTCGAGGCATTGCAAGCCCGCTAGCATTCGCCGCATGCCGGAACGCGCCGAGCGGATCGTGACCGTTACCCGTCAGATCGCCGCCGGCGCGGACCGGATCTTCGAGCTGATCGCCGATCCCGCCCGTCAGCCGAGTTGGGACGGCAACGACAACCTCGCAACCATCGCGGAGGCGGGCTAGGTGCGAGTACTTTCACTGCCATGGCTCTCCCACCAGCAGGAAATGATCGCGCAGCCGTCGTCACCGGTGCCTCGTCGGGCATCGGCGAACAATTCGCCCGGATCCTGACCGAGCTTGGCCATCAGGTGGTGCTGGTGGCGCGCAGCGCCAGCCGGCTGGCCGAGATCGCCGAACGGTTGGGTCCCCAAGCCCGGCCGCTGCCGGCGGACCTCTCGGACCGGGCGGTCCGGGCCGGCCTGCTGGGCCGGATCGGTGATCTCGGCCTGACGCCCGACATCCTGATCAACAACGCGGGCCTGTCCACCCTCGGCGTCGTCGCCAAATCCGTTCCAGAGGACGAACTCAACCTCGTCGAGGTCGATGTGGCCGCCGTGGTCGATCTGTGCAGCAGACTCCTCCCAGGCATGGTCGACCGACGCCGGGGCGCCATCCTCAACGTGGCGTCCGTGGCGGCATTCGGCCCGCTGCCCGGGCAGGCGGCCTACGGTGCGGCCAAGGCGTTCGTGTTGTCGTACTCGCACAGCCTGCGCGGGGAGCTGCGCGGCACCGGCGTGTCCGTGACGGCGTTGTGCCCGGGGCCCGTGGACACCGGGTTCGGCGAGGCGGCCGGTTTCACCAAGGAGGAAGCCGAATCCGCGTTGCCCAAGGTGATGTGGATTCCGGTCGATCGGGTGGCGCAGGCCGGGATCGACGGACTCGCGGCCGGCAAGGCCGTCGTCGTCCCGGGACTGGCCAACCGGATCTCGGCGGGCCTGTTCCGGGTGGCGCCGCCGGAACTGATGCTGCCATTCCTGGCGCGCAATCACCCCGGCGTCAAACGCGCACTCGCGTAACCCGTTTTCTAGCCTGTCTGGTTGCCTTCATTGGCTGCCCGCAGCAGGTCGTCGCGGGCCCGCGCCACCCGGGACCGCACCGTGCCGATGGGGCAACCGCTGATCTCGGCCGCCTCCGCGTAGGACAGGCCGAGGATCTGGGTCAAGACCAGCGCCTCGCGGCGCTGCGCGTCCAGTCCGTCGATCAGCAGGCGGACCTCCACCATGTTTTCGATCCGGCTGCCACGACGGGCGGCCCCTGCTACGGCGTCGAAATCTGTCACATGGGTGGTTCGGGGCCGGCTGGAGTTGTGCCGGATCTGGTCGACGACCACTCGACGGGCTATGGACAGCAGCCAGGTGCGCGCGCTGGAGCGTCCGGCGAAGCGGGGCAGTGCGCCAATAGCCCGGAGGAATGTCTCCTGGGTCAGGTCGTCCGCGCTGGCCGGGTCGGCCAGATAGGCAACCATCCGCCAAACATCGCGTTGGGTGGCCTGGATGAATTGGGTGAGGGCGGCCCGGTCACCTCGTCCGGCGCATTTGGCGAGGTGGGTAATTTGATCCTCGTCGTCACCCACGGTTTTAGAGACTAGAACATGTACGGCCGGAACTAACGAGCGCGCTCTGACGACTGTTCTCCAAACATGGTCAGGAGGTGAGGAGCCAGGATGTTGACCGCGGTAACCGACGCGCAGCGTCCCCAGCTCGTTCAGCTCGAAATCAGCGGCATGTCCTGCGCGGCCTGTGCGCAGAAGGTGAAATCCACACTCAACAAGCTGCCGGGGGTTCGCGCCTCGGTCAATTTCGCCACTCGGACGGCGACCATCGAGGCCGGCGAAGGAATTTCCGCCGACGAACTGTGTGAAGCGGTCCGGCGGGCCGGTTACCAGGCCGAACCGCGCCGGGCCGGTCTCGCATACGACGGCGATCCCGACGCCGAGCACGCCCGGTACCTGTTTACCCGGTTGGCCGTTGCCGCCGTGTTCTTCGTGCCGCTCGCCCATTTCTCGGTGCTGTTCGCGGTGATACCCGAGTGGCGTTTCACCGGCTGGGCGTGGTTGCTGACCTTGCTCGCCCTGCCGGTGGTGGGTTGGGCGGCATGGCCGTTCCACCGAGTTGCGCTGCGCAACGCCATGCACGGTGTCGCATCGATGGAGACGTTGATCTCGGTCGGGATCACCGCCGCGACCATCTGGTCGCTGCGCACCGCCTTCGGCTCGCCCCCGTCCGCCGAGCGCCGGGGCGTTTGGCAGGCGCTGCTGGGCAGCGACGCAATCTACTTCGAGGTCGCGGCAGGCGTCACGGTCTTCGTCTTGGTGGGGCGGTATTTCGAGGCCCGCGCGAAGTCCAAGGCGGGTAGCGCGCTGCGCGCCCTGGCTGCGTTGAGCGCGAAGAGCGTCGCCATCCTGGAGCCGGACGGTTCCGAGACGGTGATCCCGGCCGACGAACTCAGGGAGCAGCAGCGTTTCGTGGTGCGCCCGGGCCAGACGATTGCCGCGGACGGCTTGGTCGTGGAGGGGTCGGCCGCGGTCGACATGAGCGCGATGACCGGCGAGGCCAAGCCGGTCCGGGTGGACCCCGGGTCGAGCGTGATCGGCGGTACCGCCGTTCTCGACGGCAGGCTGATCGTGGAGGCGGCGGCGGTGGGGGCCGACACCCAGTTCGCGGGGATGGTCCGGCTGGTGGAACAGGCGCAGGCGCAACGCGCCGAGGCCCAGCGCCTGGCGGATCGCATTGCTGCGGTGTTCGTCCCGTGTGTCTTCGCCATCGCGGGGCTGACCGCCCTGGGCTGGCTGGCCGCCGGCGGTGGGCCCGACCGGGCCTTCTCGGCCGCCCTGGCCGTTCTGGTCATCGCGTGCCCCTGTGCGCTGGGTCTGGCGACCCCTACGGCGATGATGGTGGCGTCTGGCCGCGGCGCGCAGCTCGGCATCTTCCTCAAGGGCCATCAGTCGCTGGAAGCCACTCGCGCGGTAGACACCGTCGTGTTCGACAAGACCGGGACCCTGACGACGGGGCAACTCACCATCAGCGCCGTCACCGCCGCGCCCGGCTGGGACGCCGACGAAGTTCTGGAGCTGGCCGCGACGGTGGAAGCCGCGTCCGAGCACGCCGTCGGACTGGCGATCGCGGCGGCCACCGCGTCCCGACGATCACTCACCGACTTCCGTGCCGTCCCGGGTCGGGGCGTCGCCGGCACCGTGGCCGGCCGACCCGTTCGGGTCGGCAAGCCGTCCTGGATCGCCCCGCGGGATGCGGCGCTGGCGGCCGCCCGGCACGACGCCGAATACCGCGGTGACACCGCGGTTTTTGTTGAGATCGATGGGAAAACGGGTGGCGTCATCGCGGTCGGTGACGCGGTGAAGGAGTCGGCGGCGGGCGCGGTTGCGGCGCTGCACGAGCGGGGATTCCGGACGGTGCTGTTGACCGGTGACAACCCGGCCTCGGCCGCGGCAGTGGCCGCGGGCGTCGGGATCGACGAGGTGATCGCCGACATCCTGCCCGAGGGCAAGGTCGATGTCATCGAGCAATTGCGGGAACGCGGTCGGGTGGTCGCCATGGTCGGCGACGGCATCAACGACGGCCCGGCACTGGCTTGTGCCGACCTCGGCATGGCCATCGGGCGCGGCACCGACGTGGCGATCGGTGCTGCCGACGTCATCCTGGTCCGCGACGACCTCGAGGTGGTGCCGCTGGCATTGGACCTGGCCGCCGCGACGATGCGCACGATCCGGGTCAACATGGCCTGGGCGTTCGGCTACAACATCGCCGCGATCCCGATCGCCGCTGCGGGACTGCTCAACCCGCTGATCGCCGGCGCGGCGATGGCGTTCTCGTCGTTTTTCGTCGTGTCGAACAGCCTGCGTCTGCGCAACTTCGGTGCCGACCGGAGCGATACGGTAACGCCCGGCTACGCGGCCGAACCGTCCGTCGGCCACAGGTGACCGCGCCGCCGCCCGCGAGATGCGTTCTCCGGTAACACGATATCGGGATCCGAGGCGGCGCTGGACGGTGTCGGTCCGCGCGAGTCGCCGCTTCGCCACACCATGGTTGCCAGGATCGCGCCGATCACGACCGGCACGTGGGACAGCACCCGGGCGGCCGTGACGGCGCCGGACAGTGAATCGAGCACCACATACGCCGTCAGCACGCCGACGTAGGCCGCCGACACCGCGGCCAGACCGGCCGCGGCCCGCGGCCACACGGCCGCAACGATCATCACCACCGCCAGCGCTATCGACCACGAGGTCGACTCGTTGAGCAGGTGGCCGCCGGGCGCTACGCCGTGGTGGTCGGAGAGTCCGACGCTCACACCGAGCCCCTGTGCGCCGGCCAGCGCCGACTGGGCCAGCCCCACCCCCAGCAACGCCCAGCGTTGCCAACTCGCCCGTGCTCGCTGCGGCGCCGGCGCCTCGGGTCCGAACGGGCCCACCGGCGTGATCACCGGCCGGGACCGCACCAGTCGGCGCAGCAGGTCAGCTTGGTCGCTCACCTGGTCGAACCAGGCTCGGCACGCCGCGCATTCGGCGAGGTGTTCGTCCACCCGCGCCGACGGCACGGGCTCGCGCTCGCCGTCGATCCGGGCCGACAGCGCTTCGCGCGCCACCTCACAATCCATATCTCTATAGTCGCGCAAAAGGGGCCCGATGTTCCCGGCAACCCGGCAACCCGGCAACCCGGCAACCCGGCAGCCCGCTCAGCCGCACAGCTGCTCAGTGGAAATCCACCTCGGTGGTGGGCGCGCGGAACCTCTTGAGCACTGCGAGCCGGTAAGCCAAAGGCATGACGCTGCGCAGCAGCAAGCCACGGCCCGGCGGAGCGGGCAGTTCGCGCACCGCCCGGACACCGGGGATGGCACGCAGGTCCGGATAGTCCTCGGCGGTGAACCAGAACGGCATCGGCGGCGCGGTGTAATGCTCGCTGAGCCGGAAGCCACGTCGCCGCGAATACACGCTCAGTAACCACGGAACGCTGTCGAAGATGAGCCGCCCGCCTGGAAATCTGCTGGCGCACTGCTCGATCAGGCCGAACACCGCAGGGCGCTGCAGATACTGCAACAGGCCTTCGGCGGTGATCAGCACACCGCTGGTGACGTCTACGTCATCCATCCAGGAGTAGTCGAGCGCGGACTGCGCGCGGTACCGCAGCCGGTCGGTTGCCGGAAGCAACTGCCGGCGCAGTTGCACGATCGGCTCCAGGTCCACCGACAACCAGGTCAGCTGTCCGTTGTCCACGCGCCAGAAGCTGGTTTGCAGGCCTTCGGCCAGGGCTACCACCGTGGCGCGTGGACACGCGCGCAGGAACTCCCGGGTGGCGTTGTCGAAAGCCAAGGCGCGCAACGCCGCTGCCTGATGGGTGCGGCCGAAGTGGTCGTAGTCGTAGTCGATGCTGTCGCGAAGTCTGATGGCCATCGGGTCGTCGATGATGCCGTCCGGCCGAGCGGCCTCGGTTGCCCGCTGATGCAGCGTGAGCAGCGCGGTTTCGGAAACGCCGTGCAGGTGACGGCCGTCGACGGTCGGCATGGATCCGACTGTACTGATCAGGGAACTTTCGGCCAGCCCCGGACGACTACCTCAGACGACCGAGCAAACCTATTCCCCGGAGGTGGCAGCCTGACCGGCCCGATATGGATGGCAATGCCCCCTGAGGTGCATTCGTCACTGTTGAGCACCGGGCCCGGGCCGGGATCACTGCTTGCCGCCGGCGCGCGGTGGCATGAACTCAGCGAGCACTACCGACAGGCGGCCGCCGAGTTGCGCAGGGTGCTGGCCGAGGTGGAAACCAGCGCGTGGCAGGGCGCCAGTGCCGCGGAATATGTTGCGGCACACGGCCCGTACCTGGCCTGGCTGGAGCAAGCCACGCTGGACAGTGCCGCCACCGCGACTCAGCATGAGGCGGCGGCGGCCGCCTACGACAGCGCACTGGCCGCCATGCCGACTCTGATGGAGCTGGCCGCAAACCACGCGCTCCACGGTGCCCTGGTCGCAACGAATTTCTTCGGTCTCAACACCATTGCGATCGCCCTCAACGAAAGCGATTACGCCCGGATGTGGGTGCAGGCCGCCGACACCATGGCCGGCTACCAAGCCACCGCGACAGCGGCGAACGCGGCAGTGCCGGGAGCCCGGCCCGCCCCACCCATCCTCGCGCTCGACTCGATCGCGCCACTGGTCGATCACCTGACCGATTTCCTGGCCGATCCCTACAAGTATTTCCTGGAGTTCTTTCAGCAATTCGGACTCAGCCCGGCCGGCACCGTTGCGCTGGCCGTGATTGCGTTGCTCATCTACGACGTCCTCTGGTATCCGTACTACGCCTCGTATTCCCTGCTGCTGCTGCCGTTTTTCACCCCCGCGCTCAGTGCCCTGAGCGCTCTGGGTGCGCTCGACGGCGGGTGGCTGCCCGAGGCGCTACCGGATGCGCCTGCCATGGCGGTCACCGCCGCGCCCGCACAACGGATCAACGAGAACACCGGTGCGTGGGCAGCGCCCGTGGCCGCGAGCGGGGCGGGTGCGATCCAGCACGGCGGCACGCAGACCCCCGGCGCTACCGCCCCGATCTCGCCCGCCGCCGGCTCACCGGCGCCCGCTTTCAGCTACGCCGTGCCCGCCATGTCACCACCCAGCGTCGGGTTCGGGCCCAAGGCCGCGGCGGCTGCCACGGAGACCGTCGGCAACCCCGTGTGGGCCTGTGCCGCAACGCGATTGAACCGCGAAACACACACTGGTCGTCGTAACCGCGGCAAGGGTGGCGCCGTGCTACGCGGGTATCGGGACGAGTTCCTCGACGCGTCGATGGACGGCCCCATCGATGGCGAGTGGGAGACTGCAGCGAGCGACCAAGGCGCCGGTGCACTCGGTTTCGCCGGCACTATTCCTGAAAGGCGAAGTGCGCCAGCAGGATTAGTGCAACCCGGGACCCGGTACACCGGCGTGACCGTCCCGTTGCTGCCGGCCGGCTGGAACACCTCGGGCGAACAGGCGGGGCGCCGATGACACCGGTGACGTCAAGGATCCCTCAAGAATGCACCAAGGATCCACCAAGCAACCGGTGGCAGATTCCTCCCATCACGATCGCTGAGTCGCCGCCGATCCGGCAGGCGGCTCACCAAGGGGGTTTGCATCACGACAGCTATTGATTTCCAGAACATTTCGCGCCGCTCTGGCGTGCGACCATTCAACGACTGAAAGAACAATCCCATGACTCTCAACGTCAAAGGCGAGGGACTCGGGGCCCAGGTCACCGGCCTGGATCCGCAGAACCTCGAGCACATATCCACCGAGGAAATCCGGGACATCGTCTATACCCACAAGCTGGTGGTGCTCAAAGATGTCCATCCCTCGCCCGAGGAATTCATCCAACTCGGCCGACTCGTCGGTGAAATCATTCCGTATTACGAGCCGCTGTACCACCACAAGGACCACCCCGAGATCTTCGTCTCCTCCACGGAGGAGGGGCAGGGTGTCCCCAAGACGGGTGCCTTCTGGCATATCGACTACATGTTCATGCCGGAACCGTTCGCGTTCTCCATGGTGCTGCCCCTGACAGTGCCAGGACACGACCGTGGAACCTACTTCATCGATCTCGCGAAGGTATGGAAGTCCCTCCCGGCCGCCCAGCAGCGTCCGGTCCGCGGGACATTCAGCACCCATGATCCGCGGCGGCACATCAAGATTCGGCCGCGGGACGTCTACAAGCCCATCGGTGAAGTGTGGGATGAGATCAACCGGACCACGCCGCCCATCCAGTGGCCGACGGTGATCAGACACCCGCACACGGGTGAAGAGATCCTCTACATCTGCGCCACCGGCACCACCAAGATCAGGGACAAAGACGGCAATGTGCTCGACCCGGCGATCCTGCAAGAACTGCTGGAAGCCACGGGTCAGCTTGACACCGAATACAAGTCACCATTCATTCACACTCAGCACTACGAAGTCGGCGACATCATTCTGTGGGACAACCGCGTCCTGATGCACCGTGCCAAGCACGGTACCGCCAACGGCCACTTGACCACTCACCGTCTGACCATGATGGACGGACTCGAAACACCAGGATATCCAGTATGAGTACCATCATTTTGTCCCCTTCTGCCCAAACCCGCACGGAGTTCGCGGATATCACCGACACGGGCCCCATCGAGGAGCATCTGCTCGCCAGAGTGCTCGAGCCGTACGCGTACAAAGGGTGCCGCTATTTGATCGACGCGTCGTACAAGGCGACCGCCGATTCGGTACTGGCATACGGGAACTTCAGCATCAGTGAGCCGGCCTACATCCGGAGCACGGGGCATTTCAACGCGGTGGAGTTGGTGATGTGTTTCAACCAACTTGCCTACTGCGCCTTTGCGCCGGCGGTGCTCAACGAGGAGATACCGGTGCTGCGCGGCTGGTCGATTTCGGACTATTTCGACCTGCAGCTGCCGAGCATGCTGATCAAGAACACCTCGTCGCGCTTCAGAAGGCCGATCCACGCCCAGAAGTTCTCCGCCCGCCTGTTGTGCCAGAACTTCAAGGTCATGGAGCGGTCGCTGCGCTACCTCTCGGTTCCCTGTGCGATCGAATTCTGGGACGAGTTCGGCGGGGCGGCGACCGCTGAGGTCGAACTGGCAGCGCTCAACATTCCGTAACCGGCTGAGAAGAAAGAAGTTTGGAAGTCATGACGCAATTACCGCCCACCGTGCTGGAGCGTGTCGTCGCACAGGCGCGGCAGCGGCCCGAGGCCGTCGCGCTGCGCCGGTGCAACGGTCGCAGCACGCTCCGGTACGGCGAGCTGGTAGCCGAGGTGATCCGGCTTGCCGCAACCCTGCGCGCGGCGTCGGTTACGCCGGGCGCCCGGGTACTCGTGGTCTCAGACAACGGTCCCGAGACCTACCTGTCGGTCCTGGCGTGCGCCAGGGTCGGTGCGATCGCCGTGATGGCTGACGGCAATCTGCCGCCGGCGACCATCGGGCGGTTCGGTCAAATCACTGCCCCGAGCGCGATTCTCGTCGCGCCCGGGAGCAGAACCGCCGCCGCCGACCTGCCGGACATACTGCGGTCGATACCGGCGATACCGGTTGACGTGACCGACGGCGTGCAAAGCACAGGCCCGATGCCGGGCGCCGAGGTGCCTTTCCCGGAGCGAGGTGCCGACGATCCACTGGCGATGATTTTCACCAGCGGCACGACCGGCGAACCCAAGGCCGTGCTGCTGGCCAACCGCACCTTCTTCGCGATCCCGGACATCCTGCGGGAAGCGGGGTTGAACTGGGTGACCTGGGTCGACGGCGAAACGACCTACTCGCCGCTGCCGGCCACCCATATCGGGGGACTGTGGTGGATCTTCACCTGCCTGATGCGCGGCGGTCTGTGTGTCACCGGCGGTGAGAACACAACTTCCCTCCTCGAGATTCTCAACGCGCACGAGGTGGCCACCACATGCCTGGTCCCCACGCTGCTGGCCAAGCTGATCGCCGAGCTGAAGGCCGACGATGCCGAGGTGCCGTCGTTGCGCCTGGTCGGATACGGCGGTTCACGGGCGATCGCGACCGACGTACGGGCCATCGAAGCCATGGGGATTCGCACCGCGCAGGTTTATGGGCTCAGCGAAACCGGCTGCACCGCATTGTGTTTGCCGACTGACGAGGGATCGATCGGCAAGATCGAGGAGGGGGCGGTGGGACGGCCGTACCCCGGCGTGGATGTTCGTCTCGTCGGGTCCGACGGCCGTCCCTCCTCTTCCGGCACCCTGTGGATCAAATCACCGGCGAACATGCTGGGGTACTGGAACAATCCGCTACGCACCGGCGAGGTGTTGGTGGATGGCTGGGTGAACACCGGAGATCTGCTTGAACAACGCGAGGACGGCTTCTTTTACATCAAGGGCCGGTCGTCGGAGATGATCATCTCCGGCGGTGTGAACGTGGCGCCCGACGAGGTCGACCGCATCGCCGAAGCCGTGCCCGGGGTGCGTGAGGCGGCGTGCTATGAAATCGCCGATCGGGAATTCGGGGCGCTGGTGGGTTTGGCCGTCGTCCCGTCGACGGACCTGGACGAGACGCAGGCGCGAAAGCTCAAGCAGGCCATCGCTGCTCACTTCCGGCAGGAGTCGGAGTCGGCGGCGCGACCTTCGACGATAGCCGTCGTCACCGATATTCCGCGTACCCAGTCCGGCAAGGTGATGCGGGCTTCGCTGGCCGCGAAGGTCGGCACGGACAAGGTGGGAGTGGGCGCTCGTGGCTGAGGTACTGCGGGAAAGGGTCGTCACCGCGATCTGCGAGGTCTTGTACATCGACGAGACCGACCTGATCGACGGGGATGCCACGGATCTGCGAGACCTCGGGCTGGACTCGGTCCGGTTCGTCCTGCTGATGAAACAGCTTGGGGTGAACCGGGAATCCGAGGTGCCGGCGCGACTGGCCGAAGACCTGTCGATTGCGGGCTGGGTTCGGGAACTTGCCGGAGCCCCCGGATGATCGCGCGAATCCCATTGAGCAGATCACAGCGCAACCTCTACAACGGGGTGCTGCAGGACAGCGATCCCGCGTTGTATCTGATCGGCAAGACCTACCGGTTCCACCCACTGCCGCTGCCCGGGTTCCTGGCCGCCCTGCACGCGACGATCACCGAAAATCCGGTGCAGCTCTGTGTTCTCGAACCGCTCGGCGCCGGTTATCCCGAACTGGCACCGCGCCTGCACACCGGTGACATCGTCCGGGTGCGGTCGGTCGACGACGCGAACAGCGGCGCCGATGACGTTGCCCGCTCGTGGTCTTCGGGCATTCTGGACAAGCCGTTGGTCCGCTACACCGTCTGGACCAATAACGATGGGTTGGTCTCCGGCCTTGACGTACACACCCATCACATCCTGCTTGATGGTGGCGCCACCGGGATCGTCGAAGCTGACCTGGCACGGCATCTGGCGCACGCCGGTGCTGAAACCACGAGCGTCACCCAGGGTTTGGCGAAATTGGCGGCGGCGCACCGACGTGAGGCAGTCAAGGTCGATGAGGCGCTACAACGCGTCGCGCCTGTGGTGCGGCGCGAGCTCACCGACGATGCGCGCCGCGGTGGGCACAACCCCGGCTCCGATGAACCGCACGGCGCGGCCGCCAAGGGCGTCCTGCAGGAGTCGGTGACCCTGTCCGGCAGCGCCTTTGCCGCCATCCTGGCTCTCTCGGAGGACAAGCAGGTCCCGCTCAATGTGCTGGTGGCCGCGGCCGCCGTCGGGGTGTTTTCCAGTCTCCGGCAGAGCACCGACAACCTGCTGGTGCACGCGGTGGACAACCGGTTCGGTGATCCGGAACTGGACGTTGCGACCTGTCTGGTCAACTCCGTCGCGCACCCCGTCCGATTCTCGCCGTTCGCCTCGGTGGCCGACGTCGTCAGCGCGCTCGACAGAGACTATGTCAGGACCGTCCGGCGGCGATGGCTTCGTGAAGAGCATTTCCGCCGAATGTATTTCGCGATCAACCGGACCACACAGGTAGAGGCGATGACCCTCAACTTCATCCGGGAGGCATGTGCGCCCACGCTGCGCCGGTTTCTGTCCGAAACGCCGATCGCCACCGACATCGGTCCGGTCGAGGGTATGACCGTAGCCAGCGTGCTGGACGAGAACGAAGGCACGCTGCGGCTGACCATCTGGGACAGGGCGGATCGGTGCGCGGACAAGGCATATCGTGGCGTCGCCGCCCGGATCGGAGCCGCGCTGGAGTCGATGGCGGCGTCGTGGGAACAACCGATCGCCACGGTGGTCGACGAGTGGTTGGGCATCGACCCGGACGGGGCCCACCGCCGCAGCGAAACCGCGTTCCAACCCGAGCCGCCGACCGCACCCGCCTGGTTTCTGAACTCGCCAGGAGGTGCCCGCGGGATACTGATCAACCGCCCCAACGCACGGGCCTGGCTTGCTTGGCTGGTCCGCAACGGTGTGGTGCCCGGCGACATCGTGGTCTGCTGCGACGACGACACGGACCGGACCACCGACCTGTTGATCGCGTGCCATGTCGCCGGTTGCGGTTACAGCGTCTGCACCACCGGCGACGAGATGCCGTTGCGGGCCAGCGCGATTGCTGAGCACATCGACGACATCTCGGTACACGTGGTCGATGTCACCGCGATGGAATTGACCGCAACCGCCGACGAGAATGAACGCGAACTCATCGACGGACGTGTCGAGTTGGTGACACGGGATGCCCGGCTGTCGACCAGGACCGCCTACGTCATGCCGACCTCGGGGACCACCGGAACACCCAAGCTCGTCCACGTCACCCACGGATCGCTGGCGCTGTTCTGCGCCGCACTCGGGCGGGCTTACGGATGGGGCGCAGCCGACCGCATCCTGCAATGCGCCCCATTGACATCGGACATCAGCGTCGAAGAGATCTTCGGCGCGGCGGCCTGCGGAGCGCAGTCGTCGCGGACCGCAGCCATGAAGTCCGGCGACTTCACCGCTCTGGCAGCCGATATCGCCGCCGAGCACGTGACCGTCGTCGACCTGCCGACTGCCGTTTGGCAGTTGCTGTCCGAGGACCGCGAGGTGGTTGAGACGATCCGCCGCTCGAACGTCCGGCAGATCGTGATCGGCGGGGAGGCCGTCCACCCGCGCACGGCCGACAAGTGGGTCGCCGCACCGGGTGAGCGAGAGATCTCGCTGGTGTCCACCTATGGCCCGACGGAAACCACCGTGGTATCCAGCTATCTACCCATCACCGCTGCTACCGGTGACGCCGCGCGCCGGGTGGGCCGGCCGCTGGTGGCCGACTCGATGTTCGTCGCGTTCGGCGAGATCGTCATCGTCGGTGACTTGGTCGCGAACGGTTATCTCGGTATCGACGGCGGCGGCTTCGGCACCGTGACCGCCGCGGACGGTTCGCGGTATCGGGCGTTTGCCACCGCTGACCGGGTGATCGGGGACGACGAGGGGCATCCGGTCTTCGCCGGACGAAAAGACGCGCTGGTCAAGATATCCGGTAAGCGGGTCGATATCGCGGAGGTGAGCCGGCGCATCACCGAGGACCCAGCGGTGTCCGATGTCGCCGTCGAGTTGCAGGGCGGAAGGCTCGGAATGTGGTTCCAGACGGAGCTGACCCGCACGGACGGTGCGGACACCGCCACGGTCGCACGTATCCGTTGTGTTCTGACGAGCCTGGGGGTGCCGTCGTTCTTCGTCGTCGCCGTGCCGAACATTCCCCGCAAGCCCAGCGGCAAGGTGGACGGCGCGAAGCTGCGGATGCTGTCGAGCTCGGCGGATGCTTTGTCGGACGAAGCCGATGCCGATTCCGATGCGGCCGGACTCGCTCGAATCTGGAGCCGTCACTTGGGCATTGAGCTGACGGCGGACTCGTCACTGCTCGACGCCGGCATCGGCTCGCTCGACTTGATCCGGATCCTGCCCGACACGCGCAGATACCTGAATCGGCACCTCACCCTCCTGGATCTGATCAGCGCCGACACGGCCGCCACCCTGGCACGGATGATGCCTGCTGGCGGGTGGATGGACGTTACGACCGCGGCCGAGATAGCGGGTGACCTCGCAGCGGCATACGCGCCGACACACCAGAAGGCGTTGAGCGACAATGCCAAACGAGACACCATCCTGGTGCTCGGGGCGTCCGGGATTCTCGGCACCGGCTTCGCCCAAGCGGTTCTCGACCTGAAGCGGTCCGGAACGCCGTGTCCCGAGATGGTCTTCGCTACCAGGTCGGAGCTGCCCGAGCACGAGCCGTGGACTGATCTGCAACGCATCGGCGGCGTGCGCACCTGGCGGTTCACGGCCGAGCCCGGCCGCGAGGAACTCGATGCGCTAATCCGCGACACCGGCGCTCGAACCGTCGTGAACTGCGTCGGGAACACCAACGTGGTGGTGCCCTACCGCGATCTGCGGCCGGCGAACGTCAACCTTGTTCGCGCGCTGGTAGATTCGTGCGTCCAGCACGGTGCGAGACTGGTGCATCTGTCCACCTACGTCGTCAATGCGCAGGCCGACGCGGCAGCGGTCACCGACCCAGGTACGGCGCCCTACCCGTACGCGGCGTCCAAGTCGCTGGCGGAACTGGTGGTGTCGGCCGCACCGGGCGCACTCGATTACACCATCGTGCGACTGCCGAGAGTGCTGGGGATGGACCGGCAACTGGGTACGAGCGCAGACATTTTGGTCTCCCTGGTCGACGCCTGTGTGACGATGGGCGCCTATCCGGCGGTGAGCCTGACTGAAGAGGTCACCACCGGACATGCCGCCGCCCAAGCGATCCTGAGTCTGGTTCCGGAGCTGGGTGGGCCGGCCGTGCTGGGTCGCGGAATCACCGTGGTTACCGGGGAGCGGGTGTCATACGCCGCCCTGCTCGCCGAATTCGGTTGCATGGAAACCGAGGTCGCACAATGGAAGAGCCAGCTAGACGAAAGTGACTGGGCCATCGAAAATCCGCGGCGATGGTCGGTGCTGGACGCCTGGGTGAGTTTGGGCATGCGACTCGGGGGCCGCTCCTACCGGGAATACCTGGCCGATTTCCCGACCGTCACGCTGAACGCCGAGCGGGTCGCCGAAGTCGCCACGGCAACAGTGTCGTTGCTCTCGCTGCTTCAGGACGCCGTCACAGCCCCAATTGCTTGACCAGCTTCTTCGGCGCGACCAGGGCGTAGGACGTCAGGATCCGCCGCCCCACGCCTCGATGTCGACCCGGACGGCCTCCGGGAGGCGGGCGACGATGGCCTCCAGCTTCGACATGTTCGACACAGCCGGCCTACCGCTGATCGCTGGAGACCAGTGAACGGTCCGGCGGTGGCACCGGCACCCGCGGCCGGGCGGGCCGTGACCGGACGTTGATCGGCCACCAGAACCAGCGGCCCAGCAGCGCGGCGATCGAAGGCGTCATCAGCGCGCGCACGATCAATGTGTCGAACAGCAGCCCCAGTCCTATGGTGGTGCCCACCTGTCCGATCATCCGCGCGTCACCCACGATCATGGCGCCCATCGTGAAGGCGAACACCAGTCCGGCGTTGGTGACCACCTTCCCGGTGCCGCCCATGGACCGGATGATCCCGGTGTTGAGTCCGGCGTAAATCTCCTGTTTGAACCGCGACACCAACAACAGGTTGTAGTCCGACCCCACCGCCAGCAGCACGATCACCGACATGGCGATCACCAACCAGTGCAATGGGATACCGAGAATGTGCTGCCACATCAGCACGGACAGCCCGAATGAAGCACCCAGCGAGATCGCGACCGTCCCGACGATCACCGCGGCGGCGATGAACGCGCGGGTGAGGACCAGCATGATGATGAAAATCAGGCACAGCGAGGAGATCCCGGCGATCACCAGATCCCACTTGGCGCCCTCGGAGATGTCTTTGAAGACGGCGCCCATGCCCGCGACGTAGATCTTGGCGTCCTCCAACGGTGTGCCCTTGAGCGACTCCTCGGCCGCGGTGTGCAACTGGTCGATACTGGCGATGCCGTCCTCGGAGGCCGGGTCGCTGCGATGCAGCACGATAAATCGCGCCGCGTGCCCGTCCGAGGACAGGAACGAATTCATGGCGCGCTGAAAGTCCTTGTTCTTGAACACTTCCGGCGGCAGGTAGAACGAGTCGTCGTTCTTGGCGGCGTCGAACGCCTTGCCCATGGCGTTGGCGTTCTCGCTCATCTCGGCCATCTGGTCGAAGATGCCCGACATGGTGCTGTGCATGGTCAGCATCGAGACCCGCATGCTCTCCATCGTCTCGATCATCGGGGGGAAGGTGGTCAGCATCTGCGGCATCAATCGGTCCAGGTTCTTGATGTCGCTGACCAACACGTCAAGGCGCTCGTCGATCGCGTCCAACCCGTCCAGGCCGTCGAAGATCGACCGCAGCGACCAGCAGGCCGGTATGTCGTAACAGTGTTTCTCCCAATAGAAGTAACTGCGTACGGGGCGCCAGAAGTCTTCGAAGTCCGCGATGTGATCGCGCAACTCGTTGGTGATCTCCTGCATCTCGACGGTGTCGTTGACCATGCGGTGGGTCTGTTCGGCCAGTTGGGTCATCAGGCCGTACATCCGCTGCATGAGCGAAATTGTCTTGGCCATCTCGTCGGCCTGCTTGCGCATGTCGTCCATCCGGTCCCGCTGGTACTTCATCGTCTGCACCTGCCCGGCGTTGGACATGCTGACCTGGAACGGAATCGTGGTGTGCTCCATGGCCAATCCGTCGGGGCGGGTGATGGCCTGGACCCGCGAGATCCCCGGCACCCGGAAGAGGCCCTTGGCCAGCCTGTCCAGCACCAAAAAGTCCGCCGGGTTGCGCATGTCGTGATCCGACTCGATCATCACGATCTCGGGCTTCATGCGGGCCTGGGAGAAATGCCGGTTCGCCGCCGCGAACCCTTCGTTGGCGGGGATGAAGCTGGGCAGGTACGCCTGGTCGTCGTAGCTGGGTTTGTATCCGGGCAGCGTCAGCAACCCGACCATGGCGACGGCGAATGTGGCGGCCAGGACCGGCAACGGCCAGCGGACCACCACGGTGCCGACGCGGCGCCAGCCGCGCACCGCCAGGAAGCGCTTGGGATCGAAGAACCCGAACCGGCCCCCGACGATCAGCACCGCGGGACCCAGGGTCAGCGCCACGATGACCGCGGTCAGCATTCCCACCGCGCACGGCACACCAAGGGTCTGGAAGTAGGGCATCCGGGTGAAGCTCAGGCAGAACGTCGCCCCGGCGATGGTCAGCCCGGAGCCCAGGATGACGTGCGCGGTCCCCCGGTACATGGTGTAGAAGGCCGACTCCCGGTCCTCACCGGCCTGCCGGGCCTCTTGATAGCGACCGATGATGAAGATCCCGTAGTCGGTCCCGGCGGCGATGGCCAGCGAGGTGAGCAGGCTGACGGCAAAGGTGGACAGCCCGATCAGTTCGTTGTGACCCAGCAGTGCGACTAAACCGCGCGCCGCGGAGAGCTGCACACCGACGGTGACCAGCAGCAGGAACACGGTGATCGGCGACCGGTAGACGAACAGCAGCATCACCAGGATCACCGCGACCGTGGTCAGGGTGACTTTCGCCATGGATTTGTCGCCGCTGGAGTGCAGGTCCGCGGCCAGGGCGGCGCCGCCGGTGACGTAGGCCTTGACGCCAGGTGGCGGAGGAGTGCCGTCGACAATCTTGCGGACGGCGTCGACGGAATCGTTGGCCAGCAGCTCGCCTTGATTGCCGGCCAGGTTGACCTGAACGGTCACCGCCTTGCCGTCGCTGCTCTGGGCGCCCGCCGCGGTGAGTGGGTCGCCCCAGAAATCCTGGATGCTCAGCACATGCGTCTTGTCGGCGCGCAGCTTGCGGATCAGTAGGTCGTAGTACCGGTGCGCGTCATCGCCCAGCGGCTTGTCGCCCTCCAGGACGACCATTGCCACACTGTCGGTCTCGCCTTCCTTGAAGACGTGGCCGATGCGGTTCAGGGCTATCAGCGACGGAGCATCCTTCGGGCTCAGCGACACCGATCGCTCCTGCCCGACTATCTCCAGCGAGGGGACGAACACGCTGAGCAGGACGACCACGGCAATCCAGAACAGGATGATCGGCACCGCGAGGGCGTGGATGGTCCTGGCGATGAACGGCCGCTCGGCGTGGCCGGGATGCGCTGAACCCGTCGCCGCCCCGTCGACGGGTTGCTGGGTCTGCACTGACGTCTCCTTCGCGGCCTGCCACCGCGGCCCAATCTACTGAGCGCCTGCGCAGTTAGTCGATGGAAGGGCGGAAACGTTACACCCTCAGCTCTGCACCAGCAGCGCGCCGAACATGATCGCCATCCCCACGGCCATCATGGCCTGCAGCGCGGTGCCGAGCGTGGTGCGCCATCGCCGCGACCGCCGCCGCCGGGCGACGCGCCGTTGCGCGGCATACCGGTACCCCAACACCACGGCGGCGGCGACGAACAGGAGCGCCCACCCCCAATTGCCGACATCGACCCAGCCCGGCCAATCGTCGGGCGGCGTGGCGTCGGGCGTCATGGCGGGGGTCATGTCCATATCGGGCATCGGTTGGTCCGCCGGCATCTCGTGGTGGTGGTGGTGCTGGTGCCCGGCACCGAGTCCCGAGGGCAGCGGCTGATGATGAACAACGGCGTACATCCACGCCATCGCCAGCATCTTCAGCGCGTGATACCCGCGCAGCAGCCGCATGCCGCCCATCCGGGTGGCGAGGACGGCCATGATCACGAACCACAGCGCCGCCGCCAGGAAGAAGGCCTCGGCGGGCGTCGGCGGCAGCCCCAGTCCCTGCGGCCAGGCCATCACCGCCATCGCGATCGCCATGGTGAGGTGCAGGCCGTAGCTGACCACCGAGGTCCAGGACCGGCGGTCGACGACCAGCACGAAGCCGACGGCGCTCAACAGGAACAGGCCGGTGACTGCCCACCGCAGCGGCAGATCATCAATCACAGTCACCGAACACTAGGCGCTCCAGACGACAGGCGGCTACGACGCACGGTCGTAAGCTGCAGGGGTGGGGACAGAAGGGCCGAGCGCTGAGGTGACGCCGGCCGCCCGGGTGGACCGGTCGCGTTCGGTGCGGTCCGCGGCGCTGGCGGCCGGGTTCGTCGTGCTCTTCGTCGCGGTCGCCGCATATGGGTTGTTGTCCGGAACCCGTCGCGACGCCGAGTCCGGCAACCCTTATCCCGGTGCCTTCATCAGCGCCGCCGCGCCGGTGGGGTACTTCGTCGCGTCGCTGCTGGGTGCGATGTGCCTGGGCGCCCTGCTGCTGGTCGTGATGACATCGCGCCCGGAACCCGACGGACTGCTCGATGCGGACGGGTTCCGGATCCATCTGGTGGCCGAGCGCGTGTCGCTGCTGTGGACGGTGGTTGCCGTTGTGATGGTGGTGATCCAGGCCGCCCACGACGTCGGCGTGGGTGCCGGTGCGTTGTTGAGCAGCGGGGCGTTGTTCGACGCCCTCTCCGTTTCCGAGACGGCCCGCGCATGGATCGCGGTGACGGTCCTGGCGGTGCCGGTTGCGGTGACGCTGCGCTTCAGCACCCGCTGGCTCGGGCACGCCGTCCTGCTCATTCCCACCGTGCTCGCCGTCGTCGCGCCCGCGGTGACGGGCAATCCCGGTCAGGGGCCCGACCATGACTACTCGACCAGCGCGGCGATCGTGTTCGCGGTTGCGGTGGCCGCCCTGACCGGGCTCAAGACCGTCGCCGCGGTGACCGCGACGACACCGACCCGTGCGGTGCAGGTGCTGCAGGTGATCTGCGGCGCCCTGGCGGTCTGCTACGGCGCGATCCTGTTGTACCTGCTGACGCCGACCCAGGGATTCGGATCGGCCTTCGGCTCGGATTTCGCGCGCCTGGGTTTGGCCGCGGGCACGCTGCTTTTGGTGGTGTGGCTGATTGACTGCTGGGGGCTGTTCGTCAGGCCGTTGCGCTCCGGCGCCGTCGGCACGCTTGCCGCGCTGGCGACCGTCGCGGCCACTGCCGCTGCTGCCGCGACGACCGTGCAAGCCGCCCCGCGGTTCCTCACGCACCGGTACACCGGCTGGGACGTGTTCCTCGGCTACCAGCTCCCGGATCCGCCGACCGTCGGGACCGTGCTGACGTTGTGGCGGTTCGACAGCTTTCTCGGCACCGCCGGTCTGGCTATGGCGGTCCTGTACACGGCGGGTTATGTGAGGTTGCGGCGCAACGGCAACCCCTGGCCGGTCGGCAGGCTGGTGGCCTGGCTGATCGGTTGCGCCACACTGGTATTCACCAGCAGCTCCGGCGTCCGTGCCTACGGATCGGCCATGTTCAGCGTCCACATGGCCGAGCACATGACGTTGAACATGTTCATCCCGGTGCTGCTGGTGCTGGGCGGCCCGGTCACGCTGGCGCTGCGGGTGCTACCGGCCGCCGGTGAAGGGCACCCGCCGGGCCCGCGGGAATGGCTGACCTGGCTGCTGCACTCGCGGGTCACCACCTTCCTGTCGAACCCGATCACCGCCTTCGTGCTGTTCGTCGGGTCGCCCTACATCGTCTATTTCACGCCGCTGTTCGACACGTTGGTCCGCTACCACTGGGGCCATGAATTCATGGCGGTGCACTTCCTGCTCGTCGGATATCTGTTCTACTGGGCGATCATCGGGATCGACCCGGGTCCGCGTCGCCTTCCCTACCCGGGGCGAATCGGATTGTTGTTCGCGGTCATGCCTTTTCACGCCTTCTTCGGCATCGCATTGATGACGATGGCATCGCCGGTGGGCGCCACGTTCTACCGCTCGCTCGATCTGCCGTGGCTGCCCAGCATCATCGACGACCAGCACCTCGGCGGCGGAATCGCTTGGAGCCTCACCGAAGTGCCGATCATCATCGTCATCGTGGCGCTGGTGTCGCAGTGGGCACGTCAAGACCGCAAGGTGGCATCGCGCAGTGATCGGCACGCCGACAGCGACTACGCCGACGACGAACTCGAGGCCTACAACGCGATGCTGCGGGAGCTCTCAAAGATGCGGCGGTAGGGCGGCATCAAGCCCGCACGGTGAAGTTGCCCTCGCCCTTCAGGGCGGCCTGCACCTGCTCCGGGCTGAGCTCGGAGCTCGACGAAACGTGCACCGCGGAAGCGCCTTCGGTGTTCAGCTCGATGCGCACCGCGCTCACCGGCCGCAGTGCCGTCAACGCGGTGGTGATGGTGTCCACACACCCCTGACAGTGCAGTCCGTCGACGGAGAATGTCTGTTCAGCCATGCAAACTATCCTACTGGGGTCCAAAGTTGCGCAGCCGCAGGCTGTTTGAGACGACGAAGAACGACGAGAACGCCATCGCTGCGCCGGCGATCAACGGGTTCAGCAGACCCGCGGCCGCTACCGGTATGGCGGCCACGTTGTAGCCGAACGCCCAGATCATGTTCATCCGGATGGTGCGCATCGTCGCGCGCGCCAGGTCCAGCGACAGCGGCACGATGGCGAGATCGTCGCGCACCAGGATGATGTCGGCGGCACCGATCGCGACGTCGGTTCCCCGGCCGATGGCCAATCCCAAATCGGCGCAGGCCAATGCGGGGCCGTCGTTGATGCCGTCGCCCACCATCGCGACCGTCTTGCCTTCCTCGCGCAGCCGTTGGATCACCTGGACTTTGCCCTCGGGCAGGACATCGGCGACGACCGTCTCGATGCCCACCCGCGCCGCGACGGTGTCCGCCGCCGCTCGATTGTCGCCGGTCAGCAGGACCGTGTGCAGCCCGCGCTGATGCAGCGCGGCGACCGCATCGGCGGCGGAGTCCTTGACCGTGTCGGCGATCGCAACCGCCGCACAGGGCGTGCCATCGACAGCCACGAACACCACTGTCTCTCCGCGGCTCTCGCCGTCGAGGCGCGCGGCGTCGAGCGCCGCATCGGCCGGTGCGGTCCGGGTGATCCAGGACGGCTTGCCCACTTCGACGCGGCGTCCGTCGACCAGCCCCGAGACGCCGCAGCCCGCGACCGCGGAGAAGTCGTCGACCGGGGCCGGGTCCGGCGAGGCTGCCACGATCGCGGTGGCGACGGCATGTTCGGACGCGGCCTCCACGGCGGCGGCCCAGGCCAGGATGTCGTCGGCGGAGCGCCCGCCGGCCGTCGTCGCGGTGCTGACCGTCAGTTGCCCGACGGTCAGCGTCCCGGTCTTGTCGAAAACCACGGTGTCGATGCCGTGCACGGTTTCCAGGGCGCGGTAACCCTTGATGAAGATGCCGAGCTGCGCCCCGCGTCCGGACGCGACCATCATCGCGGTCGGGGTGGCCAGGCCCAGCGCGCACGGGCACGCGATCACCAACACCCCGAGGGTCACCGAGAAGGCGCGTTCGGCGCCGGCGCCGGCGAGCAGCCAGGCCGCCCCGGCAAGTAGCGCGATGGCGAACACGGTCGGCACGAACACCGCCGAAATGCGGTCGGCGAGGCGCTGGGCCCGCGCCTTCTGCGCCTGAGCCTCCTCGACCAACCGCACCATCGCCGCGAACTGAGTGTCGGCACCGACCGCGGTGGCCTCGATCACCAGTCGGCCGTCGAGCACGACGGTGCCGCCCACCACGGCGGCGTCCGGCTGCGCCCGCACCGGTTTAACCTCACCGGTCATGGTGCTGGTGTCGATCGCTGCCGTTCCCTCGACAACGACGCCGTCGGCCGCGATGGTCTCACCGGGCCGGGTGACGAAGCGCTGGCGCTTCTTGAGCTCATCGGCCGGTATCACCAGCTCCGCGCCGTCGGGCAGCAGCACGGCGACGCTCTTGGCGCCGAGCGCCGCCAGGGCGCGCAGTGCCCCGCCGGCCTTGGACTTGGCCCGGGCCTCGAAATAGCGGCCGGCCAGCACGAACACGGTGACACCCGCGGCCACCTCGAGGTAGATCGCGTCGCTGTGCAGAATCGCCTGCCAGACACCCGCGGTCTGGCGCGGTTGCTTCGGAAAGAACACCGTCGCCAGCGACCACCCGGTGGCCGCGGTGATGCCGACCGAGATCAGGGTCTCCATCGAGGCCGTGCGGTGGCGGACATTGCGCAGCGCGACCGAGTGGAAGGGCCAGGCGGCCCACGTCACGATCGGCGCCGCCAGCGCGGCCAGCACGTAGCCCCAGCCGGGGAACCTGGCATCCGGCACGATCGCCAACATGCTGGACAGGTCCGCCAGCGGCACGAACAGCACCGCGGCGACCAGCAGCCGACGCAGCAGGCTGCGGGCGTGCTGCGCATCAGGGTCGCGGGCCGGCGTCGCCCCGGGCGTCGATTCGGTGTGCAGGGTCGCCTGGTAGCCGGCCTTTGCCACCGCGTCGCACAGGTCCTCGTCGGCGACGTCGACGGCATCGATGGTCGCGACGCGGGTGGCGAAGTTCACCGACGCCCGTACCCCGGGCACCTTGTTGAGTTTCGTTTCGACCCGGCTGGCGCACGCCGCGCACGACATACCGGAAACGTCGAGCCGGACCCGCCGCGCCTCGCCGAGGCCGGAGTCCTGCACAAGCGGGGTCGCCACGGCACTCCTCCGGTCGGCAGTTGGATACTGCCAGCGTACAAGTGGTGTCAGGTCCGGACGGCCGCGTGTTCCCGCACCAGGGCGCACAGCCGCCACTGGCCGGGCACGCCCTTGAGTTCGCGTTCGCCGCGGTTGGAGAACCGGTGCCGGGAGCCGGTGACGATGTCGCGCACCGTCGAGGACACCAGCACCTCGCTGGGACCGGCGAGTGCCGCGACGCGCGCTGCGATGTGCACCGCCATGCCGGCCACGTCAGCGCCGCGCACCTCGACCTCGCCGGCGTGGATGCCGACCCGGATCTCGATGCCCAGCACCCGAACGGCGTCGACCAGCGCGTCGCAGCAGGCCAGCGAGGCGCTCGGGCTCGAGAACGTCGCCACGAATCCGTCCCCGGCGGTGTTCACTTCCCGCCCGCCAAAGCGCTGGATCTCGTGGCGGACGATGCTGTCGTGGTTGTCCAGCAGGTCGCGCCACCGGTTGTCGCCCAGCTGGGCCGCCCGTTCGGTCGAGCCGACGATGTCGGTGAAAACGATGGTGGTGAGCACCCGCTCGGCGTCACCGCCGCCGCGGACGCCGGTGACGAACTCCTCGATCTCGTCGAGCATCGGACCGGTGTCGCCGACCCAGTACAACGTGTCCTCGCCGGGCAGCTCGACCAGCCGCGATCCGGCGATGTGCTCTTCGAGGTACTGGCCATGCTCGATCGGGCTGAACTTGCGGTTGTCGCGGTAAAGGATCAGGGTCGGCGCGCTCACGCGGGCCAGGGTGTCGCGCACGTCGGCCTGGCGCACGGCGGTGATGATCGCGCGGGCCATGCTCGGCGAGGCCGCCCGATTGCCGGCCATGTCCCACCAGGTGCGGAAGGCGTTATCGTCCGCGACGCTGGGAGCGATGATGCTGAGGATGTCGAAGCCCCGCTCGACCGCGTCCGGCTCGATCGCGATAGTCGTGTAGGGGTCCGCTTCGCCGATTTCGTGTCCGATCGGGTAGTCGGGCGCGCGCAGCGTGCGGGCCGCGCCGTTGACGATCACCAGGCTGGCCACCCGCTCCGGGAAGTCGGCAGCCACCACCAGCGCGGTCATCGTGGTGAAGCCCGGGGCGAGGATGGTCGCGCGCTCACACCCGACGGCGTTCATCACGGCGATCGCGTCTTTGGCCCAGTAACGGGGACCGATCATGTCGGTGGAGACCCGCGAGGACAGGCCGATCCCGCGCTGGTCGTAGCGGATCACCCGGGCAAACGACGCCAGGCGCCGGTGGAAGCGGTACATCGACGGTTCGGAGTCGACGGTGTCGATCGGGATGGACGGGCCGGGCAGCACCAGCAAATCGATTGGACCCTCGCCGAACACCTGATAGGCGATATCGACCTCGCCGCAGGTGGCGTAGCGAGTCCGGATGTTCCAGGGCACCTGGGCCACGGTTACATGCTAGTCAGCCATCACCTGCGATAGCGGTCGGCATGCGCCGCAACCGTCAGGCCGTGTCCGGGCCGGGTGGTGTTCGGGATGAGGGTCCCGGACACCGCCTCAGGCACCCCGTCGAACAAGAGCGGTTCCAGCCGGACATGGTCGACGAAATACTCGACGTGGCGAAGATTGGGGATGGCCGCTGCGACCGAGGCGTGCAGTGCTGGAGCGCAGTGGGCGGACACTTGCAGATTGCGCGACGCGGCTATAGCTGCCGCGGCCAGCCAACCGGTGAATCCCCCGCATCGCGTGGCGTCCAACTGCAAACAATCCACCGACGGCGTAAGCAGGCGGGCTTCGTATAGATCGGACACGTACTCGCCGGCGGCGATGTCGCAATTCAGGGTGCGCCGCAGGACACTGAGCCCGTCCAGGTCGTCGCTGCTGACCGGTTCTTCGAACCAGACGACGCCGAGTTCGTCGAGCGCGGCACCGATACGGCGGGCCTGCCCCACCGAGTAGCCGCCGTTGGCGTCGACCATCAAGGCCACGCCGTCACCCGCGAGGTCCCGTAATTGGCGAACCCGCTCGAGATCCCGCCGGCCGTTGGCACCCCAGTCCTGTCCGATCTTGATTTTCATCGCGGTGCATCCCGCGGCAAGCCAGGCGGCCACCTGCTCACCAAGCTCCGCTTCGTTCAGCGTGGTGAAACCACCGGAACCGTAGATCGGCACCGTCGCGCGGCTCTGACCCAACAGCGTGGACAGCGGTTCGTCGCGCAGTCGTGCCTTGAGGTCCCAAAGAGCTACATCGACCGCGCTGAGGGCCTGCATGACCAGGCCGCGGGTACCGAAGTTGCGGCAGCTGCGACGCATCGCGTCCCAGGCGCCGGCGACGTCATCGGGGTCCCGTCCGATCACTACTTCCGAAAGCTCCTCGGCGACAACGGCGGCCGCCGCCGGGGAACTGTATGTCCAACCCAGCCCCGTGGTGTCGCCGGCGCACGCCTGCACGACGACGGCCGTGGTGGCGTCCCACTGGAATGTGCCATCGGCTTCGGGCCGGGGGGTTGGGACGGTGTAGACCTCGACGTCGACCGTGTCGACGGTGTCCACCGGACGGCTCATGCGAGGGACTCCTCACGCACCCCCGCTCGCGTCCGCGCGTGATCCTGCATGAGTTCGGCGGCGCGTGCGGCCAACGCCATGATGGTCAGCGCGGGGTTGGCGGAGCCCTGGGTGGGCAACGTGCTCCCGTCGACGACGTAGAGGCGCTCGACACCGAATACTCGGTGCTGCGCATCGACCACGCCGTCTTGTGGACGGGCGGCCATCCTGGCTCCGCCGACGAGGTGGGCGTAGCGCTCGATCGAGATCACCTCTTGCGCACCGGCCGCACGCAGGATGTCCTCCATGATGTCGGTGGCGGCGCCGATGAGTTGTCGGTCGTTGTCGCACTGGGAGTAGGAGAAGTGAGCCACTTTGAGTCCGTGGCGGTCGGTTTCATCGGCCAGCGTGACCCGGTTGTGGGCTAGGGGGAGTAGCTCGCACAATGCGCCCAGGGTTGCCCAGTGCACGTAGTCCCGCATGTATTCGCGTAGCGTTGTGCCCCAATGACCCTGTGCGGCTACGTGTTCAGCCCATGTGATGGGCAGCGGGCTGATGTTTTGGACGGACCAGCCACGCTTATAGGGCTTGGTCGGATCGGTCTCGTAGAACGCTTCGGTGCTGACCTCCGGCGGCGGAGCTTTGTACATCCGAATCTCGTCGTCGAACCGTCCGGCGACTTGGGGCGCACCCTGCACCATCAGGTAGCGGCCGAGTTGATCATGGTCGTTGCCCAGCCCGTGCGGGTAGCGGTTGGTGGCCGAAAGCAATAGCAGCCGGGGGGTTTCGATCGAATAACCGGCGACCACCACCGCGGCGGCGCGTTGCCGGTGGACGACCCCGGCGTGGAAGTATTCGACGCCAGTGGCGCGACCGCTGCGGTCGTCGACGAGGACCCGGGACACGTGGCAGTCGGGCCGGATCTCGGCGCCGTGAGCCAGCGCATCGGGGATGTGCGTGATCAGGGGGCTGGCCTTGGCGTTGACCTTGCAGCCCTGTATGCAGAATCCGCGGTAGATGCAGTGCGGCCGGTTACCGAATCGGCCGTTGGGAATAGCGACCGGACCCACCCGCGTTGGAATCCCCAGAGCGGCCGCGCCGCGCAGGAAGATCTGTCCGTTCCCACCGACCGGGTGCGGCCGGTGGGGATAGGTGTGCGGGTCACCCCAGGGCCAATCCTCCCCGGCAACAGGAAGTTCGGCTTCGATCTGCTCGTAGTAGGGGCGCAGCGTGGTGTATCCGATCGGCCAGTCGGCACCCACCCCGTCGGCGCTGTACGTATGAAAATCCGACGGGTGAAACCGCGGGACGTAACCGGCAAAGTGCACCATCGAGCCGCCGACCCCGCGACCAGAGTTGTTCGAGCCCAACGGAACCGGGTCGGATCCGCCGATCTGTCGCGGTTCGGACCAGTACAGCACGTGCGACGCACGTTCGTCGCTGACCCAGTCGGTGTCGGGATCCCAGAACGGTCCGGCGTCCAGCATCACGGTGCGCCATCCCGCTCGGGCCAGGCGTTGCGCCAAAGTGCCGCCGCCGGCGCCGGCTCCGACGATCACGACGTCCACTTCGTCCTCTTCGGAGTAGCGCCGCATATCGGCGCGCAGGCGATGATTCGTGCGCGATCCGTCATTGGGAATGAGCCAGGCGGATTCGTTGCGGGCGCGGATTGCGCGGTAGTCACTCACCGCTATTCCCGCCCGACAGATCGTCGTCACACTTTCTGGCCCGCTCCACCCGCCGGGCGAACGGCACCGGGTCTACATCGTCGTGATCGGCGACCTCCCACTTCTCACGGGTGTTGATGCCGGGGTTGAGATAACCACGCGGGTAGGCCGGCCCGCTGAATCCGATCTCGTTCCATGCCCAGGGATGCGAATAGAACGCGGTGGTGGCATACCGGGTCCATAGGCTCCATACGTGATTCGCCGTCCAGCCGTGCCAAGATTCACCCGCATCAGCCAGGTCCTGCACGTCTTGTAAGAGCCGGGCCTGGTCCTTGCTGGCGAGCTCGGCATATCCCTTCCCGTGCCTACGGCGCGCGTCCTCGTCGAGCCCCGCCAGTGTCTCCCGCCAGGCCTGCCCGTCTTCGGGCATGTCGTCGTAGTGCCAGCCGTCGGTCTCCGCCGTCGCAAGGCGGGTGTCGATGAGCCCGAGGACGGGCACCCTTGGATCGTCGTCCTGGGCGAGCAGCAGGTCAAGCATTGGTGCGGCGATGCCGACTTCGTGCGTGGTGAAAAACGACAACATGTTCGGCAACGCCAGACGCGCCAACACCACACCCGCCGTTACGTCGTCCCACTTGTGTGCCTGGTCGAGCACGTCGAAGCCGGGAAACCGACCTCTACCCTGGGGGGTGATCGCGTGTTGATTCGGGGGGCGAAAGGGCATCAGCGGCTGCCTTCACCGGGCAATGGGAGGTCCTCCCGCCGCAGCAACGCGGCTAGCAGGCCCATGGCCCCCACCAGTGAGGCCAGCAGCGGAGCGAATGCCGGTGGGCCAGACTCCATGTTGTATTTCGTCAGGCCCCCGGGACGTTGGACGATTCCCCGCCAGTGCAAGTAGGTGCCCTGCACGCCGTTGACGACGATCGCCACACTGGCGGCAGGTAGAACGGTTCTCGCCGCTCGACGGGAGAAGAAGGCGGCCACACCGGCCGGTACCGCGGTGGGCAGGACGACGACCGGCCACCACATCATCTTGTTGCCGAAACTGGCTCCGTCGTGCGAGAGATAGATTTCGCCCGCGGTTATCGCCGCACCCGCCGCGGTCAGCGCCGAGAGTGTCCGCTCGAAACGTCCCGTCCGGATGTCCTGCAACGCAGCATCAATCACCTTCATGGTCAGCCCTTCTTCTCGCCGGGCAGATATTGCTGCACCTTCTGCTTGACTCCCTGCTTGATGAAACCCGCCGCATCCTCGTCGCCGCCGAGTACCGATTTGGCCAGGGACTTGGCCTGCTCGAAGGTGGCGTGCGGCGGGATCGGGGGAACGTCGGGATCACACCGCACGTCCAGCACGGTCGGACGGTCCGCCGACAGGGCGCGCTCCCATGCACCACCCAATGCGTCGGCGTCACAGATGTTTTCGGCCTGCAGGCCCAGCGTGCGGGCAAACGCGGCGTAGTCGACGTCCGGAAGCGTCTGCGAAGCCTCGAATTTCGGTGAATCCTCCATCGCGCGCATCTCCCAAGTGACCTGGTTGAGGTCGTTGTTGTGCAATACCGCGATGATCAATCGGGGGTCAGCCCACTGCCGCCAATACCTGGCGATCGTGATGAGCTCGGCCATACCGTTCATCTGCATGGCTCCGTCGCCCACCAACGCAATACCCGGACGGTCTGGGTGCGCCCACTTGGCACCGATCACGTACGGCACCCCGGGACCCATGGTGGCCAACGTCCCGGACAACGATCCCCTGACTCCGCCGGTGAACTTCAGATGCCGCGCATACCAGTTCGCCGCTGACCCGGAATCGGCAGCGACGATGGCGTTGGACGGCATCCGCATCGACAGCTCGTAGAAGATTCGCATGGGATTGATCGGGTCGGCGTCGGTCATCGCTCGCCGTTGAGCGGTGTTCCACCACTTGGCCACGTGTTTCTCGATTTTCTCGCGCCAACTGCGGTCCGGTTTCCGTTCCAGCAGCGGAATCAGGGCCTGCAGAGTTCTTTTCGCGTCACCGACCAGATTGATCTCGTAGGGGTAGCGCATGCCGATCCACTTACCCGAACGGTCGATCTGTACCGCGCGAGCCTGGTCGAGTTTCGGCAAGAACTGGGTGTAGGGGAAGTTGGACCCAACGGTCAGCAGCGTGTCGCACTCCATCATGAGGTGCCAGCTGGCGGTGGTACCCAGCAACCCGATCGAACCCGTCACCCACGGCAGGTCGTCGGGAAGTACGTCCTTGCCCAGTAAAGCCTTGGCGGCGCCGGCGCCCAACAGGTCGGCGACCTGCGTCAATTCGTCGACGCAACCCCGGGCCCCTTGGCCGACCAGTAGCGCGACCTTCTCGCCGGCGTTGAGCAGGTCGGCGGCCGCGCGGACGGCGGTGTCGTCGGCTACCACATGCGCAGGGCTGAGGCCGAGGCTGGACGGGACCTGCTTGAAAGCGTGCTCGGGTGGTTCATATTTCAACTCGAATACGTCGGAGGGGACGATGATGCAGGTCGGACAACCCTCGCTCAGGGCAATCCGGATAGCCCGATCGATCAAATTCGGCAATTGCTTTGGCACGGTGCACATCTGGACGTATTCACTACAGACGTCTTTGAACAGGCTGATCAGATCGATCTCTTGCTGGTAGGAGCCACCCATCGCGGACCGCTCGGTCTGCCCGACAATGGCCACCACGGGCACGTGGTCGAGCTTGGCGTCGTACAGCCCGTTCAGCAGATGGACCGCGCCGGGACCGCTGGTAGCCACGCAGACCCCGAAGCCGCCCGAGAACTTCGCGAAACCGACGGCTTCGAAGGCGGCCATTTCCTCGTGCCGGGCCTGCACGAACTGAGGCTTGTCACCGGCTCGCTGCCAGGCGGCGAGTAGACCGTTGATCCCGTCTCCGGGAAAACCGAAGACCTGTTTGACGTCCCAGTCCCGGAGCCGGGACAACAGCACATCACCAACGGTGTCAGACATGATCACTCTCCTCGTAGTCTTTGTTTGTTGTTGCTAGGCAACAACTCTGGCTATGTCCCGCGATTGCCCGTTGGCACGCTGGGCGCGATCCAGTAGTGGTCGGCCACCGGGCAACCGCGGGAGGATCAATTGGGCTAAGCGATCGCGAAGTCGCTGCCGGTGCGGTGGTGGCGTCCCGCCGGAAGCCAGGTCGTGCGCACCCGACAACGCCCACAGCGCGGCGACGAACGCATCGGTGAGTGCGCCTCGGGCCCGGCGCCGGTCCAGGGCAGCCAGACCCAGTGCAGTTAGCGCATGGACGCTGTCGACCCATATTCCGGCGGCGATGATTTCAGGGCTGGGGCGGATTCCCGAAAGGCTTGCCTGCGCCAGGTGTCGCGCACCCAGGATCCTGGCTATTACCACCGCCTTTTGGTCGACCTCGACCCGGTGAATCGACCTCAACACAACTCTCGGGGCGGTCAACAGCATTGCGCCCCAGATCATCCGAAATATCTCGATGAATCTGGACGGCGAGTCCGACATGCTCATCGGCGGTGTCGGACGGCCAGGGCCGCGGTCGCGGCAGCGGTCGCCGCGCCTACGCCGGTCAGCGTGCGCGCGTGCTGGGCAATCCAAACCTGCGGGGCACGGTGGTGCGCTCGATCGTCGAACGCGCCATGGGCGCCATGGTCCTGGCCGGCATCGCCGTCGCGAGGTTCCCACAGGTTGTGGGGGCGCTCGGGGCTGACAGACTGCCCGGTCTGTTGGGAGGAGTAGCCGGTTTTCGCCAGATACCGGTCCAGTAACGCCGGTGCCACCCGCTGTCCGAGGATGGTGGCGACGGTGCTCGCTCCGACCCAATAATGTTTACGCCGGGGATGATCTGCGGCGAAGACCACCGCGCGCGCCGCGATCTCGGGTTGATAGATCGGCGGGACCGGTTGCGGGTGGCGCGGTAACCGGGACAGCACCCACGAGAACTGCGGGGTGTTGACGGCAGGCATCTGCACCACAGTGATCCGAATGTTGCTGTGCTCGTGCAACAATTCGGTGCGTACCGACTCGGTGAACCCGTTTATCGCGTGTTTGGCCCCGCAGTAGGCGGATTGCAGCGGGATCGCCCGAGCCCCGAGGGCCGAGCCAACCTGGACGATCGTGCCGACGTCACGCTCCCGCATGCGCGCCATGGCGACCATGGTTCCGTGGACGAATCCGAGGTAACTGACCTCGGTGACGCGGCGGTACTCCGCAGCGGTGATCTCGTGGAACGGGGCGAATACCGAGGCGAACGCGACATTGACCCAGACCTCGATGGGACCGAATGCGCGCTCGATCTCGCCGGCGGCAGCCTCGACCGCGTCGTAGTCAGCGACGTCGGTCGGAATGGCCAGTGCCTGCCCGCCGGCATTCTGGACATCCTTGGCGGCACCATCCAGGCCGGCAGACCCACGAGCGAGCAGGCCGACTTTATCGCCTCGAGCCCCGAACAGCCGAGCGGTGGCCCGGCCGATCCCGGCACTTGCTCCGGTGATAACGACAGTGCGTGACGAAGTCATACGCCCCCTTCCGGCCGAATTCGCCTCTCTCGAACGACCATACGCCGACTTCGTGCATAACGCACAATTTGCATTTGACGGGATTTTCTTGTCGCAAGTTTTGAGCACAGGATGTATTGTGCTGTCAGAAGGGAGCGGCATGGCCTCAACGCGGAACAGGAGCCGCCCCGACGCCGCAACGGATGGTCTCGATGACCTCGCCACGGAGCTGGAATCGGCGACCCGAGGATTCCTTGAAATCAACGTCGGGGTGTTGGAGCAAATGGAGAAGAAGATCAGTCTTAGTGCGTTGCATGCGCTTCAGTCGCTCGAGCGACTGGGCCCGAGTCTGGTTACTGAGCTGGGTGAGGACCTGAATCTGCTGCCGTCGACCGCGAGCAGGCTCAGCGACCGGCTCGCCGAGGCAGGCTGGATCACCCGTCGGGTGGCGCCGGCGAACCGCCGCGCCACGTTGCTCGAACTGACCGCAAGCGGCCGCGCCATCCTCGCGGAATTGCTCACTCTCCGCAGAGATGCGCTGAAATCGGTTGTCGGACAAATGGACGACGACGACCGCGCCGCGCTACTTCATGGCGCCCGTGCGTTCACCGCGGCTCGCCAGAGAATGGTTGCACTGGGGCCGTGACCGCAACCGCGGCGGCCCGCCAGCAGACACCGCGCCGGAGGGTGCGTCGGCTGGGCGCGATCGCCGCGGGCACCCTGCTTGTCGGGGCTTGTGCCTCGGCGGGGCAGTCACTGGAAACCGAACCAGAGGTCATGGTGACGAGGGTCGAGTCGGCGCTGCACGCCCCGGTCTGGTCATACCGTGAGCACGCGCTGGTTGCGCTGACCGATGATCAGCGGGTTGCCGTACTGGCCGACCCCGCCAACTCGGGCAATGTCCGCATGCGGCTCTCGCCGCCGATGGCCGCCGGCCGCAACATTCAAATCAGTCGAAAAGATGACAACCAGCTTTACGTCCCGCAGCCAAAGTCCGGTGTGGTTGCGGTAGTGGACCTGACCAGCCTGCGTCCGGTCGGCTCCGTCGATGCCGGTCCCGCGCCCGCCTACCTCGCCGAGGACGCGGGCATGCGGATCCTGCTGGCGCTTTCCGCGGACGGGACGACGGTAACGCCGGTTGAGGAGTACGGGTACCGGAAACTGCCTGCGGCCACAATCGCCGGTGCCCCGGCACACTCGATCGACGGGACCAACCGTGGCCGGTCGATCGAATACCAGGCCTATAGTCCATCAGGAATTCGTCACTACAAGGGTTCCTCGTCACCGCCCGAACTACGCGGCGTGATCGGCATGGATGTCACGGTATCGGCGGGGGACGGAACACAGGTGGCGCGCAGCTATGTCGCCGGCCGCGATGACAACACGTTGTATGCCGTCGATTCCCGCCGCGGGGGAAAGGGTTTGGAAGTGTTGGGCACCGCGGAGTTGCCGGCGGCGCTGCGGGAGATCGGTACCGACGACACCCGTATCTACGCCGCGACCAATCGCCAACTGGTGGTGCTTGAGACGGCAAGCTTCACCGGTTACCCGGGCAAGAAAATCCCGATAATCCGTGTCGTGGATTATCGCGCTGGTCTTCCCGGTTCGTCACGGTCCGCGCCGTTGTCGGGGCTGGCCGTCGGTCCGCATCGCGTGTACCTCACGTTGCGGGGCACACCCTATGTGGTCAGTGTTGCCAAACCGCGGCTTTGAGCGCAGGAGGGTCGAATGCCGGTGAACATCGACGGCGACGTCGAGTTCCTCCGCGAACAGATCAACGTGCTCGAGCGGCTGGGCCAACGAGAATCGGTGGGCGCCGGCGAGATCTACGACTTCAGCATCCGGTGGGGTACCGCTCTGGCTGGGCGCCTTCCGCGGCTGGTGCACTACAGTTCGCTCAACTTACTCGCAGAGGACGATCAGCGTCGATTCGAATCGCTGTGCGCTGAGCTTCGCGGGCTGTCCGCACTGATCGCACGATTCGGACTGACGCAACCCGAATTCGATTCGCCAGCACCGCGAATCGCCGGCCACCGGGGCTGGGTTACGAGTCTGCGGCGCCTTGTCCGGCGAGGGTGAAGATCTCGTCGTGGTGGAGTGCGATCGCGGTGCGTGGCTTCGGACAGCCTGGGGTTCGGCAGCTCAGGGCCACCAGGTAGGCGTCATGGTCCTCGTTGAGGAAAAGAAATCCCAGCGGAAGGGCACGACCGATAGTGAACTCGGTACCGGCGCAGCTTTCGCAGTAGCCACCTTTGGCGTTGATCTGGTCGGAAACCCGTTGTCGGCAAGCGTCAGTCAGGTCGATCAGTTCGGGTGAGACCGGGGCGTCGTCGGCCATGTCAGATCTCCACATTCTTGTCGTAAAAGACGTTGTCCTCGCGCCAGCCCCCGGCACCCTTTCCGATGCCGGCGTAATCGTTGATGAATTCGATCTGATCGATCCATTTGGCCATCTTGAAACCGACTTGCGTCTCGACCCTCAATCGCAACGGTGCGCCGTGCTGGATCGGTAATGCCCGGCCGTTCATTTCGTAGGCCAGCAAAGTCTGCGGTTTGTAGACCAATTCGAGATCCATCACTTCGTAGAACTGTCCGCCGCCGTGGGAGGCGGGCTCGTCTCGATCGTTGTCCTGCATCGTCAGAAAGCAGACGTATCGAGCTTGGGGGAGTGGTCGCACCAGCTCCGCCAGCCGTGCCAGTGGAACACCGCTCCATTCGCCGATGCTCGTCCAACCTTGCACACAGTGATGCAACACCCGCTGGGTCTGCCGTCCGTTCAGCGCACGCAGCGCGGCCAGATCCAAGGTCACCGGATTCTCCACCAGACCGCCAACGCGCAACCGCCAATCGATGAAATTGTGCACGGCCATCACCTTGTATTCGATGCTGGCAGGCGGTTTTCCATTGACGCGGTGGGATGGGGAAATCTTCGATGGCGGATAGCTCTGTCGAGAGTCCAGCGGCCGAAGAAGAATGCGCCGGGCCGCGTTGACCACCGAGCCGAGTACGCGCTGTACCGACCGAGGCCTACGAAGGCTCCAGATTGTCGCCGCCGCGTGAATGGCGATGATCAACGCGATGATCGCCAGCGACAGCAGGGTGGCCAACGTGGTGTTGCGCACCGAACCGAAAATCATTGCGGCGGTGAGGGGGCCCCATCCCCAGAAAAAAACCATCGACAGGTGAATCGCAATGAACACGAGGAAGGCCACCAGGCCAAGAAAATGCAGGCTGCGCGCCCACTGGCGGCCGCCCCAAAGTTGGATATACCAAGGGAACCGAGCCGCGATCGCCGGCGATTGCGCTGCGCCGGTGAGTATCTGGAACGGGGCGAGCAAAAAGATCACCGCCGCATAGGTCAGCTTCTGGATCGCGTCGAATGGTTCTCCCGGCAGCAGCGGCGGTAGGTTGAAACTCAGGTAAGTCACGATGTCGTCCCATGCTTCGGGGAGGATCGACCACGAGGCGGGCCAGTAGCGGTGCCATTGGCCGGTTACGAACAACAGGACGTAGTAGGACAGCCCCAGCAGAATCCAGCCGATCACCGAGAAGAAATGCCAATGGCGGCCCATGCCCAACTGTGCGCGACCAGGAAGCGCGATGACCGGGTGATAGTCCTCTTCCTCATCGAGGGTGTCGTACAACCGGTCCCGCGGCATCACCTTGCGGGTGAATCTCGCCCACTCGCTGCCGGGTTTGCTGTCGTCATGCCAATACAGTTTGGGGTGGGTGGCAAGGATTTCAATGCCGCTGCGAATGATCAACGTCACGAACAGCACGTTGACCCAGTGCTCGATTCGCAGCCATGCCGGGTAGTCCAAGCTTGTCATGCTGTTCCGTTCAGTCTTGCCAGTTCTGCCGGTGGGGGTACGCCGCGTTGATCCCCGACAGAACGGTGGTGTGCACGGCTAGGAAGGCCACGGCCAAGGCCATCGCCAGCGTCACAGGCGCGACGTCCCAGCGTCCGGTGAGTGCCTCGAGGCCAGACAGGCTGATCAGCCGGCTCAGCACATAGAGTCCGAGAAAAGCGCAGCAAATCAAGCTGCCTACATACCAACCACGCTGCGGTACCGAGGGATTCATGTTCGCAACCATGGCAACCGCCGCGATCAGGCAGCCGGCGACCAGTGCAACGGCGTAGCCGACGAAATACCATGGCAATCCGGGTTCGGTGCTGAGCAGATAGACGTGAACCCCCGCCAGTCCGGCCAGGAGTCCTTGCCCGACCGCGGTCACGGTGCGCGGCAGATTGAAGGCTACCCAACCGTCCAGGGTGAGAAATCTGGACGACAGAACGCCAAGCCGGGTCTTGAGCCATAGTCGTCCGACGAAACCGACCACCCGGGTGAGGTACCCGGCGAAAGCTGCGACAAACGCGCTATTTTGACGGCGTTCCGGTGCCCGCTCCCACCGTCGTCGAGTCGGCACGGGCGAGGCGATGTGCCGACTCGAACAGCAGCGCGTGGACGAACGCCTGCGGCAGGTTACCGCGCAACTGGCGCTGGACGACGTCGAATTCTTCGGCGAACAAACCTGGTGACCCACAGGCGGTGCGGTTTCGATCGAACCACCGCACCGCCTGGATCAGGTTGCCCTGCTGGTAGTCCGCCAGGGCCATCAGAAAACCGCACAGCAGAAACGCCCCTTCTGCCTCGCCTAACGGGCGTTCGTCGGGCTGGAAGCGATAGACAAAGCCATGCCGGCCCAAATCGGCGCGCACCGCTTCCAGTGTGGCGACCGTCCGCGGATCATCGGCGGGCACTGCACCCCTGATCGACGGGATGAGCAACGATGCGTCTACCCGCGAATCCTTTGGTGCTCGTTGCCATCTGCGGTCGATATGCAGGCAGTCCGAGGCGGTATCGGCGACCAACGCATCCGCCAATTGGCGCCATTCGTCACCTTCTCGGCGCGGTGCCACCTCGCTGATGCGACGCAATCCGGCGGCGCATGTCAATCGCGAATGCGCCCAACGTTGGTTGTCCAGTTCCCAGATTCCAGCGTCGGGCTCCGACCATCGCCCCTTGATTGTGCTCGCCAGGGTCTGAACTGCTTGCCAGTGACCGGTATCGACGCGATCGAGACACGCCGCCGACGCCAACAGCAGCAGCGCTTCACCACACGCATCGAGCTGGAACTGCTCGGTTACCCAGTTCCCGCTCTTGACCGTAGCGCCGGGATATCCCGGTAGGTCGAGCGTCTGTTCGTGCGGTACCGTGCCGCCGACAACCGAGTAGGCCGGCTTGAGATCCGGGCCGTCGGTCAGGACACGCTCGCTGACGAAGCGAACCGCATTGTCGAGCAGCGGGGAGGCGCCGGCCACGGCCACCGCCTGCCCTGCGTAGCACTGGTCGCGTATCCAGCAATAGCGGTAGTCGTAGTTGCGGCCCTGTTGGGCTCGCTCGGGTAGCGACATGGTGGCCGCCGCGACCATTCCGCCGCTGCTGCTCGTCAGTCCGCGGAGCACCGCGTAGGCGAGCTGCGCATCGACGTCAGCCAGCGTCCCCGTGACGGTCGGAACCGCTTCGCGCCAAGCGTTTTCGGTCTGTCGCCAGGCGTCCTGCGGACGGGCCGGCTTCCACGTCAGCTCCTGATCGGAAACTTCCAGGACCAGATCGTGGTCCTTTCCTGGGGAGACGTCGATCGTTGCCGCCAGCGAACCGTCTGAACACACCCGTGCGCTGGGGGCGCCGGTCCAGCGGAACCGGTGCGGTCCCGAGCGGCCCGTGAAGACCCCGCTGTCGAGACGAAGGTCGCGGATGCGCTCGGCGCCGAAGTTGGCACGCAAGTCAAGTGCGACAAACACGCGTGCCGGTCGATCGACCGCGATAATGCGACGCAACAACACCGCCGTGTGCTGATCTCCCGGGAACGCCAGCGCTTCCCGGCACTCAACGATTCCGTCAGTTGTTACCCAGCGCGACCGCCAGATCAGTGATCGCTCCTCGTAGTGGCCACCCCAAACAAATCGTGGCTCAGCGGGACAGACGGTGTAACCGCCCGGACCGCCCAGCAGTGAGCTGAACACGGCGGGACTATCCCACCGGGGCAGACACAGCCACGAATAGTCTCCGCGTGGCCCCACTACGATTCCTCGCTCCCCGTCGGCAAGCACCGCGTATTCGCGCAACACGTGGGGTGAGAGCCGTTCGGCGGCGGACGGTTTGTCGTTCATAAGCACCTTCGATCCACACCGGCGTCGGTGTGGGCATACCCATTCACGCCGCGGCGCTTACCGGATGTCACCGGGGCGGCTGATGATCGGGATCAGGTAGCGCGCGGCGTAGTCCCGCACGGCCTGCTGGTCCGACGTATCGAGGCGGTCGGTTGGGAAGAAGATGATGCCGACGGCGACCCGCAGCAGGATGTCGGCGATGTTGGCCAGGTCGGCGTCGTCTATGTCGGCGCCACAGCGGCGCAGGGTGTGCGCGATGCCGTCGGCGAACTGGCCGATCGGGAAGACGTGCGAGCGGGAGAACATGCCGAACAGCTCCGGTTCGCTGTCGGCGATGCGGGAGTACAGCGGCGAATCCTCGATCAGTCGCACGCCAAGTGCGAACGCCTCGACGACCGCTTCCGCGGGGTTCCGGCCGGTAGTGGCCTGGTCCAGCGTGGTGAAGAACAGTTCGGCTTCGCGGCGCACAACGGCTTCGAAGAGTTCGTCCTTGGTGGGGAAGCGCCGGTAGATCGTGCTGCGGCTGACACCGGCGCGGGCGGCGACGTCGCCGATGTTCGCGCGCCGCACGCCGTACGTCTCGAAGACGGCCCGCGCGGTGTCCAGGATGGTGTTGTCGAGATCGGCAACGAGGTTGCTCTCACGAATTTTCACGGACCCACGACCCCCACACGGCGCACTCGGGGCGCACACTGATCATGCTAAGCTCTGAAACAAAGATACGATTTTGTTTCTCTGACTCACAAACGGGCGCGGGGGAGTGCTGGTGAGGGGATTTGCCATGACGGCTGAACTGGATTTCGACACCGGGGTGCGGGAAGCCGCCCCCGTGGTGGTGGACGAGGTCCCCGATCAGTCACCTGTGCTCGGGCCCGATTCACTGATCTGGAAGTTCTATGGCGACGTCCGCACCCAAATCTTCGGGTTCCAGCGCGTTGCCGGGACGGAGAATTGCATCGAGCAACTCGCCCAAGGTGTGCTCGATCATTCGGTGATCTTCAGCGACACCCTGGGCCGGGCCAAACGGACCGCGCCGCCGCTCATGAAGACGGTGTACTCCGAGGACCCGCACAAATGGGGCCGCACCGTGCGCGACTTCCACAAACCGATCAAGGGCACCATCAGCGACGGCTCAAGGTACCACGCCCTGAACCCGGAGCTGTTCTATTGGGCGCACGCCACGTTCGTCGATCAGGTCATCTACAACGCCGACATGTTCATCCGGCGACTTTCGCATGCCGAGAAGGAACAGATCTTCGTCGAGAGCAAGGTTTGGTACAGCCTTTACGGCGTGAGTGACCGCGGTCAACCGCAGACCTACGACGAGTTCGTTGCTTACTGGGACGGGATGCTCGACCGGTTCATCCCGCACAAGACCGTCCGCTACGGCACCGGCTACATCCGCAAGGGCATTCCCGGTCCCCGCAAAGTTCCCAAGCCGCTCTGGCGGCTGCTGACCGCGCCGGTGAACGCCTACGCCCGCCTGGTCATCGTCGGAACATGCCCGCCGCAGATGCGCGAGGTGTGCGATCTGGAGTGGAATGACAAGAAGGAGAGGCGTTTTCAGCGATTCGCTGCCTTCATGCGGGCGCTCAACCCGCTGATCAACCGGCTGCCGGTGCGGATGATTTACGCCAGCTGGGCGGCCGACGCCTGGGCCCGGGTCGGTGTCGATCCGCGCCGGCTGCACAACCGACCGCGGTAACGAAAGGGCTCAGCGCTCCTCGCGGAATTCGACGTGGCGGCGCACCACCGGATCGTACTTGGTGAGGATGAGCCGGTCGGGATCATTGCGGCGGTTCTTGCGGGTGACGTACGTATAGCCGGTGCCGGCGGTGGAACGCAGCTTGACGGTCAGTCGAATCTCGTTGCGCGCCATCAGATTTTCTCACCCGACCTGCGCAGCCGTGTGACCACGGCTTCGATCCCGTCGCGATCGATGACCTTGATGCCCTTCGCGCTGACCCGCAACCGGATGCGGCGGTCTTCGGATGGCAGGTAGTAGGTCTTGTGCTGCAGATTCGGCGACCACCGCCGTCGGGTGCGGCGGTGCGAATGTGACACCGCGTTGCCGAAACCCACTGTGCGGCCGGTGACTTGGCACCTTGCGGACATGGTGTGACTCCCTGGCTGGTTGGTTCGCTTTCGACAAGCCGTGCCCCGGACTGTAGCCTGATCGGAGCTTAATGACAATCATTTTCAATAAGGGGTGAAGATGCGGACTCCCGTCCTGCTTGTCGCCGGCCAGGGCCCAACCGATGACGTAACCGGACTCCTGTTGGGTCAGCCGGGGACGGTGATCGTCGAGCACCGCTTCGACGGACACGTGGTACGCCGCGCCGTGATCAGCCTGGAGGACGGCGAGCTCAACAGCACCGAGGACGTTCTGGAACTGGCCCGCGGCTGCCTGTCCTGCACCGTCCGCAACGACTTGCTGGTGCTGCTGCGCAAATTGCATCGGCGCTCCAACGTGCAGCGCATCGTCGTGCACTTGGCGGCGTGGCTGGAACCGGAACCGGTCTGCTGGGCCATCAACCATGTCCACGTCCGGATCGGCCCCGGCTTCCTGGACGGTCCGGCGGCCCTGGACGTGGCCATTGCCGGAGTGGTGACGTGCGTCGATTCGGTCAAATGGCTGACCGATGCCCTTGGGGACGGCGTCCTGCCGGACGGCCGCACGGTAGCCCAAGCGGCCGTCAGCCAGGCCGAGTTCGCCGACGTGCTGGTACTCACGCATCCGGAGCCGGTAACGCTGGCGGTGCTACGCCGACTGGCTCCCCGGGCGCGAATCACCGTCGGCGTGGACCGCGTGGAGCTGGCGCTGGCCAATCTGGACGAGTACTCCCGGCGCGGCCGCAGCGATCACCCGCACGCCCCGCTGCTGGCCGGACTGCCCCCGCTCGCCCGCGATCGAAACGTGCAGATCGTCGAGTTCAACGCGCGCCGACCGTTTCATCCGGAGCGTTTGCATGCCGCGGTCGACGTCCTGCTGGACGGGGTGATCCGCACCCGGGGACGGCTCTGGCTCGCCAACCGGCTCGACCAGGTGATGTGGCTCGAGTCGGCCGGCGGTGGCCTGCGGGTCGCCTCGGCGGGGAAGTGGTTGGCGGCCATGACCGCCGCGGAGGTCGCATCGGCCGATCCCGAGCGGCGACTGTTCGCCGAACTGATATGGGAATACCGCCATGGCGACCGCCACACCGCGATGACCGTACTGGTCTGCGGTGCCGACCCCATCGACGTGCGGACGGCGTTGCACGACGCCCTGCTCACTGACGCAGAGATGGCCGATCCGCACCGCTGGGGCGAGTACCACGATCCGTTCGGCGACTGGCACCAGGACCCCTGCCACGAGACGCCGGACGCCGGCGGCGAGTTCACCGCCCACCGCGCCGACGGGCAGCAGGGATGAAGGCCGGCATCCACCCCGACTATCACCCGGTGGTGTTCCAGGACGCCAACACCGGCGCGACCTTCCTGACCCGATCGACGCTGACCAGCAACCGCACCATCGAGTGGGACACCCCAGCGGGCGTGCGTACCTATCCGTTGGTGATCGTGGAGGTGTCGGCGGACTCACACCCCTTCTGGACCGGTACCCAGCGAACCCTCGACAGCGCCGGCCGGGTCGAAAGATTCCGCCGCAGGTACGGCCACCGCGGTAGCCGTCCATAATTTTCGCAGTCCTAAGACGCGCCCTCGCCCACCGTTGTGACCATGGGTCATGTGGGTACAAGATAGGGGTCAGGTAGTCCCGACACCCAACCGAGGACGCGTCGATGAATCTGGTCTTGCAGGCGATTGATGCCGCTGCCAGCAGATTTGCGAACCCGGCGCGGGAATCCGACCCCGACAAGCTGCGGGACGCCGTCTCCGGCAGGACGGTTCTGGTGACCGGAGCGTCGTACGGGATCGGTGAGGCGACCGCCCGCAAGCTGGCCGCCGCGGGAGCGAACGTGTTGCTGGTGGCACGCTCGGCCGAGCGCCTCGACGACGTCGCTGCCGCGATCAACACCGGCGGGGGAGCGGCGGTTGTCTACCCCACCGACCTGAGCGACGAGGCCGCCGTCAGTGTGCTGACCAAACAGATCACCGAGAATCACGGGGCCGTGGACATCGTCGTGAGCAACGCCGGGAAGTCGCTGCGCCGGTCGTTGCACGACCAGTACGACCGCCCGCACGATTTTCAGCGCACCATCGATATCAATTACTTGGGCCCGGTCTGGCTGCTGCTCGGGTTGCTTCCGGCGATGCGCGAAACCGGCCGGGGCCATCTGGTGAACGTCTCGAGCGTGGGCGTACGCGTGGCGCCCGGCCCGCAGTGGGGTGCTTACCAAGCCTCCAAGGGTGCCTTCGATCGGTGGCTGCGCAGCGTGGCGCCGGAGTTGCACGGCGACGGCATCGACGTCTCGACGGTGTACTTCGCGCTGGTGCGAACCCGGATGATCGAGCCCACTCCGTTGTTGGGCAGGCTTCCCGGTCTGACGCCGGACGAAGCCGCCGATTCGATCGCCAAGGCGATCATCGACCGGCCTCGGACCAACGAACCGCCCTGGTTGGGGCCCGCGGAGCTGGCTTCGGTGCTGCTCGCCGGACCGGCCGAGCGCGCCGCCCGAATTTGGCACAGCCGGTTGTTCGCCGAGTCCGGCGGCGGGCCATCGTGACCGAAAGCGTTGTGGGTACGACGGCCAGCGCGGTGCTGTCCTCGGGTCTGCTCGGGCCGCCCAGCCCGGCGGCGGCGGTGCGCCTGGCCCGCGAAATCTGCCGGGGAGGCACGAATCTGTATACCGTGCTTGCGGTTTCGGTGGCGCGGTGGCCGGACCGGACCGCGATCGTCGATGACGACGGCGCGCTGCGCTACCGCGAACTGCAGGCGCTGACCGAGGCGCTCGCCGGCGAGCTGCTGGACGCCGGTGTCCGGCCTGGGCAGCCGGTTGGTGTCATGTGCCGCAACGGCCGCAACTTCGTGGCCGCGGTGTTCGCCACGGCCCTGGTGGGTGCCGACGTAGTTCTGGTCAACACCGAGTTCCGCACGGACGCGTTGACCGGAGCGCTGGGGGCACACCAGATCCGGACGATGTTCTGCGACGACGAATTCGCCGGCCAGATTCATCAGACGGACGAACCGATGCAGCTCATCGATCCGCAAACCGTTGCCCCGCAGCAGAATCGGTCACGTCCACGGGTGGCCCCGTCCGGGCGGATGGTGCTGTTGACGTCAGGAACCACGGGCATCCCCAAAGGGGTGCCGCGGACACCGCGGATCAGTTCGGGCATCGGGGTCAGCATGACGCTGCTGGCCCGCACCGGCCTGCGCGTCGGCTCGCGGATCGCGTTGGCGGCGCCGATGTTTCATGGTTTGGGGTTCGGCATCCTGATGCTGTCGATCGCACTCGGCGGTACGGTGCTGACCCGTCGCCGCTTCGACGCCGAGGCCGTGCTGGCACAGGCCTCACTGCACCGCGCCGAGGCGATGAGCGCGGTGCCGATCATGCTGGCCCGCATGCTGGACCTGCCGCAGCGGGTGCGAGCGCGAAACCCGTTGTCCTCGCTGAAAGTCGTGATCTCCAGCGGCGACCGACTGGACCCCGCCCTGGCCCGGCGGTTCATGGATGCCTACGGGGACGTCCTGTACAACCTGTACGGCTCCACCGAGGTGGGTATCGGATCGCTGGCGACACCGGATGAACTCCGGCGGTTCCCCGAAACCGTGGGCAGGCCCGTCGCCGGGTGTCCGGTGCGCATCTACAACCGCAGCGGCAAGCCCGTCGGCCCCCGGGTCACCGGCCGCGTCTTCGTCGGCGGCGGGTTGTCTTCCGAGGGTTACACCGGCGGTGGCGGCAAGACCGTGATCGACGGCATGACCAGCACCGGGGACATGGGCTACCTCGACGAAGCGGGCCGGTTGTACATCGTTGGCCGCGAAGACGACATGATCGTCTCCGGCGGCGAGAACGTCTATCCGCGGGCGCTGGAGAACGCCCTGGCCGGCCACCCGGACGTTGCCGAGAACGCCGTCGTCGGGGTTCCCGACGAGCAGTTCGGCCGCCGGCTCGCGGCCTTCATCGTGCTCCGTCCGGACAGTGACGCCGACGCGCCTTCGCTGCGGGAGTACCTGAGAGGCAAGGTTTCTCGCTTCGAGCAGCCGCGAGACATCAACATCGTCTCCAGCATCCCGCGCAATCCGGCGGGTAAGGTGGTGCGCCGGGAACTATCCGGCTAGCTTCCCGGTCGTCAAACCGGCTCGTCTTTTTGGGGTTTGAGCGGTTTCTCGGGGTGGTGCATGCAGTTGATGCGGGGGCGTCGGTGGTCGAGGTGTTTGGGTGGGATCCATTCGGTGTCGCCGTGGGTGTTTCGGCGGGTGAGGTAGTTGCGGAGTTCGACCATGCGGTTGTCGG
>NZ_LZKQ01000328.1 GCF_001668675.1 Mycobacterium asiaticum | reverse complement strand
CCAGCTTGGCCTCGGCTTCGGCCCGCGCGGGCGCATCGACGGTGTCGGGCAAGGTGGCGAAGAACTTGCGGATCACCCCCACCTGAGCGTCGCCGATGAGCCCGCGGCGTTCGGCGGCCGCGGTCGCGGCCAGCACCGGTTGCAGCGGCTGGCCGGTCAGCGCGCGGCGCGGACCCAGCACCGCGGCCTCGGCGATACGCCGATCCGCCTCGGCTTTGGTGATCCGCAACCGATCCGCCAACGCCTGACCCAGCGTGCCACCCAACTCGTATCCGGTGGCCACCACGCCCAATTGGTTGACCACCGCATGCCCGGGCACGCGCAACTTACGCACCACCCGCTGCATACCCTCGATGATCGACAGCAACTCACCCGTACCGCAGGCGTCGAAATCCAACGCCCCCAAGCGATCCGCGAACGCCTCGAGCCCGTCGAGAACCTCGACGATGTCCTGCGGCGTGCTCGCTGACATACCCCTATCGTAGGGAGGGGCACTGACAACTCGGCCCAAAGCTATTGGGCCGCTGAGCCTTCCTCGGGTTCGGGTGTCACCGCGCCGACCGCCTTCGACAGCCACTGCGGTGCGAGCACCGAGACGGCGGTGGTGCCTGCGGTGGCGCCGATGACACCCGTCCAGGCGACCGGACCCAGTGGCGTACAACCGAAGAACTGGCTCAGCACGGGTGTCTGGATGATGCCGACCAGCACTCCGGCACTGCCCAGCGCCGTGGCCACCACCAGCGGGCTGTGTCGGCGGGTCAGCAACGTCTGGGCCAGCTGTGTGGTCACCAACGCGGTCAGACCCATTGTGGCCGTTCGCCGTTCGGTGCCGGGGGTCCAGCGTCCAATGGCCCACGCGGTGGTGGCGCCGGCGGCGGTGACGACGCCGCGGTTCACGATGTCGCGCATCAGCGAATCGCCGAGCGACGGTTTGGGCTGGTTGAGCACCTCGAGCTGACGGGTCAGGCGAGCGTCGTCGACCTGGTCGTCGGTGAGCCCCTCGTCTTCCTCGGGGTCGTCGTACTGCGAGGTGACCGCCACGGCCAGCGCCGGGAACATGTCGGTGAGCAGGTTGACCAGCAGCAACTGGCGGGTTCCGATCGGCGCGCGGCCCTGGCCGAATGCGGTGCCGAGGATGGTGAACAGCACCTCACCGACGTTGCCGCCGACCAGGATGGTGACCGCGTCGCGCACGCCGGCCCACATGTTGCGGCCCTCGACCAGCGCGTCGATCAGCACACCGAGGTCGTCGTCGGTGAGCACGATGTCGGCTGCGCTACGGGCGGCCGAGGAGCCGCGGCCACTGACCCCGATACCGACGTCGGCCATCCGGATGGCGGCGGCGTCGTTGGCACCGTCACCCACCATCGCGGTAACCCGGCCGCAGCGCTGCAAGGCGGCCACGATCTGCACCTTCTGCTCCGGGCTCACCCGGGCGAAGACCTGTACGTCGGCGGCGAGCTTGGCGTGCCCCTCCTCGTCGTGGCTGGCGAACTCGGCCCCGGTCACCACGCGCACGTCCTCGGGCAAGCCCAGCTGCCGGGCGATGGCCCGTGCCGTGATGGGGTGGTCACCGGTGATCAGCACTACGTTGCGTTCGGCCTCGACCAGCGCCTCGATCAGCGGTCGCGCCGACTCCCGCGCGGTGTCGGCCAGGCCGACATATCCCAGCAGTTCCATATCGTGGGCCTCGGCGTCGACGGCATCGGCGTCGGTCTCCTCTTCCTGGCTGGTCCCGTTCGCCCACGGGCGCTGCGCCACCGCAAGTACCCGCAGACCTTGCTCGGCCAGGCTGCGTACCAGTGAATCCGCTTGTGCCTGATCGTGTTCCGCGTTGTCGAACCGGCAGCGCGGCAGGATCACTTCGGGTGCGCCCTTGACCATCAGCATCGGTGCCGAGTCGCTGTCGGTCCCAATGCCGATCGAGGCGGCGTAACCGCGGCTCGACTCGAAGGGCACCTCGGCCAGGATCGTCCAGTCCCCGTTCTCGTGTCCGTTCAGCGACAGGGACGCGTTGATGATCGCTTCGTCGGTGGCGTGCGCGTGACCCTCGCCGTCCTGCGGCTGCGTGGACGCGCGCGCGGCGGCCCGCAGCACCTCGGCGTAGCTCTGATCGGTCGGCTCGGGGAACGGATCCTGGGGTGCCGAACCGGCCGGCACGGCGCGCACCACCCGCAACCGGTTTTCGGTGAGCGTGCCGGTCTTGTCGAAACATATGGTGTCGACCCGGCCCAGCGCCTCGATGGTGCGCGGCGAGCGAACCAACACCCCGCGCGCGGTCAGCCGCTGCGCGGCGGCCAGTTGGGACAGGGTGGCCACCAACGGCAAGCCCTCCGGCACCGCGGCCACCGCAATCGCGACGCCGTCGGCCACCGCTTGACGCAGCGAGGCGCGCCGCAGCAGCGCCAAACCGGTCACCGCAGCACCGCCGGCCAGCGTGAGCGGCAGGACCTTGCTGGTCAGTTCCCGCAGCCGGGCCTGCACCCCGGCCGACGTCTCGACGTTGGCGACCGCCGAGATCGCGCGTTGCGCGGCGGTGCCGACCCCGGTGGCCACCACGATGGCGCGCGCACGTCCCGCGACGATGGTGCTGCCCTCGAACAGCATCGACGCCCGCTCCAGGTCGTTCACGGCGACGGGGTCGACCTGTTTGTCCACGGGCAGCGACTCGCCGGTCAGGAACGACTCGTCCACTTCGAGGTCCTCGGCCACCAGCAGGCGCGCATCGGCCGGCACGACTTCCGGTGCGGCCAGGTCGATGACATCGCCGGGTCGCAGCTTCTTGGCCGAGACGGTGGCAGTGCGGGTGGCGTGCTGAGCGGCCTCCAGCCTGCGTCGGGTGGTCGCCACCGCCGGTACCACCACGCGACGCACCAGCTGGTCCTGCTCGGCGAACAATTCCGCGGCGGCGGCCTCGGCGCGCAGCCGCTGCACGCCGCCGGTCAGCGCGTTGACGCCCATCACGCCGGCGACCAGCAGCGCGTCGACGTTGCTGCCGACGATCGCCGAGGCCGCGGCGCCGACGGCCAGGATCGGGGTCAGCGGGTCGCCGAGCTCGACCCGGGTGGCAGCCGCCAGCCGCGCCAGCATCTGGGCCGGCCCCCGCAGCGGCGCCACCAGCGGCTCGTAGGACAGGTCGTCGAGGCGGCGCCGCCAGGTCGGGGTGGCGGACTCGACCGCCAGTGGGCGCTTGCCGCCGGCCAGCCGCGAGTACACGATCTCCGGATCCAGTGCATGCCAGGCGGTGAGCGGTTGCGGCGACGGGTCGGGTAGCCGCAGCACCCGGCTGGCCGACCAGAAACCGGACAGCAGGGCCGTGGCCGCGGCGGCGTTGACCGGGTTCAGCCAGCGCCGCAGGGTCGCCGGGTTGCTGGTCCGGTTGTCCTCGCCGGTGACCAGTAGCAGGCCGGCCAGCGTGGTGCCGCCCTGCGCCAGGTGAACCCCGGATTCGCTGGCGGCGCGGGCCACCGGCAGTGCCGAAAGGATCCGCACCGCGGCGGCCAGGTCGGTGCCGGTGATGATGTCCGCGGTCCACGGCGTGGCCGCTCTCGGGTCGTCGAGGGCAATGCCGACGTCGGCGATGGCCAGGGCGGCCAGCGTGTCGGTCGACGCGAAGTCGCGGTGGAGCGCCGTTATCAGCAGCACCGGTCCGCGATCGGACCGCAGGTCGCGCACCAGCTTGAGCAGTGGTGTTCCGGGCGGATGCGTGGAACCCACGCTGGCCGAGAGGTCTTCGGTGCCGGCCACGTGCCGCAGCACCACCCGGGCGCCGGTGCGGTGTGCGGTCTGCAACAGCGGGATGGCATAGGGGTCGACTTCCCACCCGACGTCGACCCGGCCCACCTGCCGGCCCTCGCAGACCAGCTCGGCGTGCTCCAGCCCCTGCGCGGGTGTCGCTGAAGATCCTTGCGCGCGTTGCCATTTCAACCGCGCACCGGTGGCCGGCAACTCGTCGGGATCGGGTTCGGGCGCCTCCTCGCCGTGCAGCAAGGCGTCGGCGACCTCGTAGACGCGGTCGTCGTCCCAGCCGGGTTCGTCGCCCTGGGCCCGCAAGACCGCGCGATGGTCGCCGCGCAGGGCGGCGCCGTCGATGACGACCACCTTCACCCGGTCCAGCCGGCGCAGCGCGCCGGGGTCGAGCACCAGCAGCCCGGAATTGGCCAGCCCGCGGCCGAGGGTGGTGGCGAACGCCTGACGGCCGAGGTGGGCGGCCTTGGGTACGCCGGCCAGGATCGCCTCGGCGGCCTCGGCGGCGCCCCCGCCGGCGAACAGCGCACCGGCCGCGGCCACCACCGAGCCGCTGGCGGCCTGCGTCACGTAGTCCTCCACCGGGCCGTGCATCGAGCCCTTTTCGGTGTCGATGGCGGAGTCGATGGCGCCGTCGACCACCACGTGCGAGGCTTCGCCGGCCGCGGCCGCCGCCCAATTGTGGCGGGGCACTTGCGATTCGGCTCCCGCGGAGGACAGGATCGGGACCACCGGCGCCTGCGGCCGGGTGGGGGAGGCAAGCTCGGGTTCGCGTTCCCGCCACCGCTGGCGGTGCGCCGCCGCCTCGGAGAGCTGCAGGCCCCGCTGCAGCAGGTCCAACAGCGGCGTCCCCACCGACTGGCTCAGCCCGTAGGCCAGCGCCGTCGATCCGCTGAGCGCGATGTCGGTGCCGACGCGACCGAGCCGGGACTCCAGCACCGCCACCACGCGGGGTTGGTAATTGATCAGTGCCGCCGCGGCGCGGGCACTGCGCGGCGCCACCGGCAGCCGGGTGAACCAGCCCGTCACCGCGGCACCCACCGCGACGACGTCCATCGCGGCAGCGGTCAGCGGCACCAGGATCGCCAGCGGATTGCCCGGATCGGCGAACGGGGCGGCCTGCGGCGCGACGACATCGCCCGCTTCGGTGAGGTCGGCAGCCACCGCCGCGGCGGTGTCGCGCACCTCGTCCAGCACGGCGTCCGCGTCTGCGGCAGCGGCGATTTCCAGGACCAGCCGGCCCAGCGCCCCTTCGACATGGGCCTCGGCGACGCCCGGAATCCGGCGGACCGGCTCTTCGATCACGGCGGCGTATTCGTGCCAACTGGGGAACGGCAGTAACGGGTCGAGGTCCAGATGCACGCGTCGCCCGCTTTGCCAACGCACCGGCGGGGTTACCGGTTCGGGGGCGCCGTCGAGGGACCCGCCCAGCCCGATCGCGCGGCCGGTGGTGTGCGCCACCGCTTGGGCGACCGGGCCGACCAGTTCCGTCATCGGGCTGGTCAGCGATTGCACGACGCCGGCTGCGCCGGCGGCGCTCTGCACGCCGGCACGCACGACCTGTGTGGCCCCTCCGGTGAGAGTGCCGACGATGTCGGCCACACCCGGAATCTTCATCCGTCACCCTTCAACTGCATCTACCGTGCCAATCCTTCCGGTGCCGTCGAGACCTGTCCACACGGCCCGCGGGGTTGCCTTCGGGCTACCCCGTCAGTGACAACCCGAAAGCGGGAAAGAGCGTCGGATCGAGAAAGACGGTCAGCGCGGCCAGTCCCGCACCGCCGCCCCGACGAACAATGGTGAGGACCTGGATGGAGTGGGCTGCCATGATGCTATCGGTGTTGCGCCGGTATTCGGCGACGGCGGGCTGGCCGTTGGCGGCCGTCCGGACCATCACGATGTCGCCGGGCGGGGCGAGGGCACGCGTAGTCAAGAAGTCCAGCACCGCGTCTCGGCCACTGAACCACATTGGCAGCGGCGGCATCTCGAGCCTGACATCGTCTTGCAGCAAACCGGCCAGGGCGGCCATGTCCGCATTCTCGAAGGCCGCGCAGTAGCGGTCGAGCAGTTCTCTGCGCGCGTCGTCATCGGGTTCGGCTGGTCGGTCCCGGTCGGCGGACACCTCGGCGAGGCGGGCGCGGGCCCGCTGCAGGGAACTGTTGACGGCCGCCGGTGTCGTCTCGAGGAGTTCGGCTACTTCCGCGGCGCTGAATTGGACGACCTCGCGTAGCACCAACGCGGCGCGTTGCCGTGCCGGCAGTTCCTGCAGCGCGGTCACCACCGCCAGCCGGACGGTTTCGCGGGCGGCAACAATATCTTCCGGCGCTTTCTGCAAATAGGCGTCGGGGATGGGTTCCAGCCACTCGTAAGAGGGGTCGGCGTCGGGGCCCACGCCGGCCGGCAACACCCGGCGGGCGCGGTTTTCCAAGGCGCGCAAACAGGCCGTCGTCGCGATCCGGTAGAGCCAGGTACGCAACGCCGCGCGCTCCTCGAACGCCGAATAGCCGCGCCAGGCGCGCAGATAGGTCTCCTGCACCAGGTCCTCGGCGTCGTGCACCGATCCGAGCATCCGGTAGCAGTGGGCAATCAGCTCGGCGCGATACGGCGCCGCGCGCTCCATGAACTCGTCCTGCTCCGGCACAGCCAACTCCTCGCGATTGCCCAACTAGATCGCCCTAATGGATAGATAACTCCTGCCGTCAAAAGTCATCGACCTGCGCGGCGATGAATCCTGGGGCCGCGACGTATCTGCATTGGGGAGAACACCACCCGATACGGAAGTGAGCACCACCATGAACGAACTGAACGGCACCACGGCGATTGTGACCGGCGCCAGCCGCGGATTCGGCCGGGCCATCGCCACGCAGTTGGCGGCGGCCGGCGCGCACGTCGTCGGCATCGCCCGTAGCCGCGCTCATCTGGACCTGCTGCGCGAGGAACTGGGCGACAAATTCGAGGCGCTGGCGGCCGATGCCGCCGATTCCGCGGTGGCGGGCCGGGCCATCGCGAAGTACCGTCCCCGCACCATCGTGCTGGCCGCCGGGCTGGCGCCCCGGATGGCCGCCCTGCCGGACCAGACCTGGGACACCTTCACCGAGAATTGGAATGTCGATGTCGCGCAAGCATTTCACTGGGTCCAAGCCGCGCTGCGACTTCCGCTCGACCCGGGCAGCTCGGTGATCGCGATCTCCAGCGGCGCCGCGGTCAACGGGTCCCCGCTCAGCGGCGGCTACGCGGGCGCCAAGGCCACCGTCAGGTTCATCAGCAGCTACGCCGCGCAGGAATCGGCGCGCGCGGGGCTGGGCATCGACTTCCTCTCGCTGCTGCCGCGCCTGACGCCGGCGACCGATCTGGGCGCGAAGGCGGTGGCGGCCTACGCCGAGCGGCAGGGCGTCGACATCGATGCCTACCTCGAGTCATTGGGGCCGATACTGACTCCTGAGCAGGTTGGGCGGTCGGTGCGCGATATCGCCGGCAAGGGAGCAGGAGATCAGGACGCCTACCTGCTCAGTGCGGCAGGCTTGGCGCCTCTGCGATGAGACGGTCGAACGGAAGGAGTGCAGCGCAATGAAGACACCGGAGATCGTGTCCCCGCAGGACTGGGCCGACGCCCACGCGCGACTGTTGGTCAGGGAGAAGGAGCTGACCCGCGCTCGTGACGCGCTGGCTGCCGAGCGCCGCCGGATGCCCTGGCTGACGGTGGACAAGGACTACGCATTCGACGGACCCGACGGCAGGGCCACCCTGCTGGACCTGTTCGCCGGCCGCCGGCAACTGCTGGTGTACCGCGCCTTCTTCGGGCCGGACATCCACGGCTGGCCCGATCACGGCTGCCGCGGTTGCTCGATGATGGCCGACCACGTCGGCAATCTGGCCCACCTCAACGCCCGGGACACAACGCTGGTCTACGCCTCGCGCGCGCCGCAGCCGGACATCGTGCGCCTCAAGGCGCGGATGGGTTGGCAGATGCCGTGGTACACGATCACCGACGACTTCGACGCCGACTTCGGTGTGGATGAATGGCACGGCACCAACGCGTTCATCCGCGACGGCGATCGGGTGTTCCGCACGTACTTCATCAATAACCGGGGTGACGAGGCGCTGGGCACCACCTGGAGCTTCCTGGACATGACCGCGCTGGGACGCCAGGAGGACTGGGAGGACTCTCCGGAGGGCTACCCCCAGACCAAGCCGTACGAGTGGTGGGACTGGCACGACGAGTACGGCCAGCACGAGCCGTCCCGGTGGTTCGGCGAGCCGGATCCGAATGATCCCAACGATGTGCGGCCGCCGCGGAATTGAGTGTGGAATAACGTGACATGAATGGGCGGTAGCCGTCCGGAACGGCTACTGAGCGCAATATCCTTCCGGCAATGCCGGGCCGCGGAATTGCCTACAGAATTCGGTGGTGAGCCCTGCCGACGTGGTATCCGGCCGGAAAGGATTTTTCGATGACCTGCAGCTGGTGGTCGACCCTGGACTCCAGCTCAAGGACCACACAACTGTCGCCGACAGCCTTGGACTCGAGAACTATGTAACGTTGACCGCCATCGGTGATGGGGTCACCGGAGTGCAAATGTTCGACGGGCACCAATTCAGGGTTTCCGTGTGATTCCACCCGAATCACAGTAGGTCAACTCGGCGGGTGAGGGAATAGCCTCGCCAGCGGGTCGGCCGCGACAGCAAATTGGTGAGGCGGGCAAGATTGGGTGCGATGACTACACCCCCCGCACCCCCCGCACCGACCTGTTACCGGCATCCGGACCGTCAGACCTACGTTCGGTGCACCCGCTGCGAACGTCCGATCTGCGGTGACTGCATGCGCAGCGCGGCGGTCGGGCATCAGTGTGTGGAGTGCGTCCAGGCCGGTGCCCGCACCATCCGGGAGAAGCGGACTCCGTTCGGGGGACGGGAACGGTCGGGCGCGCCGGTGGTCACGATCGCGCTGATCGTCGTCAACGTGCTGGCGTTCATCGCCGAAGTGGCGGTGCCCGACGTGCAGAAGCAATTCGCCCTGTGGCCGCCGGCCGTCGCTGACGGACAGTACTACCGGCTGGTGACGTCGGCGTTCCTGCACTACGGCGTGCCGCACCTGCTGCTGAACATGTGGGCGCTGTACGTGGTGGGCGCACCGCTGGAGCGATGGCTGGGCCGGCTGCGCTTCGCGGCGCTGTACGCGGTGAGTGGCCTGGGCGGGTCGGTGTTGGTGTATCTGCTCGCGCCGTTGAACACCGCCACCGCGGGCGCGTCGGGCGCGGTGTTCGGTCTCTTCGCGGCCCTGTTCGTGGCGGCTAAGCGGCTCACCCTCGACGTCCGGGGCGTGGTGGCTGTGATCGTGATCAACCTGGTCTTCACCTTTGTGGTGCCGGCGGTCAGTTCGCACGCGATCAGCTGGCAGGCGCACGTGGGCGGGCTGATCGCCGGTGGGCTGCTGGCCGCGGCCTACGTGTATGCGCCGCGCAAGCAGCGGGACGCCGTCCAGGCCGCGGCGACGGCGGCGGCGTTGACATTGTTCGCCGTGCTGGTCTGGTGGCGCACGGGCGAGCTCCTCGCCCAGTTCGGTTAGGTCACCACCCCCCGGGGGGGGGGGGGGGGGGGCCGCCCCCCCCCCCCCCCCGCCGCGCGGTTGGGGGGGGGGGGGGGGGGGGGGGGGGGGGGGGCGCGCGGGG
>NZ_LZKQ01000327.1 GCF_001668675.1 Mycobacterium asiaticum | reverse complement strand
GGGGTGCGCTGTGGCGCCCCGGGGGTGGCGGGTAGCCGGAATAGCCACCCTGAGGGTCGGACGGATTGCCTGGATATTCTGGCGGCTGGCTCATTGCTGTCCTAGTTGCCTCGTAGTTCGCTTCCGATCGGGGCGTAGCAAAGCGGAACTTAGCAAATATGTGCCCAACACGCCCGCATTGGCAGGCTTCTGGCTGGGCATTTATTCGGGGCCGCGTCCGCTCGTCCTGCCCGCCTGCGCCGCGTGGTATGCCTGAAGTCGTGTCCGACGGTCTGTTCGACCTGCCCGGCGCCCCGGAATCGGCCGATCACAGCCTGAGCGTGTCGGGTGCCGGCGCGCCGCTGGCGGTCCGCATGCGTCCGGCGTCGCTGGACGAGGTGGTCGGGCAGGAGCATCTGTTGGCAGCCGGGTCACCGTTGCGTCGGCTTGTCGAGGGATCAGGTGTCGCCTCGGCCATCCTGTACGGCCCGCCGGGCAGCGGCAAGACGACCCTGGCGGCGCTGATCTCGCAGGCCACCGGCCGCCGCTTCGAGGCGTTGTCGGCGTTGTCCGCCGGCGTCAAAGACGTTCGCGCGGTAATAGATAAGGCGCGGACGGCGTTGCTGCGCGGCGAGCAAACCGTGTTGTTCATCGACGAGGTGCACCGGTTCTCCAAGACCCAGCAGGATGCGCTGCTGGCGGCGGTGGAAAACCGGGTGGTGCTGCTGGTGGCGGCAACGACCGAGAATCCCTCTTTCTCGGTGGTGGCGCCGCTGTTGTCGAGATCGCTGATCCTGCAACTGCGGCCGTTGACCCCCGACGACATCCGCACCGTGGTGCAGCGGGCGATCGACGATCCGCGCGGACTGGGCGGACGGGTCACCGTCGCGCCCGAAGCGGTCGAGCTGTTGGTGCAACTGGCGGCCGGGGATGCCCGGCGCGCGCTGACCGCCCTCGAGGTGGCCGCCGAGGCTTCCGATCACGTCGTTGTCGAAACCATCGAGCGGTCCCTGGACCGGGCCGCGGTCCGCTACGACCGCGACGGCGACCAGCACTACGACGTCGTCAGCGCCTTCATCAAGTCGGTGCGCGGCTCGGATGTGGATGCCGCGCTGCACTATCTGGCCCGGATGCTGGTGGCGGGGGAGGACCCGCGCTTCATCGCGCGCCGGTTGATGATCCTGGCCAGTGAGGACATCGGCATGGCGGATTCGACGGCGCTACTGGTGGCGGTCGCCGCCGCGCAGACGGTGGCGCTGATCGGTATGCCCGAGGCCCAGCTGACGTTGGCACACGCGACCGTTCATCTGGCCACCGCCCCCAAGTCCAATGCCGTGACGACGGCGCTGGGCGCGGCGGTGGGGGACATCAAGGCCGGCAAGGCCGGTCTGGTTCCGCCCCACCTGCGCGACGGGCACTATTCGGGCGCCGCGGCGCTGGGCAACGCGCAGGGTTACAAGTACTCCCACGACGACCCGGACGGCGTTGTCGCTCAACAGTATCCGCCGGACGAACTGGTGGGTGTGGACTACTATCAGCCCACCGGTCGCGGCGGTGAACGGGAGATCTCCGGCCGCCTGGACCGGTTGCGCGCGATCATCCGTGGAAAGCGGGGCCGGTCATGAGAACCTTCACCGACGACGAGATGGCCCCATTGCTGGCCACCGCCAAGACCTACAGCCTGGTGATCCTCAAACGCGGGCCCAACTACGGCGACGAGACCGCGACGCCCATCATCTGGGAGCACGGTCGCCGTAATTTCGGATTGCGCGACGACGGGGTGCTGGCGGTGGTGTTGCCGACCACCGACGAGTCCGACGTCTGTGGCGTGGGCGTTTTCGCCGCGTCGGTGCAGGAGACGACGGCGATCATGGACGAGGACCCGGGCGTCGCGGCTGGGGTGTTCGGTTACGAGGTGCACCCGTGCCTCGGCTTCCCCGGCGACGCGCTGCCGTAGCGTTCCCCCGGCGAGCAGACGCTCAAGCCCCCGACACGCCGAGCGTGCGGGGGCTTGAGCGTCTGCTCGCGCAACCGGGCGGGGTTACTCCGCAGACTGCGCGGATAGCTCGTCGAGTATGCGGTGGGCCTGCGCCTTCAGTTTGGCCCCTCCGGAGGCCGTCAGGGCGCGCAAACACGCGTCGGCGATACCGGTGGCGATGCACTCGGGCCCCACCTTGTCCGACCAGTCGGGGGTATCCAGCCGGATCTGAATCGCGGTCTCCACGAAATGGAACGGCAACGCGGTTGCGACGGACTGCTCGATCTTGGGCCGCTGATTCCAGGCGCTTGCTTCCGCGCACACTTGACTTGCCAACTGCCGGTAGCACTTCCGCAGGTACTCGCGACGGTTCTCGAAACGGGGGAACTTGGTTCCGCGGCTTTCCGGGAACTGAAACAGCGCACCGAGATTCCAGCGGCTGGCTAGTAGCTGGTGGCAGTCGTACCAGACCATGACGTAGAGGCGAGTGGCCGCCGAGCCCGGATGGTCGAGCAGCTGTTTAGCGAGCGCCGCCGACGCGTCGACGGTACGCACCAGCAGGTTGTCAAGAATGTCGTCTTTGGTCTCGAAGTGGTGATAAATGCTGCTCTGCCTGATGCCTACGGCGTCGGCGATCGCGCGGGTCGACGTCGCGGTGTATCCGCACTCGGTGAACAATTCGGCTGCCGCGTCCAGAATCTCCTCCCGCGGGGTGTCGCCAGGTCGGCGCTGATCGGCGATCCTGGGGCGACCGCGGCGGGGTGTGGTCATGCACAGAGGATGCCACCACCCATCGCGAACTTCTCACTGGGACTGGTGTTCGCCGGGCTGTGCACACAGTCGCGGTATGGCGAACTCGACCATCTCAACAGCCCCGGCGGCAGGACTTTCCCCCGCTGCCAGCCGATAGATCACGGTCCCGTCCACGACCGCCAGGACGGCGCGGCAGGCCTGCGAGCTGGCCTGCCGGCCGTTGCGGGCCAGCACATGTCCGACCAGGTCGGCCAGCACCTCGTTGTAGGCGCTGATCAACGATGTCAGCTCGGCATGCTTGCCGGCCTGTAGGTACCGTTCGTAGACGGCCGAAATCGTTGCGCGAGAGACCGATCCGTCCGCTACGGCGTGCACCGTGGCGACCTCGACGATGAGACGGGCGGTTTCCGTCAAATCCAGGCGTGCGGGCAGGCGCGTGATGAAATCGTTGGCCTGCTCGATCCAGCCGTTGAGCATGAATTTGAGCCCGGCAGCACGCAAGTCGTCGCGGGACGGGTAGTAGGCCCGCACGGTTTGTTCCGGCAGGCCCGCCTCCTCGGCGACGGAACGGCTGGTGACCGCGTCAAACCCGCGCCGGCGCAACACCGCGGCGCTCGACCGCAGCACCGCGCGCCTGCGGTGCTGCGCACGCGTTGACGACGTAGGGGTTCGGGTCAAAACGGAACCCTTCTCACAGGGCATAAAGGTAGCGTTCCCGCTCCCAATCGGTCACGGTGCGGTGGTACGAGTGCCACTCCGCGTATTTCATGTCGGCGTATTCTTCGACGAAGCGTTTGGGGAAAACCCGGCTGGCCAGCTCGCTGTGCGCGAACGCGTCGGTCGCCTCAAGCAGGTTGCGTGGCAACCGAACCGCGTTCAGCGTCGGATCCGGCTGGACGTCTATCAGCGCCACATCCACCGGATCACCGGGATCGAGTGCGCGCTCGATGCCGTCGAGCCCGGCGGCCAGCGAGAACGCCGCCGCCAGGTAGGTGTTCGCCGCCGAGTCGACGACGCGGTTCTCCACCGCCGGGCGGTTTTTCGGCAGCCGCAGCATGCACGAGCGGTTCTGCTCGCCGTAGGCCGACCAGACCGGCGCCCAGGAAGGCGTGCCGTCCGCCAATTTCGGATCGAGCCGCTTATAGGAATTCACTGTCGGTGTGACGATCGCGGCCAGCGCATCGGCATGTCGCATCAGGCCACCCACGAAAGCGTAGGCGGTTGCACTCCAACCCAATCCGCGTGGGTCGGCGGGGTCGCGCATCACGTTCTCGCCGGTCTGCGACGACACCAGACTCATGTTGTAGTGATGCCCGGAACCCCAGGCTTCGGTGTACGGCTTGGGCATGAAGGTCACCGCCAGGCCGTGACGCTTGGCGATCTGGCGGATCATCAACCGGAAGAAGGTGATCCGGTCGGCCATCTCGAGCGCGCCGTCGTATTCGAAGTCGAACTCGTACTGCCCGTCGCCGCCTTCATGGTCGAAACTGAATACACCGAAGTCGTTGTCTCGCAGGGCGGTGACGAAGTCGTCGAGGAAGTCCGCGGCGTCCAGCGTGGCTTCGGCGTCGTACGCGGGACAGGGCTTGAGACCACCGCTGGCAGCGAGCGGCCGCAGGTATCCGTCGTCCGATTCGGCGAACACGAAAACCTCGGTTTCCACGCCCAGTTTGAACTCGAATCCCATGTCGCGCGCCCGCTTGAGCTGGGCCTTGAGGATGCTGCGCGGGCACTGGTCCAGCGGCTCGGTGCCACCGAACATGATGTCGGCGGCCATCCAGACGAATCTCTTGTCCCAGGACAATTGCCGAAGTGTGTCGAGGTCGGGTATCGCGACCGACTCCTCTTCCTGCGGATCCATCGCGCCGAAACCGGTTATGCCTCTGGGCGTGAACCGTTCCGAGCCGGCCAGCATGTTGGGCAGCAGCTCGATGGGCACCACCTTCGTCTTCGGTCTGCCATGCACGTCGATCCACGAGCCGAGGGCATACTTCACCCCCTGCAGGCTCAGCTTCTCGGCGAGCTCCCGGTGATCGGGATCGACGACGTTGACCGTATCCATCAATTGCCTCCTGTGAATTCAATGAGTTCAGGGGTGCGGCCGTGCGGCCGCGGAAGTGGTGCCTGCTCGGAAACACCGGCGACAACCTTGGCCACCACGACGTCCACGATGGCATCGAACAGCGTCCGGCCCAGGGACGCGGTTGCCTGTGCGGGACTTCCGGTTACACCGTTGCGGGACAGCACTTCCGCGGTGTAGCGGAAGGTCAGTCCGCCCGTCCGGTCCGGATCGTCCGCACCGGCCATGGCCGACAGGTCGACCAGGTCCGGGAATGCATATAACGCCAGCGACGTCTCGGCTCGGTTCGCGTGGATGTCCGCACCGTCGGCCAGCACCTCGGCAGAGATCTCCGCACTGGCGTTCCACCAGTCGATCCAGGTCGACTTGAGATCGGGTCGCAGGAACCGCAATCGGTCCGTCGCGCCTCCGAGCGCGGCGGTGTTGCCCATGTGCCCGTTGACGAAGATCAGTCGGCGAAGGCCGCTCATGGCCGACCACTCGGTGATGCGAACGAGCAGCCTGGCCAGCTCTTCGGGAAACAGCGAGAGCGTGCCGGGGAAAGCCGTTCCGTGACCCAGACTGCACCCCACGGCCACCGCGGGTAACACGATCGTAGTGTCACATCGTGCGGCGACGCCGTCGCAAAGTGCCTGCGCCAGGCGGGTATCGGTGTCGGTGGGCAGGTGTGGTCCGTGCTGCTCGGTGGCGCCAACGGGAACCAGCCCGACGCGATCCGCCAGATTCAACCGGCCCAGTTGCGTCGAGGTGCACTCGCCCCATCTCATGACGGGCCCGGCCTATCCACGCGGCCGGCATCGACCAGAGGCACTGCTGCCCTCCGATAAGTCCGGAGCGATGCTCCGCAATCCTGCCGGGCTTTTGTCCCCAGGTGTGCCGCGACCTGCTGCGGGTGTGCCCCTCGGTCCAGGCCTCATGCGAGCGGAACCCTAGGCACCGACTCCCGTAGGGAATCTGAATCGGAACGTTAAGCGGCGCCGGTGTCGGCTCGATTTCTGTCACATGTCATGGAGGTAACCGAGTTCGCACCAAGGCTTTTCACGGGTGAGAAGTCCGTGAGAAGGGCCCAGCGGTGGACGGGAAGGAACGTTTCTGCAATCATGACGGCGTCGGTGCGCCGAAACGTTCCTGCAGCCGCGCGAAACTCGAGGAGTAATTCATGTACGACTGGTCTGAGGTCGATGTCGATCGACTGCGTCGCGACCGCCGCGAAGCACTGGCCGAACTGATGAAGCAGCAAGGCCTCTCACACCTGGTGCTCACCGGCTTCGACCACATCCGGTACGCGACCGACTACCGCACGCAGATCATCGCCGAGGCATTCGACTGGTTCGCCGCCGTGGTGGACCAGGACGGCGCGGCCGAGATATTCGCACCCTGGGTCGATCGCACCACGGCCGACCCGGTGGACGATCTGCCCTGGATCAGCAAGATCCATCCGATGCCGTCGTGGGCGCCGATGGTCGGGCACCCGGAAACCTGGACCGCAGGGCTCGCGGGCGCACTGGCCGGGGCGACCAAGGTGGGATTCGAGCTCATCGACCCCGCCGTGCTGGGTCGGCTCGAAGCGGCCATGCCGGCAACGCAATTCGTGCCCGTCGGGCGCGAGTTGTATGACCTGCGCATCCGTAAGACCGCCGACGAGATCCGGCTGCTCGAAGATGCCAGCATCGTCAACTCCCTCGGCGCCGAAGCGGGTTTCAAGGCTGCCGAGCCGGGCATGACCGACCACGACGTGCTGGCCGCGATCATGGCGCGCCTGCAGGAGAGTGGCCCGGAGTTCGTCAGTCACTCGTTGTGCAACCACAGCCGCGGTGACGGTGGCTGGTTCGCCGAAGGCACGGTGCTGGCGGAGGGTGATCCATACTTCTTCGACATCGGGCTGTATGGCCGGCAGGGATACGCCTCCGACATTGCGCGCACCGGCTTCGTCGGCGGTGACACCCGCGCCGAGATCAAGGCCGCCTACGCCAAACTGCTCAAGGCGCACGAAGTCGTCGCCGAAGCGGCGAAACCGGGTGTGCGCGTGTCGCAGATCGACGACGCCGTGAACGAATACCTGCGCAAAGAGGGTCTGCCGACGACGCCCTATGCGATCGGGCACGGCGTGGGCCTGCGGGCCTGTGAGCTGCCGACGATCTACCGGGATTCGCTGACCGACCGGGACCAGGTGCTGGTGGAGAACAGCGTCGTCGCCCTGGAACCGGAGACGGGACTCGAGGTCGACGGCCGCTACCTGCTGCTGAAGCTGGAAGACAACTATGTCGTCGAACACGATGGAATCCGCCGACTTTCTCCCGCGGGCTACGGCCTCGACGTCTGAGGACCGGGTTCGGGTCCTGCTGGCCCAGCAGTGCCCCGCGCCGCGCGACGTCGAGGCCAACGTCGAGCGCATCCGGGCCCTGCTGCGGGACTGGCCCGATGTCGACATCGCCGTATTCCCGGAGCTTTTCGTCACCGGTTACCAAAGGGGGCAGCTGGACGAGCTGGCCGTGCGGCTCGATGGCGCCGCGGTGACGGCGGTCCGCCGGGCCAGCGCTGATTCCCAGACGGCCTTCGTCGGAGGCTATCTCGAGCGGGGCGACGGTGGTGCGGTGTACGACTCGATGCTGATCGTCGACGCTACCGGGACGATCGCGGGGAATTACCGCAAGACCCACCTGTTCGGCAACGAGTCGTCCGCTTTCGTCGCGGGTGGCCAACTGGCCTGCGTCGAGGTCGGCGAGATACGTATCGGTCCGATGATCTGCTTCGACCTCGAAATTCCCGAAGTGGCCCGGACACTTGCCTTCCAGCGGCCCGACATCTTCGTCGGCATCGCGGCGAACATGGAACCCTTCTACGACGACCACCTGGTCGCCTCCCGCGCGCGAGCCTTGGACAATCGGACTCCGTTGGTCTACGTGAATCGCACCGGTTGTGAGTCAGACTGTCGGTTCGTCGGCGGGTCCCGCGTCATTGACGGTAGCGGCCAGGTTGTGGTGGAACTGGGTGCAGCGGAAGGCGTTGCGGTTGTGGATGTCTCGCTGCGCCGGGCCGCACCGGCGGACGTGGACTACCTCAGGCACCTGCGACCGGAGCTATACCAGCGCACGAATAGTGCTGGCCCGCGCTAACACTCGACCCGGTATCACCTGATTGGTGGCGGCGGCACCGCCCTCGATCTGGTCGATCAGCGAATCCACGGCAGCGGTTGCGATCTGCTCAGGCCTCAGGTCGACGGCGGTGATCGGAACCCGGGCGTGCCTGACCGCGGCACTGTCGCCCAGTGCGGCAACCAGGACGTCCCACGGTGTCGACAATCCCAGATCGTCGACGGCGGCGGTGACGCCCAGCGCGAAGCGGTCCAACGTCGCCAGTACGGCGTCGGCGCGGCTGCGGCCGGACAGCAATCGCTTGGCGGCGGCCCGCCCGGACTCCTCGGTGATACCGGTGTCCACATGCGCGATGCGGGTGGCGCAGCGATGCGCCTGGCACCAACGCGTGTAGTGCTCGACGGTGTCACGGACATACGACGTCCCTGGGTCGCCCGCCAGCAGCGCCGGCTTGCGGGCGCCCAGGGCGCGGAAGTGATCCAGCACTGCCGGAACGATCTTCGGATAGTCGTTGTCCACCCACGGATGCTTCCCGGTGGTGCGGCCGACGGTGACCACCGGGATCCGCTCGCGGGTGACCTGCGCCAGTAGTCCGCTATCGGCGGGGGTTGGGTCGACGACGATCGCCCCGTCGTAGGACAGATTGGGCGGCACCGCTTCCGGTGCCAGCGCCAGGGCGTAGCCCCGCGCCGACGCCCGGATCGCCGCTGCGGTCATGAGATGGGCGAAGAAGTCGATGCTCCACAACGAGGAGGCCTCGTTCTCGGGCGCGCTCACCGACATCAGCAGCAGGCCGGTGCGCGCACCAACCAAGCTTCGGGCCGCGGCGCTCGGACGATAGCCGAGTTCGTCGGCGACCGCGCGTACCCGCTCGCGGGTCTCTGTTGTCAGCCGCCCGTTGCCGGACAACGCATCTGACACCGTCGTCACCGAGACACCGGCTACCCGCGCGATGTCTTTGATGGTCACTCGGCCCCGCTGCGCGGCGGGTTTCACCTGGCCTCCGAAGACTGCAGAAACGATTCAGCGGTGAGGCTACACGAAAACCATGAAGGGTCGTCATTCCGCCGCCAGCCCGAATTGCTGCGCCACCTTCACCGGTTGCGGTGTCCGGTGGACGGCGCCGTACACCAGCGCGCCGACCAGGATCGTGCCGGCCGTGAACATGAGCGGGAAGTACTGCAGGTACCAGTGGCCCCCCTGCGGGTCGTAGATCTCCTGTCGCGGCCAGATCAGGTTCACGAACATCCCGGCGCCGTACGCGACCGCGGCCGCGTTGAGCCACAACCCGGCCCGACCCATGCTGAAGGCGCGGCGCCCCTCGTCGTCGACGGCGTCGACGTCGAACACCCGCTCGCCACGCAGCCGCCGAGCCAGCATTGCGCTGGTCACCATCAGGTAGGCCAGGTAGATGATGATGATGCAGGTCGATTCCATGGCCACGAAGGCGGCCTGCGGCCCGAGATTGAGCAGCAGCACCGCGGTGGCGCCGAGACCGATCGCGATCGCCGCAGCAGCCGGGGTGCCGGTGCGTTGCGGGACGTAAGAGAGCAGGCCGTGAAACAGCGTGCGCTTGTCGCGGGCCATGGAGAACAACATGCGTGAGCCGGCGGTCTGGATCGCCAGTGTCGCGACACAGATGGCGATCGCGACCATCGACAGCAGAATCTTTCCGGTGGTTCCGGACAGCACGGTGGCGACGACGTAGGCGGGTCCCTCGGTGCCGAGCCGGCCGTCGGTAAGGCTCGGGGCGGCCAGCACCATCGCGACGATGATGCCGAACCCGAGGATGCCGGCGGCCGACAGGGCGCGCAGCGTGGTCCGGGGGGCGATCCGGCGGGCGTTCTGGGTCTCCTCGGACATCTCACTGGCGCTGTCGAACCCGACCAAAACGTAGGCGGCGGTGAACGAGGCGCACAACAGGGCTCCGAAATAGCCGGTGTGGCTGACGGTTCCGGTGCTGACCAGTACCCCCTCGGACCGGCCGCTGTGCATGATCAGCAAGACGATGATCAGGATGGCGCCGGAGATCTCGGATATCACACCGAAGTTGTTGATCAGCGCCATCAGCCGGATGCCGATGATGTTGACGGTGGTAGTGGCCCCGATCAGTATGGCGGCCAACAGGATTGCGTTATGTACGCCCGTGGTGGAGGTGGGTGAGGGATCTCCGCCGATCAACTGAAAGCCACTCCAGATCTCCGGGAGCACGACCTGCAGGGCGATGGCCGCACTGGTCATGACAACGACCTGGCCGATGATCATGATCCACCCGGCGAACCAGCCGAAGGCCGGATTGGCCAGGCGGCTCGCCCACTGGTAGATCGCACCCGAAAGGGGGTAGCGGGCGGCGAGTTCGGCGAAGCACAGCGCCACGAGCAGCTGGCCGCAAAGGACCACCGGCCAGGTCCACACGAAGGCCGGGCCGCCGAAGGAGAAACCCAGGCCGGCAAGCTGAAAGACGGCGGTCAGCACCGAGATGAAGGAGAAGCCCGCCGCGAACGAGGCGAATCGCCCCATCCTGCGGTGCAACTGCTGCCGATACCCGAATGTCTCGAGGTCACGGCTCTCATTGCCGGTCGGTTGTTCGATCACGTTGGTTGCCATTCGTGTCCCTTCAGTTCTCGGATTGGTGACCAAAAGACGACAGCGCCAGCGAGCCCGCCGGCAGGGAAATCTCGCCGGCTTCGACGCGGGCGCGCAGGTAGACGAAGCTCTGTGCGGTTTGCGCGAACAGGTGGTCACCCGCCCGCAACGCGGCCCGTGCGGGCTGGTCGGCAGCACACAGTTTGGCCAGCGGCTCTACGACTGTTTCGTAGTCGACACTGAAAAACAGTGGGTAGGAATATCTTTCGTCGATCACTTTGCGCACGCGGTGGGTGGTCGCCACGAACAGCCCGTTGGTCCACAGTTCCAACATGTCGCCGATGTTGACCACGAAACAGTCCGGTCTGGGCGGCACGTCGATCCACTCGCCGGCGCCGTTGAGTACCTCGAGCCCCGGCTGGGTTGCCTTGAGCAGCGTGATGCATTCGTAGTCCGTGTGCGCACCGATGCCGGGGCGGTCCACGGCGCTCTCGTCCACCGGATAGTGGATCAGGCGCAGCTGACTCGGCGGGTCGGTCAGCACGCGCTCGAAGAAGTCCTCGGACTCCGCCAGGTACAGCGCGAAACCACGCATGATCGCTCGCCCGGCCTCGAACACCGCGTCGTAGTACTCGCTGACGGCCTCGGCGAAGCCTGGCAGATCCGGCCACTGGTTCGGACCGCTCAACGCAGTGGCGCCGGCGCGGTCGGGGCGGTGCCGTGCGCAGTCGTAGGCTTCCTTTTTGTCGGCAGTTCCTCCAGCGAATACCTCGCCACCCTCGGGCACGTAACCGCGATGGTTTCTCGAGTTGCCGATGTAGACAGCCATTTTCGCGTCCATCGGTAGCGCGAAGAACCGCTGTGATGCGTCATGCATGCGCTCGAAGACGGCGTCGGGTATCGAGCTTCCGCTGACATACATGAACCCGACGTGGCGCGCTGCCTCGCCGAGTTGTTGTGCAACAGCTGATCTCACCGATAGTTCCGGCGAAGAAAGTCCCGAGATGTCGATCTCGGGCACCACATCGAAGGATGTCGGACTCGGCATGTATGACTCACTCCTCATGTGTTTGAAGCAGGCTCGCGTCACCGGTGATCCCGACGACCCGCCAGTCGCCCGAGAGCAGACAAGCGCGGTCAGGTGCAGCGGTGACGGTGAGCTGCGTGTGGGTTTCATTGAATTGCAGATAGATTGGGGTATCGGCGGTTTCGTTTCGGGTGGAACTGTCGATGCGCCAGCGGCCGTCGTGGATCGCACCGAGCGATACCTCGCAGTCCGAACAGTCCGAACAGTCCGAACAGTCCGAGCCGTCGGCGTTCGGGTCGGGTGTTCGGCCCACTGCGTATCCGAAGAAGCCGGCTGAACGCAGCAGGACGACGTCGCGTCCGGCGCCGTTCCGCAGTAGGGCAGTCGCCGAGGCATCCGGGCGGTGCCGTTCCGCTCGCATCCACACTTCCCGGTATGGCTGTAGCACACCGTCTTCGATCAGCAGGTCGCCCTCCCAACGCAGGCGCCCGACATCCGGGGGACTGTCCGGTGACCAGTCGACGATCCGCTGCCAGGTGAATTCCGCTGAAGCAGAGCCGCTTTGGACGAGGCGTCCGGCGAATGCCGCCAGTTCGGACTGCGGCGTATCGACCGCGGGCAGGCGTAGGTCCACGAACCACTGCCCACCTTGTAGCCAGGTGACGCGGGTGGTGGTGTCCGACCGGCCGTCGGCCCACTCCAACGAACGACGCACCCAGACTCCGCACAAGTCCTCGACCGCCGGCACCGAACCATGCTCCAACTCCGCCTACTTTCTATCGATCGATAGAAAAGTAACGGCGGTATGGATCCGGCTGATGAGCGTCATGTTTCGAACTCGTTTCGGCCTGCCGGCGTGGCCGGGTCGAAACACCCTGCCGCTCAGCGGGATACAGCGTTGCTGAGCAAATTCTCGCACCGGGTATGAGCTGGGATAATGCCTTCGCCTGCAGCGTTCGAACCATTGCTGCGGTGATCATCGGGTGCGCTTCGGCGGGCTGTGGGCCGCTCTGGGCTGTTCCCCCCGGGCAGATCAATAGATGAAATCTATCGACCGATCAAAAGTCGTTATCGCCGCCAAAGAGGTTGTGCAGCAGGCGGGTTGACACCTATCCGGACCCTGGCGTGAGTACAAGTTAATCTGCCGGTTACTAGCGGCATCCCGGGCGCAACAACGCAATCTTACTGTGAGCCCGACAGATTGGTGTCAGGCAAAGTTTGTGAGTCCTAAAGCCATTGTCAGGCAATGGATTAAACCAGCGCTGGAAAGCTAATCAGATGGGGAGCCGGTGTTCGATTTTGCAGTGTTGCCCCCGGAGATCAACTCGGGGCGAATGTATGCGGGTGCGGGTGCCGGGCCGATGATGGCCGCGGCGGCGGCCTGGGACGGCTTGGCCGCGGAATTGAGTACGGTGGCGGCGACCTACCAAAGCGTGGTCGCCGAGCTGACGGGTGGACCCTGGGTGGGTCCGTCCTCAATCTCGATGGCGGCCGCGGTCGCGCCATATATGTCGTGGGTGAACACCACCGCGGTGCAGGCCGAGCTGACCGCGAGTCAACTCGGTTCGGCGGTGGCCGCCTACGAGGCGGCATTCGCGGCCACGGTGCCGCCGCCGATGATCGAGGTGAACCGCGCGCTGCTGGCGGCGCTGGTGGCCACCAACATCCTGGGCCAGAACACTCCGGCGATCGCTGCCACCGAGGCGCAGTACGCCGAAATGTGGGCGCAGGACGCCATGGCGATGTATGGCTACGCCGGTGCCTCGGCGGCCGCGACGAAGCTGACCGCATTCACCGCGCCGCCAGAGACCACCGACCAGGCCGGTGCCGCCAGTCAAGCCGCTGCGGTGGGCCAGGCCGCGGCCTCGTCGACGGGGCCAGGTGTGCAATCGGCCGTGACTCAGGTCCTGAATCTGGTGCCCAGCGCACTGCAGAGTCTGGGCGCCGGGGGAGGATTCGACGCGACCGCGTTTGTGCAGGCCGTGTTGGCCTCGCCGACGGGAGCGGCGCTGAACACCTTCACCACCAACCTGGGCAACTGGTCGCTCGTGGTCAGTGGTCCGCTGTTCACCGCGTCGGGCATCACCCCCCTGCTGGGCGGTCTGTACGGGCTGGCCCTGCCGGCGGCCGCGGCGGAGGCGGCCGTCGAGGTTGCCCCCGAAGCCGGGCTGGGCGCCCTGGCCGGTTCGTATCAAACGGAGGCGGGGGCCTCGGTTTCAGCGGGACTGGGCGAGTCGGCCCTGGTCGGTAAGTTGTCGGTCCCGCAGTCGTGGGTTTCGGCTCCGGAGATCCAATTGGTCAGCAGCGCGTCACCGTTGACAGCTGCCGACGCGGGCGCCCTGGCTCCGGCCGCCGAGCCGGGATTCTTCGGCGGCATCCCGCCGGTGGGCAGCGTCGTCAACGCGCCGCGGGGCGAGGGGACCCGGGTCCGCTCTGGTTCCGTACAGCGCGTCATCCCGACCATCGTCGGCGAGACAGCCGGCGAGACGGGGATCGCGAGCCGCGCGCCGCAACCCACCCGACGCCTCGTCGCCAGCGCGTTGAGCGAGGAGGAACGCGACGAACTGGCAAAGCTGCGCAAGGAGATCGCCGACCTGGCCACCGAACGCGATGCGGCGGCCCGACTGATCAAGGAGGCGATGCTCTGATGAGCATTTTCGCTTTTGCCGGGCTACCGCCCGAAGTCAATTCCGGCCGGATGTACGCCGGGGCAGGGCCGGCGCCGATGATGCAGGCGGCCGCGGCCTGGGGAACTCTTGCCGCGGAACTGAACTCGGCGGCCGCGTCCTACCGCCAGGTGCTGTCCGCGTTGACCACCGGGCCGTGGGTGGGTCCGTCGTCAACGTCGATGACGGCGGCGGTCAGCCCGTTCGTATCGTGGATGAGCGCCACTGCCGCGCTGGCCAGGCAGACCGCCAGTCAGTTGGGTTCGGCGATCGCCGCCTACGAGACGGCGTTCGCATCGGTGGTGCCTCCGGCCCAGATCGAGGTAAACCGGGCGCTGCTGTCAGCGTTGGTGGCCACCAACGTCTTCGGGCAGAACAGCCCGGCGATCGCCACCACCGAGGCGCAGTACGCCGAGATGTGGGCCCAGGACGCCATGGCGATGTCGGGCTATGCCGGCGCCTCGGCGGCGGCGACCCGACTGGTGGCGTTCGACACTCCGCCACAGACCACCAACCCGGCGGGCACGACGACGCAGGCCGCCGCGGTCAATCAGACCACCGCCGCCGCTACCAGCTCCAACGTCCAGAACACGCTGTCGGGGATTCCGAACCTGCTGCAGAATCTCTCGTCCGGATTCACGTTGGACAACAATCCGCTGCTGGACCTGCTCAACAGCTCCCCGGTCCAGGTGTTCAACTCACTGAGCGGGTTGTCGGTGGGGCCGCAGATCCTGTCCGAGGGGCTGAACTTCGACGCGTCCGGGGCCATGCTGACCTTCGCGCCGCCGGTGGCGACGGCATGGAATCCACTGATCTCCGCGCTCTCGGCGCCCGCGGCGGCGGCATCCGACGTCTCCTCCGTGTCCGGCGCGCCCGCAGGCGCGCTGGGATCGTCGACCCTGGTCGGTTCGTCCAGCCCGGTATCGGCCGGTGTGGGGGAGGCAGCCACGGTCGGCAAGCTGTCGGTGCCCCCGTCTTGGGGCTCGGCGTCGCCGGCCATCCGGCTCGCCGCCACCGCGCTGCCGATCACCGGACTCGACGGGGTGGCCGCGCAGGGAGTCGCCGGCTCGTTCGGCGGCATCCCGGCAATGGGCGGTCCGCTGGCGAGCGTGGTCAACGCTCCACGCGAGGGCCAGGGCTCGCGTGCCGGTGCCCGCGCCAAGGTGGTTGCCGCTTTCGCCGGTGAGTCCGGTCTGAACACCGACTCGGCGGACCGCTGGGTGGCTCAGGACCGCAGGTCCGACGGCGACGACGCGGTCAGCGAACGCGACGAACTCAACCAGCTCCGCCGGGCGATCGCCGATATGACCAGACAGCGCGACGCCCTCACCCGCACCGCCGCCCTGTTGATTCAGGAGGCGACCAACAAATAGCTCCCTGCGCCGGTTGTCGCGTGTGCGTCCATCAACCACCCCAACGGGATGGCAGCGCGGCAACCGGCGTACAGGGCCACTAGCGCGAGCAGACGCAAAAGCCCCCGACACGCCGAGCGTGCGGGGGCTTTTGCGTC
>NZ_LZKQ01000326.1 GCF_001668675.1 Mycobacterium asiaticum | reverse complement strand
CACCACCAACGCGATCGCCGCCACGATCGCCGCGACGCCGACCACCCAGGGCCAGCGCGGCGAACGGTCCTCGTCGCGGTCGAAATCGTCGTAGCTGTCGTAGTCGTAGAGCGCCAGATCGGCCGGCATATACGGGCTGCTGGTGAAGAACTCCGACTCCGGCGCCGAATAGGCGCGCGAATACGCGTCGGTCTCCGAGCCGTGATCGGTCTCGTCCAGCGGCTGCAAGTCGCCTGCGTCGTCAAGTTCCTCGCCGTCGGCCAGCAGTTCCAGGTCGGCCGGCTCATCGGCAGGGTCGGGCCGGTCAGGTTCCCGTCCCGGCGGATTCGGCCCGCTCATGTCTGCCTATCCTGTCCAACTGCCTCACCAGCGCGCGACGACCCGCGGCTGGATCTGTGCGCGCGCACTCGGTGAATTCTCATGGTGCCCCGGAAACCCTACCGAACCCATCCGGAGAGCGGCCCTTCGCCAAACTGGCCACCGAACAACTGATGCCCAGATTGTGACCTTTGAACTGAAATCAGTGTTTCTCGGGCCCCACGTAGTACTCGAAAACCAATCCGGCCGCCGACGCCAGGATGAACACGACGCCGGCGACGATCAGCCACGGCAGCCACAGCGCGATCCCGACGGCCGCTACCGAACCGGACAGCGCCACCATGATCGGCCACCAGCTGTGCGGGCTGAAGAAGCCCAGTTCCCCTGCGCCGTCACTGATCTCGGCGCCTTCGTAGTCCTCGGGCCGGGTGTCGAGGCGGCGGGCCACGAACCGGAAGAAGGTCGCGACGATCAGCGCCAGGCCGGTGGTCAGAACCAGACCCGTTTCACCGGCCCACTCGGTGCCGCCGGTGGCGAACAGCGCCGTCAGCACGCCGTACAGCACGGCACACAGCGCGAAGAACGCGGCGATGAATTCGAACAGCCTGGCTTCGATGTGCATGGGTCGTCCTAACCTCTTGGGCTCGGGGCCAATTCGCCGCGGCGGGTGTCGAAGGGTTCGGTCGTGGTCGCCAGCGGCGCCTGGTTGATCGCCTGCAGCGCCTCGGCGTTCGTCTTGCCGGCGATCCGCTGCTGCAGGAACGCCACGAAGTCGTTGGGCTCCACCACCCGCACCTCGAAGTTCATCATGGAGTGGTAGGTGCCGCAGAATTCCGCGCAGTGGCCGACGAACGCCCCGGTCCGGGTGATTTCGGACACCTGGAAGACGTTGATCGAGTTGTTCTCCTTCGGGTGCGGCATCACGTCGCGCTTGAACAGGAACTCCGGCACCCACCAGGTGTGAACCACGTCGGCCGAGGCGATCTGGAATTCAATGCGCTTGCCCTTGGGCAGCACCAGCACCGGAATCTCGGTGGGAGTGCCCAGGATCTCGACCTTGTCGTAGTTGAGGTAGCTGCGGTCTTCGATGTTGATGCCGTGGACGGGGCCGACGCGCTCTTCACCGTGCTCGTCCTTGCCCTCCGGCTTGGACACCATCGCCTGCTTGCGGGCTTCGTCGGCGCCCTCGAAGTTGAACGTGCCGTCCTTGAAGGCGACCCGCTGGTAGCCGAACTTCCAGTTCCACTGGAAGGCGGTGATGTCGACCACCACCTCCGGGTCCTTCTCCAGGTGCTGCAGCTTTTCCTGCACGACGACCGTGAAGTAGAACAGCACGGAGATGATCAGGAAGGGTACGACGGTCAGCACCAGCTCCAGCGGCATGTTGTAGCCGAACTGGCGGGGGAAATCGACGTCGCCCTTCTTCTTCCGGTGGAACGCCGAAGTCCAGAAGATCAGGCCGTAGACAATCGCGCCGACGGCCAGGGCCGCGATCACCGAGCCGATCCACAGTTGCCGGTTGGCGTGGGCCTGCGGCGTGATGCCCTCCGGCCAGCCGAAGCCCAGCACGTCCTGCCAACCGCATCCGCTGAGGGTGACCGCCAGCACGCCCAGCGTCGCCGCCAGCGCCACCTGGCGAAGACGGCGGGACCGGCCCCGCACCCCCGTCGAGTGCTGCCCAGACCTGCTCTGCGACAAGCTTTGCGAACGATCCTGCCCGCGAGGTGTCACGTTGGCGCCTCCTGTACCGCAAGCTGTGCCGACTGGCCTCGAGCCAACTCGGGTCTAACTCGGTCTAACTCGGATTCGAATACTACGCAGCGTAGACCACGCCGCATACCGGGGCGACTGCCTGGTCACCAGACCCGCCGGGAGCGTCAAGCGCACCGGCCGCCCGAGTGCGGCATACTGGGGCGCCGTGTGTGGACTGCTGGCCTATTTGAGCGCTTCGGCCGCCCCTGAGGGCCCGGCCGGGGCCGAGGCGGCGGCGGCCCACGCCGCGCACGCCGACGGCGCGATCGCCCGCGCGTCGCACCTGATGCGCCACCGGGGACCCGACGAACCGGGCACCTGGGCCGACCCGGACGCCGACGGCTCGGTGGTGTTCGGGTTCAATCGGCTCTGCATCATCGACATCGCCCACTCGCACCAGCCGCTGCGCTGGGGACCGCCGGAGGCGCCCGACCGCTACGTGCTGGTCTTCAACGGCGAGATCTACAACTACCTGGAACTCCGCGACGAACTGCGCGACGAGCACGGCGCTACGTTCGCCACCGACGGTGACGGCGAGGCCATCGTTGCCGGCTACCACTACTGGGGCGCCGACGTCCTGAAGCGGCTGCGCGGCATGTTCGCGTTCGCGCTGTGGGACACCGTCACCCGCGAACTGTTCTGCGCCCGCGACCCGTTCGGCATCAAGCCGCTGTTCATGGCGACCGGCGCCGGCGGCACCGCGGTGGCCAGCGAGAAGAAGTGCCTGCTGGACCTGGCGGATCTGGTCGGATTCGACGCGAGCGGCTCGGGGATCGACGAACGCGCGGTGCAGCATTACACCGTCCTGCAATACGTCCCGGAGCCCGAGACACTGCACCGCGGTGTGCGCCGCCTCGAATCCGGCTGCTACGCCCGCATCCGCGCGGGCGCCGACCCGGTGGTCACCCGATACTTCGTGCCCCGCTTCACGGCGGTGCCGTTCACTCCCGACACCGAGCAGGCCCGCTACGACGAGATCACCGCGGTGCTGGAGGACTCGGTCGCCAAGCACATGCGCGCCGACGTCACCGTCGGCTCGTTCCTGTCCGGCGGCATCGACTCCACGGCCATCGCCGCGCTGGCCATCCGGCACAACCCGAAGCTGATCACGTTCACCACCGGCTTCGAGCGCGAAGGCTTCTCCGAGCTGGACGTGGCGGTGGCCTCGGCCGAGGCGATCGGCGCCCGTCATATCGCCAAGGTGGTCAGCGCCGACGAGTTCGTCACCGCGCTGCCCGAGATCGTCTGGTATCTCGACGAGCCGGTCGCCGACCCGGCCCTGGTGCCGCTGTTCTTCGTGGCGCGGGAAGCCCGCAAGCACGTCAAGGTGGTGTTGTCGGGTGAGGGCGCCGACGAGTTGTTCGGCGGCTACACCATTTACCGGGAACCGCTGTCGCTGAAGCCCTTCGACTACCTGCCCCGGCCGCTGCGACGGTCGATGGGCAGGGTCTCCAGGCCGCTGCCGGAAGGCATGCGCGGCAAGAGCCTGCTGCACCGGGGATCCCTGACGCTCGAGGAGCGCTACTACGGCAACGCCCGCAGCTTCTCCGACGCCCAGCTGCGCGACGTGCTGCCCGGGTTCCGCGAGGACTGGACGCATACCGACGTGACAGCGCAGGTGTACGCCGAGTCGGCCGGCTGGGATCCGGTGGCCCGCATGCAGCACATCGACCTGTTCACCTGGCTGCGCGGCGACATCCTGGTCAAGGCCGACAAGATGACGATGGCCAACTCGCTGGAACTGCGGGTGCCGTTCCTGGACCCGGAGGTGTTCGCGGTGGCGTCGCGGCTGCCGTACCAGGCCAAGATCACCCGGACCACCACCAAGTACGCGCTGCGGCGGGCGCTGGAGCCGATCGTGCCTGCGCATGTGCTCAACCGCCCCAAGCTGGGCTTCCCGGTGCCGATCCGGCATTGGCTGCGCGCGGGTGAGCTGCAGGAATGGGCCTATGAGATCGTCGGGTCCTCGGGGGCCGGTCACCTGGTCGACCTGGCCGCCGTCCGCCGCATGCTCGACGAGCACCGGGTCGGCACCAGTGATCACAGTCGCCGGCTGTGGACGGTGTTGATCTTCATGCTCTGGCACGCGATCTTCATCGAGCACAGCGTGGTGCCGCAGATCAGCGAGCCGGTGTACCCGGTCGAGTTGTAGTGCCGAAAAGACGTGAAAGCCCCCGCACGCTCCGCGTGTCGGGGGCTTTCACGTCTGCTCGCGGGGGTTAGGCGAGCATCGCGGCGATCTCGGCGGCCGCCTCGTCCCCATAGGCCTCGGCCAGCCGGGACTTCGCGACCGAACTGTCCCACTCCCACTGCTGGGTGCCGGTCGACTCCAGCACCAGAACGGCCACCAGCGAGCCCAGCTGCGCTGAACGCTCCAGGCTCAGGCCGGCGCTGCGCCCGGTCAGGAACCCGGCCCGGAACGCGTCGCCGACACCGGTGGGGTCGGTCTGACTGTTCTCCGGCACCACCCCGACGTGCACCGTCGCCCCGTCGCGCTCGACGATGTCCACGCCCTTGGCGCCCAGCGTGGTCACCCGCAGCTCGATCTGGCTCATCACGTCGGCCTCCGACCAGCCGGTCTTGGACAGCAGCAGATCCCATTCGTAGTCGTTGGTGAACAGGATGGCCGCGCCGTCGATGAGCTGCTTGATCTCGTCACCGGAGAGCCGGGCCAGCTGCTGGGACGGGTCGGCGGCGAACGACAGCCCCAGCTTGCGGCACTCCTCGGTGTGCACCACCATCGCGGCCGGGTCGTTGGCGCCGATGATCACCAACTCGGGTGTGCCGATGTTCTTGACCACCTCGGCCAGCGAGATGTCGCGCGCCTCCGACATGGCGCCGGGGTAGAACGACGCGATCTGAGCCATCTCCGTGTCGGTGGTGCACACGAACCGCGCCGTATGGGCGGTCTTGGAGATCAGCACGTTGTCGGTGTTCACCCCGTGCTTCTGCAGCCATGCTGCGTAGTCGGCGAAGTCGTCGCCGGCCGCGGCCACCAGGGCGGCGTCACCGCCGAGCACACCGATGGCGTAGGCGATGTTTCCGGCCACTCCCCCTCGATGCACGACCAGATCGTCGACCAGGAAGCTCAACGACACCTTGTGCAGGTGCTCCGGCAGCAGCTGCTCGGAGAACTTGCCCGGGAAACGCATCAAATGGTCGGTTGCGATAGAACCGGTCACCACGATCGTCACTAAATTTCCGCCCTTCGTCTGCTACGGCCGTAAAGCCTCTCATGAATGTCGGCCAGGCCGCTCGTAGCCGTTGCGCTAGCCTGCCTAGAGAACTCACCTGGTTGCCGCAGCTCCACTGCTCGATCGGCAACCGCTCGTCGCTCATCCCCCAGCCTAGGAGAACAACGATGGCCGGTCCGCACCCGCCGAACCCCGCTGTCGGCGCCGAGGGACCTCAGCAGGGGCAGCCGTACCCCCAGACCGGCCCGAACCAGCCCGAGACGGTCGACTTCCCGCACCATCTGGGCGGGCCCGAACCCTCCAGCTACCCCGGTCCGGGCGGTCCGGGCGGTCCGAGCGGGCCAGGTGGGCCGGGCGGTCCCGGCGGTCCGGGCGGGCCGGTCCCCTACCCCAAAAAGCGCACCAAGCGGCTGCTGATCACAACCCTGTTGGCCATCGCGCTGGTGAGCGCGCTGACGACCGCGATTGTCTACGGTGTGCGCACCAACGGGGCCAACACGGGCAGCACCTTCTCCGAAAGCGCGGCCAAAACGGCGATCCAGAACTACCTGAACGCCCTGGCGCATCGCGACATCGACACCGTCGTCCGCAACACCCTGTGCGGCATCTACGACGGGGTCAAGGACAAGCGCTCCGACCAGGCCCTGGCCAAACTCAGCAGCGATGCGTTCCGCAAGCAGTTCACCGAGGTCGAGGTAACCACGATCGACAAGATCGTCTACCTGTCGCAATACCAGGCACAGGTGCTGTTCAGCATGAACGCCAAACCCGCGGCGGGTGGGCCGCCACGAAGTCAGGTGCAGGGCATAGCCCAGCTGCTCTTCCAGCGCGGCCAGATCATGGTGTGCTCGTACGTGCTGCGCACCGCCGGCCAATACTGACCCAATGCCGACCCGCTATCGGGTCAGTTGAACGAGTCTCCGCAGGCGCAGGACCCGGTGGCGTTGGGGTTGTCGATGGTGAAGCCCTGCTTCTCGATAGTGTCGACGAAGTCGATGGATGCGCCCTCGACATACGGCGCGCTCATGCGGTCCACCGTCAGCGCGACGCCGCCGAATTCCACCGTGAGGTCGCCGTCCAGCGTCCGGTCGTCGAAAAACAGGTTGTAACGCAGCCCCGCGCAGCCGCCCGGCTGGACCGCGATCCGCAGCGCCAGATCGTCGCGTCCCTCCTGGTCCAGCAGGGCCTTCGCCTTGGCGGCGGCGGCGTCGGTCAGGATCACGCCGTGGGTCTTGGCGGTCGACTCGTTCTGCACCGTCATTACTTCTCCTACATGCCTCATTGTCCGGGTGGGCCCGCCCAGCACTTCGTCCATACAGTCTCCGGGCCTGCTCAGGGAAAAACCCACTAGGTCAACGGTACCCCGGCGGGCCGCTATTCCCGAGTCTCGCCGCCGTCTCAGACGCCAAACCCATCAGCTGATTGGCCGCATCAGCCAGCGCCAACCGCACCGAACCAGCGTATTCGGACATCGCCAGCGCGGACATGATGCCGGACACACGGGTGGTGGCTTTGTCCACCGACACCTGTCCGGCCAACACAATCACCGGGATCCCCAACTCGCGGGCGGCGGCCGCGATCTCACCGACCACCTTGCCGTGCAGGGACTGCTCGTCGAAGTGGCCCTCGCCGGTGACGATCATGTCGGCGTCCTCGAGATCGTCGGCGAAATTGGTGAGCTCGGCGAAGATCGCCGCACCCGACTCGCACCGGCCGCCCAGCGCCAGCAGCGCCGCCCCTATCCCCCCGGCCGCTCCGGCGCCCGGCTCGGCGCTCACGTCGCGTCCGGCAACCGTGTCGAGCACCAGCGCCCACTGTTCGAGGCGGGCCTCCAGCTCCGCGACGGTGGCCGCGTCGGCCCCCTTCTGCGGTGCGAACACCCGGGCCGCCCCCCAGGGGCCGAGCAGCGGGTATTCGACGTCCGACGCGGCGATCAGGTCAATCCCGGCCATCCACTGGCGGGCGGTGTCCAGGCCGCCGAGCTCGTCGACCATGCCCCTACCGCCGTCGGTACATGCACTGCCGCCCAGCCCGACCACGATCCGCGCGGCGCCGGCCTGCAGCGCCGCCCCGATCAGCTGACCGACACCCCTGCTGTGGGCGGCCACCGCGGTCTCGGGGGTCGGCGGGCCGCCCAGTAGCGCCAGGCCGCACGCCTGCGCGCATTCCAGGTAGGCGGTCGCGGTGCGCGCGTCGAACACCCAGTGCGCGTCCACCTCGAAATCCAGTGGGCCCCATACCCGCCGCGTCTGAGACCCGCCGATCCGGCTCGC
>NZ_LZKQ01000325.1 GCF_001668675.1 Mycobacterium asiaticum | reverse complement strand
ACCTTCTCCGCGATCGAGGTGATCGTCTGAAACAAGGTATTGATCTCGGTGGTCACCGACCGCGCATCGATCACCGTGTGCGACGAAATCTTCTGCGGCGACGGATTGGCCGGGGTCGTCAACGCCACATACTTACCACCGAACACCGTCGTCGCCTTGATATCGGCATTCACATTCGACGGAATCAACGCCAAATACCGCGGACACACCTCCAAGGTGAACTTCGCCGCCGGCTTCCCATCACGCACCGTCTCCGCGATCTTGCCCACCCGGCCGATCTCCACCCCGTTATAGGTCACCTTCGAACCCGGATCCATCAGCAGCCCGGCGCGGGTGGCGATCATGGTCAGCTGCGTCTTTTCGGTGAAGGCACCGCGGAATTGCCCGTACACCAAGGCCAAAATCAGCGCGAAAACGAGCAACACGGCCACGGCGATCCATTTATACGGCGGGGTCCGCGGGGCGTTGGTCTGAGTCCTAACCAACAGCACGTAACGCCCTTGGCGCGCAGGTGGTTTGACGATGGCGATGCACCATCGTCGAAACCTTGTCAGTTTCATGAGCGGCGTAGGCGAAATGCCAGCCGGGAGGTTAGTCTGATCGGCTCCTCGCGCAAGTGGTCATACATTTCGCGGTTCATCAGGTCGTCGTCTAGGTATGAGCAGGAGCGAGGCGGGTAATGACGTGGACGCACGCGGCCTTGCTCGACCGGCGGCGGTCGGTGCGCGCCACTGGTAATCGCGCGGCAGGTGCGCTTGAAATCCCGAACCGCACGCGTCCACACGTGAGGCTTGGTTGGCGCAAGCAGCACACTCATCGCAGACCACCGCTCTCCGTCTGCGCGATTTCGCTCGCACAACTGGGAAAGTTCGTTCGACAGCCAGACGACATGGCATGTAGTGGCAGCATCGGGGAGCTTGTGAACCAGGGATCGTTCGACCGGTTGCCTGACATGAATTCTCCCCCGGGCGCAAAGACGAATATGGATAAAGGACTAATAGTAGCGCTACACTACTACTAGTAGCGCTACACCACTACCAGTAGTGTTAGTTGCGTTTCGGACGGGTCAATCGCCCGATGCAGGCACGACTCGGTGGACCAGGTACGGGCGGGGCTTACGGTGACTACATGGAGCGCGACGCCCTTGAATTCCCCGTCGACGACGATGACGACGTCGACCCACGCCGGCTACGCTCACGGACCCGGCTATTGGATGCGGCCACCACACTCCTCAGCGCCGGCGGCATCGAAGCCGTCACCATCGACGCGGTCACCAAAGCCTCCAAAGTCGCGCGCACGACCCTGTATCGCCACTTCAGCAGCTCCACTCAACTGCTGGCTGCCACATTTGAACGGCTGCTGCCGCAAGTCCACCCTCCGCCGGGGACGGGACCGTTGCGCGACCAACTCATCGAACTGTTGAGCCGACAAGCCACGCTGTTCCAGGAGGCACCGCTGCACGTCACCACACTGGCCTGGGTCGCGCTTGGCCCAACACCGAACAGCACCCAGGAAACCTACGATCGGCACGCGCTGCGGACACGAATCGTCGACCAGTATCGCCAGCCGTTCGATCGCCTTTTGCAAAGCCCCAAAGCCCGCGCCGACCTCGATGAATTCGACCCGCAGCTGATCCTGTGTCAACTCGTGGGGCCACTCGCGTTCGCTCGACTCACCGGCCTGCGTGCCATCGATCGTCAAGACTGTGAGCGCATCGTCGATGACTTCCTTGCCGCGCACCGCCGCCATGCCGATGAGCCCGCAACGTAGGCCTCCGCAAACCAGCTTCCCGCAGCAGCCGCTCCGGCTACCCGAGTATGGCCAATTCGCCGACCACGAGATCGGCAACGACAGATAGCCCCGGAGGAGACCTGGACGGGTGGTCGCCACGCACCTGCGTCCCGCCGCTGTGCGGAAACGCGTACTGAACCGCGGGCTGACCGCGAACCAATCCGGTAGCGACTGCCGTTTGCACCAGGCGCGCGGCGGTCGGGAATTGGGGCCATATCGGCGCCGATGCGGCCAGGATCAGCTGTGCGCCGAGCCGTCCGGCGCCGGCGATCTCGTCGAGACTCTCGATCGCCGGAAGCGTCTGTCGGGCGGCCATGGTGTCGTCGACGATGATCTGGCCTGGCCCGCCGCCGGCCGCGCTCGCGTTGGTGTCGCCGCTGTGGCTGCCACGTCGGTCAGGACGCTCAGTTGGTCGTCGATACGAGTGGTTAGGGTTCGATCTACGCGCTGAGGGTGTCAATCGGGTGAGCAAGCATCCGGCTCCGCTCCGCGTGGTGGTCATCGAAATCGGCCGGTCAAGGCCTCGACCACGGCGCCGTGTTCGACCCGCACCCGGCGGCGGGCCAGATCAGCGAGTTGTCCGGCGTCGCGCTCGCCAGCGATCAACACCTCAAGCATGTGGCGAACCGAGACGGTGTCTAGTTTCGACGCGCCACCGCCGACACTTTAATCAACGCGTCCTCGAGGATCAACGCGTCCTCGAGCAGCTTCTCGAGCCGCTCCCAGTAGCGGGCGCGTTCGCCGGTCAGGTCGACCCGTAGCTGGGTGTCATCGTGCAGCCGCCGCGCCGGTGCCGGCGGCACGCACGATGGCCGCAGCACGCCCTTCTCGGTGAACGTGACCAGCCACACCGCGTCCAACTTGTCGTTGTTCCCGTCGCGGACGTTGACCAGCCTGCTCGGATTTCACTTCGCTTGTCCTCCCATCACATCTATATTTCATGGGGGAGGTTGCTGGGGCCTCGGTCGAGGAACCGAAATTCTGACCTGGCTGCTCGAAGCAACAGTGCGTGACCCTCCCAGGTCGGGCGCGCGCCATACTAAACCACAGGCCCACAAACAAACCAGAGTGAAACGGCGTCGGTGGGCAACCCGACCACATTTTCACGCCTGCGAGGCGTCGCCGAAGGCAATCAGGGGCTAAACCCCCTTACCCAGTGGGTCAGGTGAGGCTGGGAATGATGAAGTCAACGACGAGCGCTTGCACGGTGCGACGGCCGGGGGGTCGGCTAGAGATGATGGACCGGAACATTAGGTAGCCGGGCAGTAGGTCCCAAAGTTCGTCGTCGATGGCGGCGCCCGCGATATCACCTCGGTCAACGGCCTGCTTGAGGATATGCTGGATCAAGGCTTTCCACTGCTCGAGGAACTGATGCCGTATCGCCTCGTTGAGCGCGGCGTTACGCGACACCTCGACAAGCACCGCGCGGATGGTGCTAGCGTGCTGGCGGGCCTGTTGGCTCACCAACTCCCCAAGTTCCAGCAAATCCCCCCGCAGTGTGCCGGTATCGGGCGGGACCACGACCTGGCGGGTCCCCTCGATGAACGCGGCCAATACCAGTTCGGCTTTCGATGGCCATCGCCGGTACACCGTCGCCTTGCTGGCGCGGGCGGTGGCCGCCACCGCGTCCACCGTCAACCGGTCATACCCATGTTGCTGTAGCAGGCACAACGTCACCGCAAGCAACTCGGCCTCCCGCGGCGACCACGGTGCGCCCTCCGTGGGGTGATCGGCAATCCGGGACACGGCGCCCACGATAGAACCGTCGCCGTAGTACAGTCCAGTACCGTACCGTCTAGCGGCTAAAACGTGGTCAGCTGCAGCCTCGTGTGACCCATTCGATTCTCAATGGGTTTGTCAAGCCGCTGCGGCGGTTGGGATTTGGTAGGTGGTGTAGTCGCGCAGCGTGGCCCACAGGACGTTGAGGCGTCGGCGGGCCAGGGCTAGGACGGCTTGTCGGTGGTGTTTGCCCTCAGCGCGTTTGCGTTCGTAGTAGGCGCGAGACGCCGGAGATATTGTCAAAACCTGTGGATGGGGGTGTTTCAGGCGACCTCCGTTTCGTGTGATTCGTCGGGTTCTGCTGGTGTGATGTCGATGGGCCGTTCGAGGAGTTTCCCTTTGTGGAAGACGGCGCCGTTGCGGACGAGGGCGACCAGGTGTGGTGCGTTGACCGCGCGCCAGCGGGTCTGTGCAGCCTCGATGAGCTTGTAGGCCATCGCCAGGCCGGCTGCGCGGGATCCGGGTCCTTTGGTGACCTTCGTTCTCAAACGTACTGTGGCGAAAGTGCTTTCGATGGTTATCTTGAGTCGCTCGCCGGTTCGGTGTGCAGACCTGGTGATTCGTGTCGTAGACGGTGTGCAAGACGTGTCGACGGGCGTTGTTGGTGGTGGATTTAGCAGGGGCCGATTGTTATCGGATCGCGACGTGTTCGGGGTGGGGTGTCGCGGAGCTGGCCGAGGGCGTGGGCGAGTTGGCGGCGCAGGCGCTGGTTCTCGTCGGCGAGTTCACGGTTGCGGCGCAGCGCAATGTCGAGGCGTTGGCGCAGAGAGTCGTCGGTGGCGCGCTGCCGGGCCGGTGTCGTGGTGGCGTGTCGGGGCTGGTTGCGGGCGCGCAGTCGCCGGATCTCGTCTTTGAGGTCGGTTTGAGTGTAGAGCCAGGAGCGGGAGACGCCGGCGTAGTCGGCAACGGATTCGAAAGTGATCTTCGCTCCGGCGCGGTCAAGTTCGTGCAGGGCGGCGATGGCTTTGGCGCGGGTAAGTTCGTGGCGCTGTTTGGCGGCGGTGCTGAGGTGAAGGCTGTTGTCAGAGCGCATGTTCGGTGGTCTCCGGGGTTTCGAGGGCGACGATTATGGTGTCGAGATTGGTGAGCACGGTGCGGTTCATCTCGGCCAGGCGTCCGTGGCCGCGGGCTTCGGCAGCGGTGATCAGCTCGAGAGTCTGTTGCCGCTGCGCGTGGTGCTGGGGCAGGAATTCGCTGGTCGTGAGGAACATCGGGCAGGTCAAACACGCATTGGCGTGCGGGCAGGACCGTTGCATCGGTAGCCCGCAGTAGCCGTTGGGCAGGGCCTGGGTGGCCTGGGCGAGGCGTTGTTTGGCCCAGGCCGCGTCGGCGAGCGGCCCGCCGGGCTCGTAAGTGACTGCGCGGCCGGTGATGTCGACCTTGCGGGCGGCTTCCCAATGTCGACGCACGGTGTCGTCGTGGAGGGTCCGTCCGATTAACGGTGTAAGCGGCATTTTCGGTTAGGTGGTTTCGCTTCCCGGCATGCGGTCGGCGAAGGTGATCGCGAAGGCGTTCAGTGCTGGTTTCCAGCGCATGGTCCATCGCTTCTGGCCGGTCCCGGTCGGGTCCAGTGACCGGGTGACCAAGTATAGGCATTTGAGGGCTGCTTGCTCGGTCGGAAAGTGCCCGCGGACCCGGATGGCGCGGCGGTAGCGGGCATTCAAGGATTCGATGGCGTTGGTCGAACAGATCACTTTCCTTATCTCGGTGTCGTAGTCCAGGAACGGGATGAATTCGCTCCAGGCGTTGCGCCACAACCGAATTGCCGCCGGATATCGGTGCCCCCACTCGGCGTCGAAGGCGTCCAGCGCCTCGGCGGCCGCGGTGGCGTTAACCGCGGTGTAGATCGGTTTGAGGGCGCGGGCGATGGCGTCGCGGTGCTGGCGCCCGGCATAGCGGAACGTGCCGCGGATCAGATGGATGATGCAGGTCTGTACCACGGTGTCGGGGAACACCGCGCTCACCGAGGCCGGTAGGCCTTTGAGGCCGTCGCAGACCAGGAAGAAGATGTCGGCTACCCCACGGTTGCGCAGCTCGGTGAGCACGGCCAGCCAGTATTTGGCTGATTCGCCGTCACCTTCACCGGCCCACATGCCCAGCACGTCACGGTGGCCGGCCAGATCCACCCCGATGGCCGCGTAGACCGGCCGCGGGCCGACCTGCCCGTCGCGGATCTTGACATGCAGGGCATCAATGAACACCGCGGCATACACGCGTTCCAGCGGGCGGGTGTGCCAGGCCGTCATCTCCTCCACAACGCGGTCGGTGATCCGACTGATGGTGTCCTTGGACACCGACGCACCGTAGATGTCGGCGAAATGGGCGCTGATCTCCCCGGTGGTCAACCCACGGGCATACAGCGAGAGCACCACCTCATCGACGTCGGTCAGGCGTCGCTGACGTTTCTGGACGATGTGCGGCTCGAAGGTGCCCGCTCGATCGCGCGGGACGTTAATCTCAATAGACCCGCACGCATCGGGCAGCACCTTCTTGGCGCGGGTTCCGTTGCGGGAGTTGCCGCTTCCATACCCGGCCGGATCGTGGCGGTCATAGCCCAGGTGCTCGTGACCGGACCCCGTGAAATGGTCCACGGCGAACGAGAGTCGTTCATTGGTGGGTACAGGTGGCAGCGTAGCGGGC
>NZ_LZKQ01000324.1 GCF_001668675.1 Mycobacterium asiaticum | reverse complement strand
CCTGGCGGTGCACGGACCACCCGGCACCGGCAAGACGCACACCGCCGCCCGGGTGATCAACCGCCTGGTCACCGCCCATTCCTGGCGCGTCGGTGTGGTCGCACAGTCGCACGCGGTGGTCGAGAACGTTCTGGGCTGCGTGATCGAGGCCGGCCTGGACCCGGCGGTCGTCGCCAAAAAGGGCGGTGATCAGGCCACTGTGCGCTGGCAGCAGATCGACCACACCGCCTATCAGGCCTTCATCGCCGACCATGCTGGCTGCGTAATCGGTGGCACCGCTTGGGATTTCGCCAACGGTGCCCGGGTACCGCCGGGTAGCCTGGACCTGCTGGTGATCGACGAAGCGGGCCAGTTCTGTCTGGCCAACACCATCGCGGTGGCCCCCGCCGCGCGCAACCTGCTGTTGCTGGGTGACCCGCAGCAGTTACCTCAGGTGAGCCAAGGCACCCACCCCGAACCGGTCGACATCTCCGCATTGGCGTGGCTGGTCGACGGTCAACGCACACTGCCCGACGAACGCGGGTACTTCCTGGACCGCTCCTACCGGATGCATCCCGATGTGTGTGCCGCGGTGTCGGCGCTCTCGTATGAGGGCAGGTTGCATTCCCACGCCGCCCAGACCGCGGCCCGCCACCTGGCCGGGTATCAGGCTGGGGTGCAGGTGCTTTCCGTTCGTCACCAGGCGAATTCGATCGAGAGCCCCGAAGAGGCGGTCGCCATCGCGACCGAGATCGAGCGGATTCTCAACCGCCCGTGGACCGACGAGAAGGGCACCCGGCCGCTGAAAACTTCGGACATTATGGTGCTGGCGCCCTACAACGCGCAGGTGAAGCGGATCCGAGACCAACTGTCCTCGGCCAACCTGAACGGCGTCCGCGTCGGCACCGTGGACAAGTTTCAGGGCGGACAGGCGCCAGTGGTGTTCATTTCCATGACGGCTTCGTCAATCGAGGATGTACCGCGCGGAATCTCGTTCCTGCTCAACCGAAACCGGCTCAATGTCGCGATCAGCCGGGCACAGTATGCGGCGGTGATCGTGCGATCGGAGCTGCTGACCCAATACCTGCCCGCTACCCCGGCGGGTCTGGTCGACCTGGGCGCGTTCCTCGCGCTGACCGAGTAAAGGCGAAGTCAGCCCGACCAGTGCCAGCCGTCGGATTCGTCGGGATCCGGCTGCCCGTGGTAGCCCCCGATCCGGCGATACTGCGGCTCGTCATGCAAGGGCGAGCCGTTATGGGCCGGCCTGATCGGATCGGAGAGCGCGGTGCGCCGGGTCGGCACGGCGGCGGCGACGCGCGCGTAGCGGACCCGCGCCACCACCGGGTCGTCGTCCGCGGCTTCGGGCAGCGCAGAACCGGCGGCCGGGTCGCGTTCCAGGATGTATTCGACGTATTCGTCATCGTCGTAGCCGTCATCCGGGTCCGCACCGAGCGCATAACCGGCCAGGTTGTCCGCGGATCCCAGCGCGCCGACCAAGAACAGCGCGGCGACGACCCCGAACAGCGCGATGAACGCCGGCAACAGCATCGACTGCGCCATCGCGGCCGAGAACGGCTCGCGCAGGAACTCCGGCAGTTGCAGGCCCGCGTCCTCACTTGCCGAGGTGGCTGAGGTGGCCGCTCCGGGCGGCATCTCCGCGCTGATGCGCGCCGTCATGAAGGCGGCCATGCCGGCGCTGCCAAGCACCGCGCCCAGCTGCCGGGTGGCGTTGTACACCCCCGACCCCGCGCCGGCCTGCTCCGGTGGCAGGTTGCGGGTCGCGGTGGCGGCCAGCGGCGACCAGACGAAAGCCATGCCCACACCCAGCGTGATGAAGGGCAGGACCAGCCGCCAGACCGGCGTGCCGGGCTCCAATTCGAACGACAGCCAGGTCATCGAGACGGCCAGCGCCGAGAATCCGAAACCCAGCACCGGCACCGGGTGAGTCTTGTCGATGATCAAACCGACCAAGGGCGCGAGCAGACCACTGCTGATCGCCACCGGCGCCAACAGCAGCGCCGAACGGGTGGGCGACAGCCCGCACACCGACTGGGCGTAGAAGGTCAGCGGCAGCATCATCGCCGTCGACGCGAACGAGATGATGCCAACCCCGATGTTGCACAGGCTGAAATCCCGGTCGCGAAACATGTTGAGCGGGACCAGCGGCGCCCGGTGGTTGACCGCCTGCCAGTAGATGAACACCGACATGAAGCCGGCGCCGGCGACGAGCACCGCCCAGATCCACGGCGCCCAGTCGGCCGACTGACCTTCCTGCAGGCCGAACACGAGAAGGAACATGCCCGCCCCCGACAGGGCGACGCCGATCAGATCGAAACGCTGGGCGCGCACCGGCAGTTCCGGGACCAGCCAGATAGCCAAAGCCAACGCGATGACGCCCACCGGCACGTTGACGAAGAAGATCCACTGCCAGCCCAGGCTGTCCACCAGCAAACCACCGGCCAACGGCCCGACCAGGCTGGCGACACCAGCGGTGGCTCCCCACATGCTCATTGCCGACCCGCGGCGTTGCGCCGGGAAGATCCGGGTGATCGTCGACAAAGTCTGCGGGGTAAGGACTCCCGCGCCGATGCCCTGCACGACCCGGGCCGCGATCAGCATGCCTGCGCTGCCCGACAGCCCGCACCACACCGACGCGAGGGTGAAGACCACCAGCCCGATCAGGTACAGGTTCTTCGGACCGAACCGGTCACCCAGCCGCCCTGCGACCAGCAGCACCACGGCATACCCCAGCAAATAGGCGCTGGTCACCCAGACCACGGTGCTGTAATCGATCCGCAGCGCGGTCATGATCGTCGGATTGGCAACGGCGACGATGGTCGAGTCGAGCATGATCATGAAAAAGCCGAGCATCATCGCCCAGAGCGCGGCCCACGGCTTCCCGGCGAGGCCGTCACCGGCCGCCCGACTGCTCATGTACCGCACCGCACGCATTATTCCCGTTTGCTCATCGGCCGCGCTCCTTGGCCGTGAAGAAGCGCCGTCAAGGCCGGGTTGGGTGAAGGCCTTCGGGCTGGCACGAATTTTGCTGGACGCGCGTTAGCCTGAAGAGAAGCCATCCCCAAGAGAGGCACCATGAGCGCTCGACGAAACAAGTCGCTACCCGACTCGCAGGAGGCCGGCGGCAACGGCAAGCCCAAACGGTCGACCCGGGCGTTGGCGCAGGTCATCGAACGCAGTTCGCGCATTCAGGGCCCAGCCGCCGAGGCCTATGTGGCGCGGTTGCGCCGCGCGCACCCCGCGGCCAGCCCGGCCGAGATCGTCGGCAAGCTGGAGAAGCGTTTCCTGCACGTGGTGACCGCCAGCGGCGCCGCGGTCGGCGCCACCGCGACGTTGCCCGGTATCGGCACGGTGGCCGCATTGTCCGCGGCCGCCGGTGAGACCGCGGTGTTCCTGGAAGCCACCGCGCTGTTCGTGCTGGCGCTGGCTTCGGTGTACGGCGTCCCCCTCGATCATCGGGAGCGGCGCCGCGCGCTGATCCTGGCGGTGCTGGTCGGCGACAACAGCAAGACGGCGGTGGCCGAACTGATCGGCGGCGGGCGCACCACTGGCGGCTGGGTGTCGGAAAGCATGGCTTCGCTGCCGCTGCCCGCGGTCTCCAAGCTGAACACCCGGATGTTCAAGTACTTCGTCAAGCGCTTCGCCCTCAAGCGCGGTGCACTGATGTTCGGCAAGCTGATGCCGGCCGGCATCGGAGCGATCATCGGCGCGATCGGAAACCGCATGGTCGGCAAGCGGCTGCTGCGCAACGCCCAATCCGCGTTCGGCCCGGCGCCGGCACGCTGGCCGGTCACCCTCCACCTGCTGCCCAGCGTGCAGGACGCCAGCTAGTTGGTCTTGCTGGCGAACGGCGGTCGAAGCGCTAGCCTTTATGGGTCCGAACTGACGGTGTGAGGCGCGCCCCGGTTTCGGGATTGCAGGACTTGAGACGAACAGAAGAATTGAGGCGAACAGCGGCCGTGGCCAACATAAGTTCACCATTCGGGCAAAACGAGTGGCTGGTCGAGGAGATGTACCGCAAGTTCCGCGACGACCCCTCGTCGGTCGACCCGAGCTGGCACGAGTTCTTGGTCGACTACAACCCCGAACCGGGCGGCGACTCGGGGCAGATCGAATCCAAGCCCGCCCCCAAGGCAGAGCCGGCCCCGAAGCCCGCGGCGGCCGCCGTTGCTGAGAAGCCCGCGCCGCCGGACCCCGTCAAACCGGCCAAGTCGACCGCGGCCGGAAACGGAGCTCCCGAGCCGGCGGCAAAGCCTGCCAAGGCGCCCACTCCCCCGCCCGCCGAGGGCGACGAGGCGCAGGTGTTGCGCGGCGCGGCAGCGGCGGTCGTCAAGAACATGTCGGCCTCGCTGGATGTGCCGACGGCGACCAGTGTGCGAGCCATTCCGGCCAAGCTGCTGATCGACAACCGGATCGTCATCAACAACCAGCTCAAGCGGACTCGTGGCGGCAAGATCTCGTTCACCCACCTGCTTGGCTACGCGCTGGTGCAGGCGGTCAAGAAATTCCCGAACATGAACCGGCACTTCGCCGAGGTGGACGGAAAGCCGAACGCGGTCACCCCGGCGCACACCAATCTGGGCCTGGCGATCGACCTGCAGGGCAAGGACGGCAAGCGCTCGCTGGTGGTGGCCGGCATCAAGCGGTGTGAAGAGCTGCGGTTCGCCGAGTTCGTCTCCGCCTACGAAGACATCGTGCGCCGCGCCCGCGATGGCAAGCTGACCGCTGAAGACTTTGGCGGCGTGACGATTTCGCTGACCAACCCCGGGACCATCGGAACCGTGCACTCGGTGCCGCGGCTGATGGCCGGGCAGGGCGCAATCATCGGTGTCGGCGCCATGGAGTACCCGGCCGAGTTCCAGGGGGCCAGCGAGGAGCGGATCGCCGAACTCGGAATCGGCAAGCTGATCACGCTGACGTCGACCTACGACCACCGGATAATCCAGGGCGCGGAATCGGGTGACTTCCTGCGCACCATCCACGAGATGCTGCTCTCGGACGGGTTCTGGGACGAGATCTTCCGTGAGCTGAGCATCCCGTACCTGCCGGTTCGCTGGAGCACCGACAACCCGGACTCCATCGTCGACAAGAACGCCCGCGTGATGAACCTGATCGCGGCGTACCGCAACCGCGGCCACCTGATGGCCGACACCGACCCGCTGCGCCTGGACAAGACACGCTTCCGCAGCCACCCCGATCTCGAGGTGCTCACCCACGGGCTGACCCTGTGGGATCTGGACCGGGTGTTCAAGGTCAACGGCTTCGCCGGGGCCGAGTACAAAAAGCTGCGCGACGTGCTGGGACTGCTGCGCGACGCCTACTGCCGCCACATCGGTGTGGAGTACACCCACATCCTCGACCCCGAACAGCTGCGCTGGCTGGAGGAGCGGGTCGAGACCAAGCACGTCAAACCGACTGTGGCGCAACAGAAGTACATCCTGAGCCGGCTCAACGCCGCGGAAGCCTTCGAAACCTTTCTGCAGACCAAATACGTTGGGCAGAAGCGGTTCTCGCTGGAAGGCGCGGAGAGCGTCATCCCGATGATGGACGCCGCGATCGACCAGTGCGCCGAGCACGGCCTGGACGAAGTGGTGATCGGCATGCCGCACCGCGGCCGGCTCAACGTGCTGGCCAACATCGTCGGCAAGCCCTACTCACAGATCTTCAGTGAGTTCGAGGGCAACCTGAACCCGTCGCAGGCGCACGGCTCCGGCGACGTGAAGTACCACCTGGGCGCGACCGGCGTGTACCTACAGATGTTCGGCGACAACGACATTCAGGTGTCGCTGACCGCCAACCCGTCGCACCTGGAAGCCGTTGACCCAGTGCTGGAAGGCCTGGTGCGAGCCAAGCAGGACCTGCTCAACCACGGCTCCGACGACACCGACGAGGCGAAGGCCTTCTCGGTCGTGCCGCTGATGCTGCACGGCGACGCCGCGTTCGCCGGCCAGGGTGTGGTCGCCGAGACGCTGAACCTGGCCAACCTGCCCGGCTACCGCGTGGGCGGCACCATCCACATCATCGTCAACAACCAGATCGGCTTCACCACCGCTCCGGAGTACTCCCGGTCCAGCGAGTACTGCACCGACGTGGCCAAGATGATCGGCGCCCCGATCTTCCACGTCAACGGCGACGACCCCGAGGCGTGCGTGTGGGTGGCGAAGCTGGCCGTGGACTTCCGGCAGCGGTTCAAGAAGGACGTCGTCATCGACATGCTGTGCTACCGCCGGCGTGGGCACAACGAGGGCGACGACCCGTCGATGACGAACCCCTACATGTACGACGTCGTCGACAACAAGCGCGGGGTCCGCAAGAGCTACACCGAAGCCCTGATCGGCCGCGGTGACATCTCGCTCAAAGAAGCCGAGGACGCCCTGCGCGACTACCAGGGCCAGCTGGAACAGGTCTTCAACGAGGTCCGGGAGCTGGAGAAGCACGGCGTCGGGCCCAGCACATCGGTGGAAGCCGACCAGATGATCCCCGCGGGCCTGGACACCTCGGTGGACAAGGCGTTGCTGGCCCGGATCGGCGATGCCTTCCAGGCGCTCCCCGAAGGGTTCACCGCGCACTCGCGCGTCCAGCCGGTGCTGGACAAGCGCCGGGAGATGGCCTACGAGGGCAAGATCGACTGGGCGTTCGGCGAGCTGCTGGCACTCGGCTCGCTGGTCGCGGAGGGCAAGCTGGTCCGGTTCTCCGGGCAGGACACCCGCCGCGGCACCTTCTCGCAGCGGCACTCGGTGATCATCGACCGGAACACCGGCGCGGAGTTCACCCCACTGCAGCTGCTGGCGGTCAACAAGGACGGCAGCCCGACCGGCGGCAAGTTCCTGGTCTACGACTCGCCGTTATCGGAATACGCGGCCGTGGGCTTCGAATACGGCTACACGGTGGGCAATCCGGACGCCGTGGTGCTGTGGGAGGCGCAGTTTGGCGACTTCGTCAACGGCGCGCAGTCGATCATCGACGAGTTCATCAGCTCCGGAGAGGCAAAGTGGGGCCAGTTGTCCACCGTCGTGCTGCTGTTGCCGCACGGGCACGAGGGGCAAGGTCCCGACCACACCTCCGGCCGCATCGAGCGGTTTCTGCAGCTGTGGGCCGAGGGCTCAATGACAATCGCGATGCCCTCGACGCCGGCCAACTATTTCCACCTGTTGCGCCGGCATGCCATGGACGGCGTGATGCGGCCGCTGATCGTCTTCACCCCGAAGTCGATGCTGCGCAACAAGGCCGCGGTGAGCGACATCAAGGAGTTCACCGAGATGAAGTTCCGCTCGGTGATCGAGGAGCCCACCTACGACGAGGGCGACGGCGACCGCAGCAAGGTCACCCGGATCCTGTTGACCAGCGGCAAGATCTACTACGAGCTGGCGGCCCGCAAGGCCAAGGAAAAGCGGGACGACATTGCGATCGTGCGCCTGGAACAGCTCGCGCCGCTGCCGCGGCGCCGGCTGGACGAGACGCTGGACCGCTACGACAACGTCAAGCAGTACTTCTGGGTGCAGGAGGAACCGGCCAATCAGGGCGCGTGGCCGACGCTGGGACTCACCCTGCCCGAGGTGCTGCCCGACAAGCTGAGCGGGATCAAGCGGATCTCCCGGCGCGCGATGTCGGCGCCGTCGTCGGGTTCGTCGAAGGTGCACGCGGTCGAGCAGCAGGAGATCCTCGACACCGCTTTCGCTGACCCCGCTTAGCCTCCTAGGGTCCGCGAGCGCGCGTGTCTGCACAGCGACACGCCGCGTTGCGTGGCATTGAGCGCACCCTCGCGAGCTGAAGACGGCCGAGCCCGGCACCGCCGAGGCACCGACTAGCCTCGATCGCGAGACGCGAGACGAGGGAGAGTGCTCATGGAGGGTTTCGCCGGAAAGGTCGCGGTGGTCACCGGCGCCGGATCAGGCATCGGACGGGCGCTGGCCATCGAGCTGGGCCGCTCCGGCGCCAGCCTGGCCATCAGCGACGTCGACACCGAAGGGCTCAAGGAGACCGAGGAGAAGCTCAAGGCAATCGGTGCACCGGTCAAGGCGGACCGGCTCGACGTCACCGAGCGCGAATCCTTCGTCGCCTACGCCGACGCGGTGAACCAGCACTTCGGCAAGGTGAACCAGATCTACAACAACGCCGGCATCGCCCATAGCGGCGACATCGAGCTCTGCCACTTCAAGGACATCGATCGGGTGATGGACGTCGACTGGGGTGGCGTGCTGAACGGGACCAAGGCGTTTCTGCCGTATCTGATCGAGTCCGGCGACGGACACGTCACCAATATCTCGAGCGTCTTCGGCTTGTTCTCGGTGCCGGGACAGGCGGCGTACAACGCCGCCAAGTTCGCCGTACGCGGCTTCACCGAGGCCCTGCGGCAGGAAATGATCGCGGCCGGCCATCCGGTCGGTGTGACCACGGTGCACCCGGGCGGCATCAAAACGGCTATCGCACGCAATGCCACTGCCGTCGAGGGGCTTGATCCGGCGGAGATGGCCAAAGCGTTCGACAAAAAAATGGCCCACACCAGCCCCGAACGGGCGGCCCAAATAATCCTGGGCGCGGTGCGTAAGAACAAGGCCCGGGTGCTGGTCGGAGCCGACGCCAAGGTCTTGGACATCGCGGTTCGGTTGACGGGTTCGGGATACCAACGAGTGCTGGTGCCCGCGCTCGCCCGCTTGCTACCGCCATCCCAGCGCTGAGGCCCCGTAAACGAGACCAGCGGTACCGGTTACCCTCTCTATCGAGCTCTATCGGAGCCAACACGAGGGAGGGTGGTCATGGAGGGGTTCGCCGGCAAGGTAGCCGTCGTCACCGGGGCAGGTTCGGGCATCGGCCAGGCACTCGCGCTTGAGTTGGGCCGCTCCGGCGCCAGCCTGGCGATCTGCGACATCGACCTCGAAGGTCTGGCCGAAACCGAACGGCAGCTCAAGGCGATGGGCGCAGCGGTCAAGGCGGACCGGCTCGATGTGACCGAACGCGAGCGTTTTTTGGCCTACGCCGACGAGGTCGCCGAGCACTTCGGCAAGGTCAACCAGATCTACAACAACGCCGGCATCGGCCACACCGGTGATGTCGAAGTCGAACAGTTCAAAGACATCGAGCGGGTGATGGACGTCGACTTCTGGGGCGTCGTCAACGGCACCAAAGCATTCCTGCCACACCTGATCGCCTCGGGCGACGGGCACGTCATCAACATCTCCAGCATCTTCGGATTGTTCTCTGTCCCAGGCTATTCCGCGTACAACTCGGCCAAGTTCGCGGTGCGCGGTTACACCGAGGCGCTGCGCCAGGAGATGCGGCTGCGCGGCCACCCCGTCGGAGTGACCACGGTGCACCCCGGCGGTATCAAGACCGCGATCGCCCGCAACGCCACGGTGGCCGAAGGCCTGGACCGCGACGAGCTGGCCCAGCTGTTCGACAAGCGGCTGGCCAACACCAGCCCCAAGCGGGCCGCCAAGATCATCCTGCAGGCGGTGCGCAAGAACAACGCCAGAGTGCTGGTAGGCCCGGACGCCAAAGCGCTGGACCTGATGGTTCGGATCGCCGGGTCTGGTTATCAGCGGATCACCGAGCTGTTCATGAGCCAGCTGGTGCGCAAGAACCACTGACCTCAACGCCCCAGCGGGTGCTCCGCCAACCACCCGTCGGCAACCACCTGCGGGTCGGCGCCCTCGCCCACCTTGCGGCGCATGTTCGCCAGCGCGGCGGTGTCGAGCACCCCGGCGACCTCGTTGATCGCCAGCAGCTGACGGGTGCGCAACGCGTTGCGGCGATACAACGGCACCACGTTCTCGGCCTGAATCAGCGCGGACTTGCTGCTGTCGGCCAGCGCGATCAGGTCTGACGGTATGCCCGGGTCAGCGGTGGTGGCCCAGGCCACCGCCACCTCACCGGCCCTCAGTGCCGCGAATAACGTTGCATCATCCGGGAACTCGCGCGGTGCCGGCATCCGGCAGGAACCCACCGCGGCGGGGGGCTGCCAGCCCCGGACGATGCCCACGGTCAATCCGCCGCAATGCCCGGGCAACAGGGTCAGATCGCTGCCGCCCCAAGCCCCCGAGGTCGCCGGCGTCACCACCACCGTCGGTTTGTCCTCGGCGGCGGTGGCATAGTCGCCGGCGGCCACGCCCTCGGGCAGCGCCGCGTTCATCGCCTGGTACACCTCTTTGTCGGACAACGCCGTCGCACCGGGCTGCAAGCTGCGCAGCGTCCGGCCGGTGTAACTCGGGACGACCATGAAAGCGCCCGCGTCCAATTTCACCATCGGGTTCTCGGCGGTGTCGGCCCGCGTCGGAAACCCGTACGAACGCAGCGCCGAAACATACACGGCCGCAAGCAGTCTCGCATCGGCATCCGGGGTGGATCCGACCACCAACTCGGCTTGCCGGTCCGCCGACGAGCAACCGGCCAACACCAGCACCGCGGCGAGCACCGCGGCGACCAGCCTGCCGATGCTCACTCCCAGTCGGAGGATTCCGCGGCCAGCGCCACCGCCCGGGCGACCGCGACGCCGACGCGCCGGTCCAGTGGGCTCGGGACGATCCGGTCGATCGCCAGATCATCACTGGCCACCGAGTAGATCGCCTCGGCGGCGGCCACCATCATCTTCTCGGTGATCCGGCGCGCCCCGACGTCCAGCGCCCCCCGGAAAATCCCCGGGAACGCCAGCACATTGTTGATCTGGTTGGGGAAGTCGCTGCGACCGGTGGCCACCACCGCCGCGTGCCTGGCCGCGACCTCGGGATGGATCTCCGGGTCCGGGTTGGACAGCGCGAACACGATGCCGCCGGGCGCCATGGTGGCGATCAACTCTTCGGGGACCACGCCGCCGGACACACCGAGAAACACCTCAGCACCGTCGAGCGCCTCGACCAGGCCGCCGGTGCGACCATCGGGGTTGGTGCGGCGCGCCAGATCCATCTTGACGCTGTTCATGTCGTCCCGGCCGGTGTGCACGATGCCGCGGGAGTCAAGCACCGTGATGTCCGAAACACCCATCGCCAGAAGCAGTTTGGCGCAGGCGACGCCGGCCGCGCCGGCGCCGGACACCACCACTCGCAGCGAGGACATGTCCCGGCCGATCACCTTGGTGGCGCCCATCAGCGCAGCCAGCGCGACCACGGCCGTACCGTGCTGGTCGTCGTGCATGACCGGGCAGTCCAGCGCCTCGATGACCCGCCGCTCGATCTCGAAGCAGCGCGGCGCGGAGATGTCCTCGAGGTTGACGGCGCCGAACGTCGGACGCAGCCGCACCAGGGTTTCGACGATCTCGTCGGGGTCCTTGGTGTCCAGCACGATCGGAATCGCGTTCAAGCCGCCGTATTCCTTGAACAGCGCGCACTTGCCCTCCATCACCGGCAGCGACGCCGCCGGCCCGATGTCCCCGAGGCCGAGTACGGCGCTGCCGTCGCTGACCACCGCGACCAACTGGTTCGCCCAGGTGTAGCGGGCGGCCAGGGTGCGGTCGGCGGCGATCGCGCGGCTGACCTGCGCGACGCCCGGTGTGTAGGCGATGGACAACGAGTGCTGGGTGTCCAGCGGTGCCGTCGGGCCTACCGACAGCTTGCCGCCTACGTGCGCCTCGAAGATCTCCTCGTCGGTGATCACGACCTGCGCATTCGACTCAGGGTCGCGCTCCGTTGCTTGAAGCATTTGTGACACGGCCCCCAGGGTACTGGCCGGTCCGAACTGCCCCTAATCCGCTAGATCAGGCCCAGTTCGGTGACGGCGTTGCGTTCGTCGACCAATTCGGCGGTGGTGGCATCGATGCGGCCGCGGGAGAACTCGTCGATCTCGAGTCCCTGCACGATCGACCACTTGCCGTCCTTGGTGGTCACCGGGAACGAGGAGACGATGCCCTCGGGCACGCCGTACGAGCCATCGGAGAAGACGGCCATCGACACCCAGTCGCCGTCCGGGCTGCCCAGCAACCAGGAGCGGGCGGCGTCCACGGTGGCCGACGCGGCCGAGGCCGCCGAGGAGGCCCCGCGCGCGTCGATGATGGCGGCGCCGCGCTTGGCGACCGTCGGGATGAAGTCGTTCTCGATCCAGTCCTGGTCGTTGACCACCTCGGCGGCGTTCTTGCCACCGATCTCGGCGTGGAAGATGTCGGGGTACTGGGTGGCCGAGTGGTTGCCCCAGATGGTCACCTTCTTGATGTCGGTGACGGCCGCGCCGGTCTTCTTGGCCAGCTGCGAGATGGCCCGGTTGTGGTCGAGGCGGGTCAGCGCCGAGAACCGCTCCTTGGGGATGTCGGGGGCGTTACTCAGGGCAATCAGCGCGTTGGTGTTCGCGGGGTTGCCGGTGACACCGATCCGGACGTCGTCCGCGGCTACCTCGTTGAGCGCCTTGCCCTGGGCGGTGAAGATGGCTCCGTTGGCTTCCAGCAGGTCAGCGCGCTCCATGCCCTTACTGCGCGGACGGGCGCCGACCAGCAGAGCCAGGTTCACGCCGTCGAAGATCTTGTTGGCGTCCGCGCCGATCTCGACGTTCGACAGCAACGGGAACGCGCAGTCGTCGAGTTCCATCACGACGCCCTCGAGCGCCTTGAGGGCGGGCTCGATTTCGAGCAGACGCAGTTCGATCGGACGGTCCGGGCCCAGCAGTGAGCCGCTGGCCAGGCGGAACAACAGGCTGTAGCCGATCTGGCCGGCCGCACCGGTGACGGCGACCTTGAGAGGACTTGCGCTCACGTCGGTTCTGCTCCTTAAAGATCTTTTGGGTTTCGGGACGAAACTAGCGCACCGCCGACGTTGCGAAATCTTCGGTCCGTTCCCCAGCTGCGAATTACCTGCTGACCGCCGCATTGAGCCCCTCGATGTGCTGGCAGGGCGCGTACCATTGCCACGGCCTGCAGACTTGCGCTGCGATCGGAGGTGGATGTGTTCCCTGGCTTTGACGCACTACCTGAAGCACTCAGACCGGTCGCCCGGCCCCGCCAACAGCACGTGCACCCCGTTGCCAACCCGCCGGCCCAGACGCTGGTCGATTGCGGTGTCTACGTCGACGGCCGGCGGCTGCCCGGGACATACACCCCCGCCGAGGGGCTGGCCGAAGTCCGCGCCAGGGCTCCCGAGGCACCCGAGGCGTTTGTCTGGGTCGGGCTGCACGAGCCCGACGAGGCGCAGATGCAGCAGGTCGCCGACGTCTACGGCCTGCACCCGCTGGCGGTCGAGGACGCCGTGCACGCCCACCAGCGGCCGAAGCTGGAGCGTTACGACGACTCGCTGTTCCTGGTGCTCAAGACGGTCAAATACGTGCCGCACGATTCGGTGACGCTGGCGCGCGAGATCGTCGAGACCGGCGAGATCATGATCTTCGTCGGCCACGACTTCGTCGTCACCGTGCGCCACGGCGAACACGGCGGGCTGCACGAGGTGCGCAAGCGCATGGACTGCAACCCCGACCACCTGCGGCTGGGCCCGTATGCGGTGATGCACGCGATCGCCGACTACGTGGTGGACCACTACCTGGATGTCACCGCGTTGATGGAGGACGACGTCGACACCATCGAGGTGGTCGCTTTCGCCCCCGGCAAGTACATCGACGTCGAACCGATCTACCTGCTCAAGCGCGAAGTCGTCGAACTGCGCCGCTGCGTGGCTCCGCTGTCGGGTGCGTTCCAGCGCATGCAGATCGAGAACAAGGACCTGATCTCCAAGGAAGTGCGCCGGTATCTGCGCGACGTCGCCGACCACCAGACGCAGGCCGCCGAGCAGATCGCCAGCTACGACGACATGCTGAACTCGCTGGTTCAGGCCGCGCTCGCCCGGGTCGGCATGCAGCAGAACATGGACATGCGCAAGATCTCGGCCTGGGCCGGCATAATCGCGGTGCCCACCATGGTCGCCGGGATCTACGGGATGAATTTTCACTTCATGCCGGAATTGGATTCGCGCTGGGGCTACCCCTCGGTGATCACCGTGATGGTGGTGATCTGCGTGGCGCTGTACTTCAGCTTCCGCAAACGCGGTTGGCTTTAGCGGGTCAACGGGGTTGAGCCGCGGGCCGGGTGGGGTCCAGCACGTCGACTCCGTCGGTCTGCCAGGCCTGGCGCATCGCCTCGGCGCCCTTCAACCGCACCCAGGCCGCCTCGGTCGCCGTGATCGGTGTGGCGCGCAGGAATTGCACCGGGTCGCGGGGCGGGTCCAGCGGCAGGTCGGCGATCTCGCTGCGGCCCAGTAACACCGCGGTGAACGGCACCCGGACCGACGGACTCGTCCACAGCGGCGAGCCGAGGTCGATCAGGGCATCGGGGACCAGCACGACACCGTCGACCGCAGGCGTCGCGGCCAGGATCGCGATGCTGCGCGCCAAACCAGTGGCCGGCTCGGGATTGCGCAGCGAGACAACGACTTCGGCTCGCGGACCCCGATCCGGGTCGGCCACCATCTCGGTGGGATCCGTCATCGGGTAGCGCGAGCAGCCCAGCGAGACGTAATGCACCAACCCGTCGGCGGAGAACCTCAGCACCTCGATCGGTTCGGCACCCAGGAATGTCACACTCGCCGAAGCGGGTTCGGTGTCGAAGTGGCCGCGCAGGTGGGCGCGCACCCGGTCCAGAATCTGCCTCACGTCGCGGGCGGCACGGTGAGGTTGACCCCGGAGTCGGCGTCGAAGACCGCGAGCTTGCGGGTGTCGAAAGCCAGCTCGACCGGTTCGCCGATGGCGGCCTTGGACTCGGTGGGAACCCTTGCCACGAACTGGTTTTCATTCACCTCCGACTCCGCGGCGACCTCGTCCAACCGCGCCGAGTGCACCTCGGGACCGCCGGTGGTGAAATACACGTATTTGTCCGAACCCAGTGATTCGACCAGATCGACGTTGACCTGGAAAACCAGCGAACTGATGCGCTGGTACCCGTCGATCAAAGCCGCGTCGTGGATGTGCTCGGGCCGCACGCCCACGATGATGTTGTCCGGCTTGGGGTGCTCGGCGATCACCTGCTGCAACTCCGGCGCCAACGTCAGCTCCCCGAACGGCAGTTCCAGGCCCATCGACGTCAACGTCGCGGGGAAGAAGTTCATCGCGGGCGATCCGATGAAGCCGGCCACGAACAGATTGGCGGGCCGCTCGTAGAGCTCGGTGGGCGTACCGATCTGCTGGGCGATCCCGGCGTGCATGACCACCACCCGGTCACCCAGCGTCATCGCCTCGGTCTGGTCGTGTGTGACGTACACGGTGGTGGTGCCCAACCGCTTCTGCAACCGGGCGATCTCGCCGCGCATCTGCACCCGCAGCTTGGCGTCCAGGTTGGACAGCGGCTCGTCCATCAGAAAGGCCTTGGGGTGACGCACGATTGCCCGCCCCATCGCCACCCGCTGCCGCTGACCGCCCGACAACTGCGCGGGCCGACGATCCAACAGCTCGGTCAGATCGAGGATTCGGGCGGTCTCTTCCACCTTCTGGGCGATGTCGGTTTTCGACATCTTGGCCAGCGTCAGCGGAAACGCGATGTTCTGCCGCACCGTCATGTGCGGGTACAGGGCATAGGATTGGAACACCATCGCGATGTCGCGGTCCTTGGGCGCCTTCTCGTTGACCCGCTCACCGCCGATGCGCAGCTCGCCCGACGAGATGTCCTCCAGTCCGGCAATCATATTCAGCGTCGTCGTCTTGCCGCACCCGGACGGGCCGACCAGAATGACGAACTCGCCGTCGGCGATGGTGACGCTGAGGTCTTGTACCGCCGGGTGACCGTCGGGGTAACTCTTGTTGACGTGTTCGAGCACAATCTCGGCCATCGCGCTATCCCTTCACAGCGCCAGAGGTCAACCCGGCGACGATCCGTCGTTGAAAGACCAGAACAAAGACAATGATCGGGATGGTGATCACCACCGCGCCGGCGGCGATCGATCCGGTCGGTTCCTCGAATTGCGAACTGCCGGTGAAGTTTGCGATCGCCACCGGGGCGGTGATGGCCGCCTTGGTGGCGGTCAGTGACAATGCCAGCAACAGGTCGTTCCAGGCGAAGATGAAGACCAGGATGGCCGCCGTCACCATTCCCGGGGCGGCCAACGGCACGATCACCATCCGGAACGCCTGAGCCGCCGTCGCGCCGTCCATCTTCGCCGCCTTCTCCAGGTCCCACGGGATCTCGCGGAAGAACGCCGAGAGCGTGTAGATGGCCAGCGGCAGCGCGAAGGTGATGTACGGCAGGATCAATCCCGGCCAGGTGTCGAAAAGCCCTAACGCGCGTTCGATGTTGAACAGCGGTGTCACCAGCGAGATCGCGGGGAACATGGTGATCAGCAGCGTCATGCCGACCAGTGCCCGCTTGCCCGGAAAGTTCAGCCGCGCAATCGCATACGCCGCCATCGCGCCGAGTGCCACCGCGACGGCAGTGGTGGTCAGCCCGATCCCGATGGAGTTGATCAGTGCCGAGCTGAAGAATTCGCCGCGGAAGATGCCCCGATAGTTGTCCAGTGTCACCGACGACGGAATCAGCCTGCCGTCCTTGACCTTTGACGTCGGCTTGAGCGAAAGGCTCAGAATCCACAGCACCGGCAGCAGCGCGTACAGGACCACCACGGTATCCACGACGACCCAGAATGTGGCGCGTCGCGTGCCCAGCGATTCACCTGTCACCGGCGTCACCTCCCGGAGCCGCGGCGCCGAACAGCTTGATGAAGACGATCGCGATCAGCCCCACGCACAGGAAGATCAGCACGCTGATCGCCGAACCCAGGCCCACGTTGAAGCCCTTGAACAGGTTGTCATAGCCCAGGATTGACACCGAACCGGTGTTGTTGTCCCCGGCGGTGAGCACGTAGATGTTGTCGAAGATCCGGAACGCGTCCAGCGTTCGGAACAGCAGAGCAACCACGACGGCCGGCTTGATGATCGGCAGGATGATCCTGGTCAGCCGCTGCCACGGGTCCGCGCCGTCGACCTGCGCGGCCTTCAACAGATCCTCGGGCACCAGCGCCAGCCCGGCCAGCAGCAGCAGTGCCATGAACGGCGTCGTCTTCCACACCTCGGCCAGCACCACCACCCCGAGCGACGGAATCTGTTGTGTCAGCGGGGCGCTCCCGTCGGGCAGCAGATTTGCCAGGTAGCCGGTGCCGGGCGTCCAGGCGTAATACCAGCTGTAGGACGCCACCACCGTGACGATGCCGTACGGGATCAGCACCGCGGTGCGCACCAGCCCCTTGCCGAGCATCGTCCGGTGCATCACCAGCGCCAGTGACAATCCCAGCACGAACTCGAGCGCCACCGAGACCACGGTGATCCCCAGCGTCACACCCAGCGCGGTCCACCAGTACCGGTCGGTCAGGATCGTCTGGTAGTTGCCCAGGCCGATGAACGCGGTGTCGTCGGGGGTGGCCAAGTTGTTGCGCTGCAGGCTCAACCACACCGCGTAGCAGATCGGGTAGGCCGTTACCGCCAGCATCAGGGTCACCGCGGGTGCGACCAGCAGGTAGGCCAGGCGCCGCTCGGGGGTCAGCTGCAGACTCACGGCAGCAGCCCCTTGCCGTCGATGGCCTTTCGCACCTCGGCGGCCAGCGCGTCGGCGGTGCGCTCGGGGTCGATCGCGGTGATCGGGCTCAGCGCCGATGCCAGCCGGATCGACACCGCCTGGTAGGCGGGCGTCGCGGGCCGCACCGCGGCGTCGGTGAGTTGCTGACGGATAGTGCCGTACATCGGGTACTTCGCCTGGAACTGCGGGTCGGAATACAGCGAGGTCCGCACCGGCGGCAGCCCGCCCTCGATCGCGACGTACTTCTGGTTCTGCAGGCTGCGCAGGCAGCGGACGGCGTCGAACGCCTCCGCGCGGTGACGGGTGGTGCCGGCCACCGCCAGATTCAGCCCGCCGATGGTCACCTTGGCACGCTGCCCGGGCAGCACCCCGGGGTAGCGGGCGAACCCGAACACCTGCTGGCTCGCGGCGTAGGCGAGCTGGAACTGCTCGTCGCTGGGCGCGAAGGAGCCGAACCGGTTGATGCTGCCGGCCAATTCGGGCAGGCGGTCGAGCGGCAGGAACGGCACCCCGCCCTTCACCGCGTTCTCCAGCATCGACGCCAGCACATACGGCCAATTGACCTCCAGCGCGGCCTTGCCCTGTTCGACCGCCAGGCGTGCGCTGCCCTCGTCGCTGCGGGTGATGGACGGGTCGGCCCCGGGCGCGGTGGCTACCGATTTCATGATCCGCAGCGCCGTCACGGTGGCCGCCCGGTGTGCGGGGGTGTCGGTCAGGGTGACGCTCTTGCCGTCCTCGGACAGCACCTGTCCGCCGGCGCTGGCCAACAGCGTGTTGAACCACACCACCAGGCCCTCGGCCTCGTTGGCCTGCACGGCGATCCAGCTCGGCTGCCCGGCTGCCTGCAGGCGCGTCGCCTCGGCGGCCATGCCGGCCCAGTCACGCGGCGGCATCCGCACCAAATCCGTTCGGTACCAAAGCAGTTGGGTGTTGGTGGTGACCGGCGCCGCGTACAGCCGGTGCTTCCAGGTGGCCGTCGTGAGCGGACCCGACAAGGTATCGACGCTCGCGTCGCTCTCGGCCCGGCCGGCGGGGTCCGCAGCGAGCGGCAGTGCCCACCCGGCCTCGGCGAACTCCGCGGTCCACACCACGTCGATGCCCATCACGTCCAGGGTGCGGTCGTGCCCGGCCAGCCGTCGGGCCAGCTGGAGCCGCTGTTCGTCGGGCGATCTGGCCAGGCTCACGTGCTGGATGCGGTAGCGGCCGTCGGCCTGGTCGGTGCAACGCTGTGCCACCGCGCGGAATGTCGCGCCATCGGTGGCCGGGGTGTAGAGGCTGATGACCACGCCGCGAGGGCCCGAACCGCAGGCGGGGATCGACGCGGCGATCAGCGCCGCCAAGACGGCCGTGCCCCACCGCCGCAACCGCCGGCGAGAACTCACGAGTCAGATCGCCAGACGTGCCAGCAGATCTCGCGCCTTCTCCGCGTTCTGCGGGTCGCAGAGCACGTCGTAGCGGCCAGCCACCAGTTGCATGGTCGAACTGAAGTCCCGGGTGCCGCGCGCCATGGCGTACGGCACCGCTGAGGTGATCAACCCGAAGAAAACCCCTGCGATCAGACCCGTGATCAGCGCGCCCCACGGATTGGGGCTGAAGAAGCCGAGCACCAGCCCGATGAACAGCCCCAGCCACGCCCCGCTGAGCACTCCCCCGCCGAGCACCTTGCCCCAGCTCAAGCGGCCGGTGACGCGTTCCACCTGCATCAGGTCAACCCCGACGATGGTCACCTGCTGGACGGGAAATTGCTGGTCGGAGAGATAATCGACGGCGCGTTGCGCCTCGGCGTAGGTCGGATACGAACCGACGGGCCAGCCTTTGGGCGGCGTCGGCAAGGCCGGCACGTTTCGCCGGCCCCCAGCCCCGCCGGCTGGCGGTTGTCCCGATTGAAATGGGCTAGTCATCGATCCTCATCTTTCTCCTGCCTCGGCCATCGTTTCATCTCGGCAACCGAAATGCACTCTCCGGGCTGCGCATTTGACCTGGGCGGGGGCCCCTGACCGTAGGCTACGTTGATCACTATGACATCGCCCGGCGGCTCCTCCGGCGAGCACGAACACCCCGCTGAGCAGTCGATCTACGACTCGCCGTGGGCAGTGCCGGGAGCCGCGCCAGCGGGCCCGGCGCCGCTGGATTACCCGCCGGACGGCGCGGCCGGGTACCCGCCCCCGTATCCACCTCCCATGCCGCCCCCGTACGGTGGCCATCCGGGCGGCTATTACCCCGGGTGGGAGTACGCCGCCGGGTACGGCACTCCGCGTTCGGGGACGAACAAAATGGCGATCACCGCACTGGTCGCGAGCATCCTCGGCGTCTTCTGCTGCGTCGGTTCGATAGTCGGGGTGGTGTGCGGCAACGTTGCCCTCAGCCAGATCAAGCGGACCCGCGAAGACGGCCACGGCCTGGCCGTCGGCGGCATCGTGATCAGCGTCGTGACCCTGCTGTTCTACTTCTTCGTCGTGGGACTGGGCGTGATCGGCGCCTGACCCCAGCCGCCCGAACCTGCCGACTCGCACCGGGCTGCCTACGCTTTCCTCATGGGTTCGGTCAACAGGGTGTACGTGGCGCGGCTGCCACGAATGATGGTGTTGGGTCCACTCGGCGAATCCTTCGGGCGGGTGCGCGACGTGGTGATCAGCATCAGCATCGTGCGCCAGCAACCCCGTGTCCTGGGGCTGGTCGTCGACCTGGCGACCCGCCGCAGCATCTTCATCCCGATCCTTCGGGTGGCCGCGATCGAGCCCAACGCTGTGACGTTGAGCACCGGAAGCGTTTCGCTGCGTCATTTCGAGCAGCGGCCGGGTGAAGTACTGGCCATGGGTCAGGTGCTGGACACCCAGGTTCGGGTCAACGATCCAGACCTGCCGGAGCTGGCCGGCGTGGACGTGGTGGTCACCGATCTGGGTATCGAGCAGACCCGTACCCGGGATTGGGTGGTGACCAGGGTCGCCGTCCGCACCAACCGAAGGCTGCGGCGACGCGGGCCGGTGCACGTCGTGGAATGGCAGAACGTACACGGCCTGACGCCCTCCGCCCTCGCCATGCCCGGGCAGGGAGTGGCGGAGCTGCTCGAGCAGTTCGAGGGGCGTCGCGCCGTCGACGTCGCCGACGCGATCCGCGGACTGCCCACCAAGCGCCGGTACGAGGTGTTCAAGGCGCTGGGTGACGACCGGCTGGCCGACATCTTGCAGGAACTGCCCGAACTCGATCAGGCCGAGGTGCTTGCCCAGCTGGGTACCGAACGCGCCGCGGATGTGCTGGAAGAGATGGATCCCGACGACGCCGCGGACCTGCTGGGCACGCTGAACCCCACCGACGCCGAAGTGCTGCTGACCCGAATGGATCCCGACGATTCCGACCCGGTGCGGCGCTTGTTGAAGCACTCCCCGGACACCGCCGGTGGTTTGATGACGTCGAACCCGGTCGTGCTCACCCCGGACACCTCGGTAGCCGAGGCGCTGGCCCGGCTCCGCGACCCCGACCTGACCCCGGCGCTGGCTTCCATGGTTTTCGTCGCCCGTCCCCCAACGGCCACCCCGACCGGGCAATACCTGGGGTGCGTGCACCTGCAGCGGCTGTTGCGGGACCCACCGGCCGAACTGGTCGGTGGAATCGTCGACAATGATCTGCTGACCCTGGCCCCTGAGACGCCGCTGGGCGCCGTGACGAGGTATTTCGCGGCCTACAACCTGGTGTGCGGACCGGTGGTCGACGACCAGAACCACCTGCTGGGCGCGGTCACCGTCGACGACCTGCTGGATCACCTCCTCCCGCACGACTGGCGGGTAGACGTGCCGCAGCTGGATCCCGCGGGCCGGCCGCCCCGGGGCGGAGGAGCGCTGTGAGCAACTCAGCTGCGCCGCGACGGCTGTACACCCCGCGGACGTCGCGCCGCTTCACGCCGCGGTTGGATCCCGAGGCCGTCGGGCAGATCACCGAGTCGATTGCCCGCTTCTTCGGCACCGGCCGCTATCTGCTGCTGCAGACGGTGTTTGTGGTGATCTGGATCCTGCTCAACCTGTGGGCCGTGCACTGGCGCTGGGACCCCTACCCGTTCATCCTGCTCAATCTGGCCTTCTCCACCCAGGCGGCGTATGCGGCGCCGCTGATCCTGCTCGCCCAGAACCGGCAGGAGAACCGTGACCGGGTCGCGCTGGAGGAGGACCGCCGTCGCGCGGCCCAGACCAAGGCCGACACCGAATATCTGGCCCGCGAGCTGGCCGCCCTGCGGCTGTCCATCGGCGAAGTGGCGACGCGCGACTACCTGCGCCACGAGCTGGAGAGTCTGCGGACCCTGCTCACCGAGCTGCAGGACGGCGCCGATCGACGGGCTAAGAAATCCAGCTGAGAACCAACTGGACCATTGCGCAACTCCCGTTACGAGAGTTATGTATGGTGATCTAGTTCACGAAGCTAACAAGAGGTCAGTTTCCCGGCGGCTCACTTGAATTGAGGACGGTCGACGTGCGAATAGGGGGACGCTGGGGTGCTAACCCAGTTGTCGCGAAGGTGCGGCAACAGGCACTCGGCGTGACACTGAAGCCGGTCTTCGGACTTGCGGTGATTTCCCCGTTGATCCTGGCGAGTGCGGTCGGCGCTACGGCTCCAACCTTTCACGGCAAGAACCAGCCGCTGCGCACGGCCATCACCCCAGTGGCAGCCGTCGGCCCGGCCCCCAAGGTCGACCTGTCCCGGCCGACCGTCATCTCCGCCCAGCGGGTACCGACCAGCTTCCACGTCGCGGCGGCCACGTCGTCCGCCCCGCCACCCCCGACCATTGTCAATTCACCTGGCGCGCTTGGCATTCCGATAATGGCGCTGTCCGCCTACCGCAACGCCGAACAGAAGATGGGCGCCGCGGCACCCGGCTGTGGCGTGAGCTGGAACCTGCTCGCCGGAATCGGGCGCATCGAGTCGATGCACGCCAACGGCGGCGCCACCGACGCGCGCGGCACCGCGACCAACCCGATCTACGGTCCCGCGCTGGACGGCACATTGCCCGGCAACGAGGTGATCGTCCAGAGCAACCAGGGCAACCGGGTGACCTACGCCCGCGCCATGGGCCCGATGCAGTTCCTGCCGGGCACCTGGGCGCGGTACGCCGTGGACGGCGACGGCGACGGCGTGCCCGACCCGCAGAACCTGTTCGACGCGACCTTGGCCGCGGCGCGCTACCTGTGCAGCGGCGGTCTGAACCTGCGGGATCCGATGCAGGTGATGGCCGCGATCCTGCGCTACAACAACTCGATGTCGTATGCCCAGAACGTGCTGGGCTGGGCGGCGGCGTACGCCACGGGCGTGGTCCCGGTCGACCTGCCACCGATCACCGGGCCGCCCCCGCCGATCGGCGATGCGCACCTCGAACATCCGGAAGGCCTGGGCCCGAACCTGCCGCTGAACGTCAACGGCCTGGGCGGCAACGACCCGATGCTGCAGCACATCCCGCTGATCGACTTCGGGCAGCCGCAGGTCATCTCGCAGTACCCGCAGTTGCCCCAGCAGTCGCCGATGTGGCCGTGGCTGCCGCCCGCGCAGCTGCAGCCGCCCCAGCCGGTGGTGACGCCGGGATGCACCCTGATCTGCCTGAGCTCGCAATCCCCCGAGTCGGCGCCACCGGGGATGGCACCGCCGATACCGAATGGGCCACCGATACCCAACGGCGGCATCGTCCTGGCACCGGCCGCTCCACCGGCGGCACCGCCCTTCCCGGACCCGTTCGCGCCGCCGCCACCGTTGGCACCGCCACCACCGCCGGCTCCGTTCGGTCAGCCGCCGGCCGCACCGGCCCCGGCCGCGCCACCGCCCGCAGCGCCGGCCCCTCCGGGCGCACCGGCACCCGCGGCTCCGGCGGGCCAGCAGCCGCCCAACGGATCACCGGCACCCAAGCCGGCGGGCCCGCAGCAGCCCAGCGCGCCGGCGCCGGGCGAACCGGTGCTCGCCCCGGTCAGCTGAGACCGACCGGCCTGAGCTGGCGCCGGTCCGCGCCGCCTACACTCGGCGGTGATGTCTGAAACCCACCACGACGACCTGACTGCGGCCATCCGCGCCGCCCTGGGCAAAGTCGTCGACCCCGAACTGCGACGCCCCATCACCGAACTGGGGATGGTCAAGAGCATCGACGTCGAACCGGACGGCGGCGTGCACGTCGCGATCTACCTGACCACCGCGGCCTGCCCGAAGAAGTCCGAGATCAGCGAGCGCGTCACCCAGGCGGTCGCCGATGTCCCCGGCACCGGTGCGGTGCGCGTCAGCCTGGATGTGATGAGCGACGAACAGCGCACCGAGTTGCGCAAGCAATTGCGCGGTGACGCAGCCGAACCCGTCATCCCGTTCGCCCAGCCCAGCTCGCTGACCCGCGTCTATGCGGTGGCCTCGGGCAAGGGCGGCGTCGGTAAGTCCACCGTCACGGTCAACCTGGCCGCCGCGATGGCCGCCCGCGGGCTGTCGGTCGGCGTGCTCGACGCCGACATCCACGGCCACTCCATCCCCCGCATGATGGGCACCACGGACCGGCCCACGCAGGTCGAGTCGATGATTCTGCCGCCGATCGCGCACGACGTGAAGGTCATCTCGATCGCTCAGTTCACCCAGGACAACTCCCCGGTGGTGTGGCGTGGGCCGATGCTGCACCGCGCGCTGCAGCAGTTCCTGGCGGACGTCTACTGGGGCGACCTGGACGTGCTGCTGCTCGACCTGCCGCCGGGCACCGGCGACGTCGCGATCTCGCTGGCTCAACTGCTTCCCAACGCCGAGATCCTGGTGGTGACGACGCCGCAGGCGGCCGCTGCCGAGGTCGCCGAACGGGCCGGCAGCATCGCCATCCAGACCCGCCAGCGCGTCGTCGGCGTGGTGGAGAACATGTCCGGCCTCACGCTGCCGGACGGCACCACGCTCCACGTGTTCGGCGAGGGCGGTGGCCAGCAGGTGGCCGAGCGGCTGTCCCGGGCAGTCGGCGCCGACGTGCCGCTGCTGGGTCAGATTCCGCTGGATCCCGCGCTGGTGGCTGCCGGCGACGCCGGCGTACCCGTGGTGCTCAGCACCCCCGACTCGGCGGTCGGCAAGGAACTGGCCCGCATCGCCGACAGCCTGTCGTCGCGGCGGAGGGGCCTGGCGGGCATGTCACTCGGCCTGGACCCGACCCGCCGCTAGGTTGCGCGACGCGGCACCTTTGGCCCAATCGCCGAGCGTGCGCTTTATGCACCGAAAACCCGCGGCAGGGGTACATAAGCCGCACGCTCGGCGCGCCGGCCGCGGAGCTCAGGTGGCGTCGGTATCGAACGGCGTGCGTTCGGGGGCCGGCGGCGGGGCGTTCTCGGCAGCGGGTCATCACTCTGCGATCTGATGTTCGCCAACATCGGCTGGGGAGAAATGCTCGTCCTCGTGGTGGTCGGGCTGGTGGTGCTTGGTCAGTGCGGCGCGTGGCGTCATCCCCCGCAATTTCTGCAGCTCACCGAGCTGGCCACGCAAATCGTCGAATTCCGGGCCCATGTCCTCACGCAGCTGATTGGACACGCCACTGAGGTAGTCGCGCGCCTGCCGCAGCGCACCCGCCGTCCACCGAATGGCCCCGGGCAGCCGCTCTGGCCCAAGCACCACCAGCCCGACCACCACGAGGACGAGCATTTCTCCCCAGCCGATGTTGGCGAACATCAGATCGCAGAGTGATGACCCGCTGCGCCCGGCCGCGCCGCGCTTGCTCTCATCACGGGCTCGTATCGGGGTCGGGTTTGACCGTCAGCGTCACATGCCGACCGTCGCGGACCACCTCGATCGGAGCGTCCTGGCCGATCGTCAGCTGCCGCGTCGCCACGACCGCCTCGTCGGAGTCGGCGACGTTGCGGTTGCCGATCTTGACGATGACGTCGTTCTCCAGGATCCCGCCCTTCTGGGCGGGCCCGCCCGCCTTGACGTTGGCCACCTGCGCACCGGAAGCGATCGCGTTGCTCACCGAACGGGTGGAGATGCCCAGCGTGGGATGCAGGATCTTGCCGTCCTTGATCAGCGTCTGCGCCACCAGCTTCATCTCGTTGACCGGGATCGCGAAGCCCAGCCCGCTGGCGCTGTCGGACAGCGACTTGCCGGCGGTGTTGATGCCGATCACCTGCGAGTCCATGTCGATCAGCGGACCGCCCGAGTTGCCGTGGTTGATCGACGCGTCGGTCTGCAGGGCGTCGATGACGGTGTCGGTGTCCGAGCCTTCACCCGACAACGGGACGGGGCGGTGCAGCGCGCTGATGATGCCGTGCGTGACGGTGCTGCGCAGGCCCAGCGGAGCGCCCGCAGCCAGCACTTCGTCGCCCACCCGCACCTTGTCCGAGTCACCGAGCCGGGCCACGCTCAGGTTGTTCACGTTGTCGACCTTGAGCACCGCCAAGTCGGTCTTCGGGTCGCGACCGACCAGGCTGGCCGGCACTTCCTTGCCGTCGTTGAACACCACCGTGGTCTTGAACTGGCTGGGGTTGTTGGCTGCTTCGGAGATCACGTGATTGTTGGTGACGATGTAGCCGCGGCCGTCGATAATGACGCCCGATCCCTGCATGCCTTCCTGGTCGCTCTTGGACTCGATGGTCACCACCGAGTCGGCGACGGCGGCTGCGACCCGAGTGAACCGGCCGGCCGGCTCCTCGGCGTTGCCCGCGGTCGACAGCGTCACCTTCGAGGTGGTGAACGCTTCCACGACTTCCGCGGTCTTGCGGCCGATCACCCCACCGATCACACCGATGACCAGCGCGATCAGCAGCAGCACCGCCAGGGCCAGGTAAGAGACCTTGCCGCCGAACAGCACGTCGCGCACACCGAGTTTGCCGCTGTGCTTCAGCTCCCCGTGACTGACCTGCGCGGGTAGCGCCGGGGTGCCCAGCGCGGCGGCGGCGCCGGGGTCGCGCCACGGGTCATCGGGTTCGTCGTGCTGGTCGCCGTTCTTCTCGGCCGCCAGCGCGCTGGCGTCGATGGGGTGACGTTGCAGCGTCTCGGTGCCGCCGAACGGGCGGCCGAAGGCCTCTTCCAGCACCGGGTCGGCCGGTTTGTCGTGCGGCCGGAATTCGGACTGTTCCTGAAACTTCTGTGGCCGCACCCGCTCGGCCACGAAGGAGCCTTGCTGGCCGGCCGGACGCCCGAACGCTTGCCGCGAGGCGGGGTCGACCGGCGGACGATAGATGGGCCGCGGCGCCAGCCGTTCGGTGTCCTGGCCGCTGTTCTTGCCTTCGTCGGAGGTCACGGTTCCTCTTCTAGATCCATTTCGAGCCCGATAACGGGCCATGTGCGCAGCGACACACCGGCACGAGGTTGTTCGTCCACCCTAGTATCCACGGATCCTGGACGGTCGACATGAACGCGCGCGCAGGCCGCCGGGGGTCGCAAAAGTCAAGCTAGCGGCGCTTCCGCTGTTCACGAGCGTCGGGCTCGGCAAAGGCATCCGACAGCGAGGGCGCATCTTCGTGCGGGTGATGCGGAATCTCGGACAGCAGCCCGAGCAGCGAGCTGGGGATCCGGATCGGGTGGGAGTCGCGCAGGGCGGCGCGGGCGCGGCTGTGGTCCTCCACCTCGGCAGCGCACTGGGGGCACAAGGACAGGTGGTGCGCGGCGCGCAGGTGCGCATTCATCCGCAGCTCGCCGTCTACAAACGCGGCGATGGCCTCTATTGACAGATGCTCGGTCGACCCGAAGCGGCGCGGCGCACCTATCGGCGCATCACTTTGGGAAGCGAACTGGGCCGGAAGCCAGGAGAACGCGCGGCGAAACACCTGCCCCCGGTCGGCCATCACCAGCTCCCTTCGCGCCTTTTCGAGCCATGGATATCTCGAATGTAGCGCGACGTTGTGCCTGATAACCATGTTCTACCTTCAAACCCGGGTATTTGGGACCAGTTGGCAACCATGCAGTGGCCATTCGATGATTCGGCCACGCAGGTTGCTCAGCTGGCTGACCTCAGCACGCGGTCCTCGGGACGCAGCCCGTGTTCGGGGTGGGCGGCCAGGTAATCCCGCAGAGCCTGACGCCCGCGGTGGATCCGGCTGCGCACGGTGCCGAGCTTGACGCCCAGCGTGGCACCGATCTCCTCGTAGGACAGGCCCTCGATGTCACACAACACGACCGCGGCGCGAAACTCCGGCGGCAGCGAGTCCAGCGCGGCCTGCAGGTCCGGCCCCAGCCGGGAGTCGTGGTAGATCTGCTCAGGGTTCGGCTCGTCGGCCGGCACCCGGTCGTAGTCGTCGGGCAGCGCCTCCATCCGGATACGTGCCCGGCGACGGACCATGTCGAGGAACAGGTTGGTGGTGATGCGGTGTAGCCAGCCTTCGAACGTGCCCGGCTGGTAGTTCTGGACGGACCGGAAAACCCGGATGAACGTCTCCTGTGTCAGGTCCTCCGCGTCGTGCTGGTTGCCGGAGAGCCGGTAGGCCAGCCGGTAGACGCGGTCGGCGTGCTGGCGCACCAATTCGTCCCAGGACGGCATAGCCGCCTTGTCCCCGGTCGCATCGAAAATCGCTGTGCCGAGCAGCTTGTCAGCCGGCTCAGCCCAGTCGTCGTCGCGCACCTGTTGGGGGTGAGACATGGTCGTGGTGCTCACGGTGGTGATGTTCACTTCCTTCTGCTTGTTCCTGACACCCAGGATCGGCATTTCCTCACTTTTCGAAACACGGAGATGCCATTCCGCATTCCCGTCGTCTTCACCCCACAGTGCGCCGCGTTCCATAGGACTCACCGTTGCCTACCCGTGTGTGGGCGAGGTAGGAGCAGTCTGAGCTTTGGCTGAGAAACCATACTGTTACCTGCGTTTTCCAGCGCATATTGGGTGTGCAATCAGGTCGGTTGCGGTGCGCCGGCCGGGCGTGTCGCCCTTGGCTCCACCGGGCGCGCCTGAAGGACGACCACACCCGTTCGGCATACTCTGCGGACATGGACGGCACCCCGACTTCCGGTTCCAACACCCCCGGTGAGGCGACCCGAAGCCGGGCCGAATCACTGGTGTCGCACGCCGAAGACTCGATCTCCGAGGACGAGATCCTCACCGGCGCCCGCGAACGGGCCGTCGACAGTGGCGCGGGCGCCGTCACACCCGCGGTCGGCGCGTTGCTGAGCATGCTCGCCAAACTCAGCGGCGGCAAGGCAGTCGCGGAGGTCGGCACCGGCGTGGGCGTCAGCGGATTGTGGCTGCTATCCGGCATGAGCGACGACGGCGTCCTGACCACCATCGACATCGAACCCGAATTCGTCCGGCAGGCCCGGCAGGTGTTCGCCGAGGCCCACATCGGGCCGTCGCGTACCAGGCTGATCAGCGGCCGGGCCCAGGAAGTGCTGACCCGGCTCGCCGACGAGTCCTACGACCTGGTGTTCATCGACGCCGATCCGATCGACCAGCCCGAGTACGTGGTGCAGGGCGTGCGACTGCTGCGCTCCGGTGGGGTCATCGTGGTACACCGGGCGGCCCTGGGCGGCCGCGCGGGTGACCCCGGCGCCCGCGACGCCGAGGTGGCCGCGGTGCGCGAAGCCGCCCGGCTGATCGCGGAGGACGAGCACCTGACGCCCGCCCTGATCCCGCTGGGTGACGGGCTGCTGGCCGCGGTTCGCGACTGAGGCGCTATCCGCGGTTGAAGAAGCCGGATTGGCCGACGCCCGCGTTGAAGCCGCCGGAATCGGCGGCGGGGCCGGTGTTGCCGACACCCGAACTGTGCTGACCGGAGTTCAAAAAGCCGGTGTTGTAATAGCCCACGTTTCCGAAACCGATGTCGTGATTACCGGCGTTGAAGAAGCCCACCTGCAAGCCGCCGGCTCCGCCGTTGAAGAATCCGGTGTTGGTGCCGCCGTCGCTGGCGTTGAAGAAGCCCACGTTGTCTTCGCCGCCGCCGGCATTGCTCCAACCCGAGCTGTACCCGCCGCTAGCCGAGTTGGACAGGCCCGAGTTGTAGTCGCCGACGTTGAAGAACCCGGAGTTGCCGGTCCCTGAGTTACCGAATCCCGAGTTGCCGCTGTAACTTCCGATCCCGCCGAAGCCGGTGTTGACGTTGCCGGCATTCCACAGACCGGTGTTGGTGTTGCCCGAATTGAACAACCCGGTGTTGGTGAAGCCGGTGTTGAAGAACCCGGTGTTGCCGGCCTCGCCGATGTTGCCCTGTCCGAACACGGGATCACTGCCGTTGCCGCCGGCGTTGAAGCCGCCGGTGTTGCTGATGCCGGTGTTCGACCAGCCCACATTGCCGAACCCGGCGTTGAACGACCCCACATTGTGATTGCCGGCGTTGAAGAACCCGACATTGTGGCCGAACAGCGAGGTGCCACCGGAGTTGAAGGCGCCCAGGTTGCCATTGCCGGCGTTCGCCAGGCCCATGTTGGTGCTGCCCGCGTTGAACGACCCGGTGTTGAAGCCGCCCGCGTTGAACAGACCGGTGTTGGTGGAGCCGCTGTTGCCGATACCGGTATCGGCCACACCCGAATTCAGCAAACCCAGGTTCTGGCTGCCGGTGTTGCCCAGCCCCCAGTTCGCGGTGCCCGAGTTGAACAGTCCGACATTGCCGCTGCCCGAGTTGAACAGTCCGACATTGCCGCTGCCGGAGTTGAAGCCGCCGAACCCGATCTGATGGTCCCCGGTGAGGCCGATCCCGATGTTGCCGTTGCCGGTGTTCGCGAAGCCGAAATTGCCGTCGCCCGTATTGGCCAGCCCGAAGTTGAAACTGCCGTTGTTGCCCAGCCCGACGTTCCAGCCGACGTTGTTGGCGTTGAAACCGCCAATGCCGATCTGATTGTTGCCGTTGAGCCCGATACCGATGTTGTTGTTGCCGACGTTGCCGAGGCCGATGTTGTTCAGGCCGACGTTCCCTACGCCGAAGTTGTTGCTGCCGAGGTTGCTGAGGCCGACGTTGAACGCCCCTGGGATACCGGCGACGGCGGTGGCCAGGTTTCCGTTGCCGAACCCGATGTTTCCGGTGCCGACGTTGCCGACGCCGACATTGAACGAACCGATATTGCCCAGGCCGAAGTTGTAGGACGCCGCGCCCGGATAGGGTTTGCCAACCGCCCCCAGGACGGCGTTCCCGTTGCCGGCGCCGATGTTGAACGAGCCGTAGTTACCCAGGCCGAAATTGCTTCCGCCGCTGTTGCCGCCACCGATGTTGAAGCTGCCGGTGTTGCCGCTGCCGAGGTTGAAGCTGCCGATGTTCCCGATGCCCAGGTTCAGCTGCCCCAGCACCTGCTGAAACGGCACCAGTTGCTCGGCCGCCGCCACGACGCCGCTGTAGTAGCTGGACATGGCCGTCACGTCCTGGGCCCACATCTGCTCGTAAACCGCCTCGACGGCGGCGATCGCCGGGGCATTGAACCCGAACAGGTTCGACCGCACCAACGCCACGAGCTGACTTCGGTTGGCGGAAACAAACTCTGGATGCACAATCGCCGTTCGAGCCGCTTCGAACACCGAAGCCACCGCCTTGGCCTGCCCGGCCGCGAGCTCGGCGTGGGCGGCGGTCGCGCTCAGCCACAGCGAGTACGGCGTCGCCGCCGCCATCATCGCCGACGCCGCGGCACCCTGCCACGATGCCGCGGTCAGCCCCGACGTCACTGCCCCGAAGGACGACGCGGCCGAACCCAACTCGGCCGCCAGCCCGTCCCAGGCCGCAGCGGCCGCGAGCATCGGCCCCGTCCCCGCGCCGGCGAAGAGCTGTGCCGAGGTGATCTCCGGCGGCAGCACGGCAAAGTTCATTACCCCCCCAATTGTCTGTGCGGCTTCCCTTGGCCCGGCACAACTTATCGAAAAGCACGCTGGCGCGGGTGCTTTGCGCCAATCCAGTTAGGCGCGTTGCGTCTGACGGACTTTTCCGGCGCAAAGCGCTTGACGTCGACTGAACATACGTTTAGTGTACTGAACATGCGTTCAGCCGACTTGACTGCGGTCGCCCGGATCCGTGATGCGGCGATCGAGCAGTTCGGCGAGCACGGCTTCGGCGTCGGGCTGCGCACCATCGCGGAGGCGGCCGGGGTGAGCGCCGCACTGGTCATCCACCACTTCGGCTCCAAGGACGGCTTGCGCAAGGCCTGCGACGAATACATCGCCGAAGAAATCCGCAGCGAGAAGTCCGAAACCATTCAGTCGAATGACCCCGCCACCTGGCTGGGCGCCATGGCGGAGATCGAGTCCTACGCACCGCTGATGGCGTATCTGGTCCGCAGTCTGCAATCCGGCGGCGAGCTGGCAAAGATGCTGTGGCACCGGATGATTCAAAACACCGAGGACTACATGGCGGAGGGTGTTGCGGCCGGCACCCTCAAGCCGAGTCGCGATCCGCAGGCCAGGTCCAGGTACCTGGCGATTACCGGCGGCGGCGGTTTCCTGCTCTATCTGCAGATGCACGAAACCCCGACGGATGTGCGCGCGGTCCTGCGCGACTACGCGCGTGACATGGTGCTGCCCGCCCTCGAGATCTATTCCGAGGGCCTGCTGACCGATCACACCATGTACGAGGCGTTTCTCGCTAGAGAAAACCAAGGAGAGGCAGATGTCAGTTAACCGCTCGGCGCCCATCGAGATTCGGGGGCTTACCAAGAACTTCGGATCCGTGCGAGCGCTTGACGGCCTCGACTTGACCGTGGGCGAAGGCGAGGTGCATGGCTTTCTCGGACCCAACGGCGCCGGCAAGTCGACCACTATCCGCATCCTGCTGGGCGTGGTGAAAGGCGACGCCGGTACCGCGCGCCTGCTGGGCGGCGACCCATGGACCGACGCGGTTCGATTACACCGCGAAATCGCCTACGTGCCCGGTGATGTCACGTTATGGCCAGCGCTGACCGGCGGCGAGACCATCGACCTGTTGGCCCGGATGCGCGGCGGTATCGACCCAAAGCTGCGCGCGGAATTGATCGAGCGTTTCGAATTCGATCCGCACAAGAAGGTGCGGACCTACTCCAAGGGCAACCGGCAGAAGGTCTCGCTGATCTCGGCGTTTTCCTCGCGGGCCCGCCTCCTGCTGCTCGACGAGCCGACCAGCGGGCTGGACCCGTTGATGGAGAACGTTTTCCAGCAATGTGTCAGCGAAGCGCGTGACCGCGGTGTGACGGTGCTGCTGTCCAGCCACATCCTCGCCGAGACCGAAGCGCTCTGTGAGCGGGTGACCATCATCGCTGGCGGCCGGACCGTCGAGAGCGGGTCACTGGAGTCCATGCGACACCTCAGCAGGACGTCGATCAAGGCCGAGATGATCGGCGACCCGGGCGATCTCACCCGGATCAGGGGAGTCGAAGACGTCAGCGTCGAGGGCAACACGGTGCGCGCTCAGGTCGACAGCGAAAGCCTGGGCGAATTGATCCGGGTGCTTGGCGACGCCGGCCTGCGCAGCCTCGTCAGCCAACCACCCTCCCTCGAGGAGCTGTTCTTGCGGCACTACAGCACCAACGGGTCGCGCGAGCAGGTGGCGGCGCGATGAGTACCGCCGTCCTGGATCGCCCCACCCAACACCGCGGGCCGCAGCGCAGTTCCAACTTCGCCGGTACGCTCGGTCTGCTCCGGCTCTATCTGCGCCGCGACCGGATTTCATTGCCGCTGTGGGTGTTACTGCTATCGCTCCCGCTGGGCAGCGTCTACATCGGCAGCATCGAGAAGGTTTACCCCACCCAGGCCGACCGGGCCGGATTCGCCACCTCGATCATGGCCAGCCCGGCGCAGCGCGCGCTCTACGGCCAGATCTACAACGACAGCCTTGGCGCCGTGGGCATTTGGAAAGCCGGGATGTTCCACGTGCTCATCGCGGTCGCGGTCATTCTCACCGTCATCCGGCACACCCGTGCCGACGAGGAGAGTGGCCGGGCCGAACTGATCGACTCGACCGCGGTCGGCCGCTATGCCAGCCTCACCGCGACGCTGCTGTTGTCCTTCGGAGCGTCCCTGCTGACCGGCCTCATCGGCACCACCGGGTTGCTCGCCACCTCTGTCCCGGTGAGCGGCTCCGTGGCCTTTTGCGCGGCCCTGGCCGCGTCCGGCTTGGTGTTCACGGCGGTGGCCGCGGTGGCCGCGCAGCTGTCCCCGAGCGCCCGAGTCGCGCGCGGCGTGGCGTTCGCCGTCCTGGGCACCGCATTCACCGTGCGCGCCGTGGGCGACGCGAGTTCTGGTGGACTGTCCTGGTTCTCACCCCTGGGGTGGTCACTGCAGGTTCGCCCGTATGCGGGTGATCACTGGTGGGTGCTGCTGCTGCACGTTCTGACGACGGTGGCGCTGACCGGTGCCGCGTACCGGCTGCTCGCCGGCCGCGATGTCGGGGCCGGCCTGATCGCCGAACGCGCCGGCCGTGGCACCGCCCCCGCCTGGCTCGGCAACGTTTTTGCGCTGGCGTGGCGGCTCGACCGCGGAGCGGTGTTGGTGTGGACGGTCGGCTTGGGCCTGTACGGCTTGTTGATCGGCAGCGTGACGCACGGCATCGGTGACGAGCTGGGCGGCGCGTCGGCGCGGGAGATCGTCGCGCGCCTCGGCGGCACGGGTGCGGTGGAGCAGGGTTTCATCGCGGTGGGGTTCGCCATGCTGGGCATGATCGCCGCCGCGTTCGCGATCTCCCTGTCCCTGCGGTTGCACCAGGAAGAAGCCGAGCACCGTGCCGAAACCCTGCTCGCGGGAACGGTTTCCCGCACCCGGCTGTTGGCAAGTCACTTGGTTATGGCGCTGGGCGGGTCGACGTTCGCGATCCTGCTGTCGGGCCTGGCCGCCGGGCTCGCCTACGGCGCCGCGGCCGGGGACATCGCCGGCAAACTGCCCACCGTCCTCGGCACCGCAGCCGTGCAACTGCCCGCGGTCTGGTTGCTGGCGGCGGTGACCGTCGCACTGTTCGGCCTGATGCCGCGCCTCACCCCCGCGGCGTGGGGTGTGCTGGTCGGCTTCGTCGCGGTATACCTGCTCGGTTCGCTGTCGGGCTCCCCGCAATGGTTGCTCGACCTGGAGCCGTTCGCCCACACCCCGCGGGTGGGGGCGGGCGCGTTCAGCGCCGTACCACTGGTTTGGCTGCTCGCGCTGGATGCGGCACTGATCGCGTTGGGCGCCATAGCTTTCCGCGGCAGGGACATGCGGTCATGAACATTCTTCTGAGAGCAATCGCGTCGGGACTGGTGGGCATTGCCCTTTTCGGTCTGGTCGTGTTCTATCCGGCAGGCACGCTCAACTATTGGCAGGGCTGGGTTTTCGTCGCGATATTCGCTGTCGCCACGATCGTGCCAAGTGCCTACCTGGCTCGGACCAACCCGGCCGCATTGCGGCGGCGCATGCACGCGGGTCCCAAGGCGGAGACCAGGACCGTGCAGAAGTTCATCATCGTCGCCGCTTTCGTGGCGTTCTTCGCCATGATGGCGCTCAGCGGGCTCGATCACCGATTCGACTGGTCCTCGGTGCCAACCGCGGTGACGGTGCTCGGCGACGTGCTGGTCGCGGTCGGCTTGTCCATCGCCATGCTGACGATCGTCCAGAACAGCTACGCGGCAGCGACCGTGACGGTGGAGGCCGACCAGCGGGTGGTCTCGACCGGGTTGTACGGCCGCGTGCGCCACCCGATGTATGTCGGCAACGTGATCCTGATGTTGGGGATTCCGTTGGCGCTCGGGTCCTACTGGGGGCTGGTGCTGTTCATCCCAGCAGTGCTCGTGCTCGTCTTCCGCATTCTTGACGAAGAGCGGGCTCTGGTTGACGGGCTCGACGGCTACCGCGACTACACCCATCGGGTGCGCTATCGGTTGGTGCCGCACGTGTGGTGATCGACACCACGTTCTAAGGTAACGGCGTGGCGCAACACCCGTCACCTGCCCTGGACCGGCCGTGGCGTCGACCCGGCGCCCTACGCTATGCGCGGGAGCGGATCCGCGGCATCGCCAAACCACCCGTCACCGTCACGGATCCACCGGCCGACCTGACCGTCGAGCGGGACGTTGAGGTGCCGACGCGCGACGGAACGGTGTTGCGCGTCAACGTGTTCCGGCCGCACGACCACACCGCGCTGCCGGTGATCCTCAGTATCCATCCCTACGGCAAAGACGAGCTGCCGAAGCGGCACCGCAGGAAATGGGCGTTCTCCCCGCAGTACCGGGCGCTGCGTCAGCCCGCGCCAGTGCGCTTTTCGGCGCTCACCAGCTGGGAGGCGCCCGATCCGGCCTGGTGGACGGCTCGCGGCTTCGTCGTAGTCAACGCCGACTCCCGCGGCTGTGGCCGCTCCGACGGAACCGGGAACCTGCTGTCCCGTCAGGAGGCCGAGGACACCTACGACCTGGTGCAGTGGTTGGCCGAACAGCCGTGGAGCGACGGCCGGGTCGTCATGCTCGGGGTCTCCTATCTGGCCATCAGCCAGTACGCCGTGGCGGCGTTGCAGCCGCCGGCGCTGCGGGCGATCTGCCCGTGGGAAGGCTTCACCGACGCCTACCGGGACCTGACGTTTCCTGGCGGCGTGCGCGAATCCGGGTTCACCAGGATGTGGTCGCGCGGCGTGCGGCGACGCACCCGTCAGCAATACGACCTCGAGCAGATGCAGACCGAACACCCGCTGCGCGACGACTTCTGGCGTTCCATTGCGCCAGATCTGTCGGCGATCGAGGTGCCGATGCTGGTCTGTGGCAGCTTCTCGGACAACAACCTGCACAGCCGCGGCTCGATCCGGGCGTTCACCCACAGCGGCGCGAGCCATGCCCGGCTCTACACCCACCGGGGCGGCAAGTGGGCCACGTTCTACTCGGACGAAGCGCGCGACGAACAGCTGCGCTTCTTCCGCGCCGTGCTGGACGGGGCGCCCGCCGGCCGCAGCGTCCGGCTGGAAGTGCGTGAAGACCGCGACACCGTCGTCGCGGTGCGCGAGGAGAGCGAGTGGCCCCTTGCCCGCACCCAGTGGCGGGCCCTGCACCTGGCCGGGGCCGGCCGGCTCGCCACCGATCCGCCGGCGGCCGCGGGCAGCATCACCTTCGAAACTCATTCTCGCGCTGCGGCATTCAAGTGGACGGTGCCCGAGGATATCGAGCTGACCGGTCCGATGGCGGCGCGACTGTGGGTGCAGCTGGATGGTTGTGAGGACGCGAATCTGTTCGTCGGCGTGGAGAAGTGGCGCAACGGGCGGCACGTCGAGTTCGAAGGGTCCTACGGTTATGGCCGCGACCGGGTGGCCACCGGGTGGCAGCGAGTCCTGCTGCGCGAGTTGGATGCCGAGCAATCCAAGCCCTGGGATCCGGTGCCGGCGCTGAACCGCATCCAGCCCGTCAAGCCGGGTGAGGTGGTCGCGATCGACGTGGCGCTGGGCCCGTCGGCGACGCTGTTTCGCGCCGGCGAACAACTGCGCCTGGTGGTTGCCGGCCGCTGGCTCTGGCCGCGCAACCCGTTGATCGGCCAATACCCCGCGGCCTACCCCGACCCGCCGCGCGGCCTGGTCACCCTGCGCTGGGGCCGGCGCTACAACTCCCACCTGCTGATCCCCCAGATATAGCGCGGGGAACGCAACCTCGCGCGGAGTGCTAGATCCAGACGCCCTTGCCCACGGCGACGACGCCGCCGCTGCTGATCGCGAAGCGCTCCCGGTCCCGCTCCAGGTCGACGCCGACCATCTCCCCCGGGCCGACGACGACGTTCTTGTCCAGGATCGCGTGCCGCACCACAGCGCCGCGGCCGACCCGCGCGCCAGGCATGATCACGCTGCCCTCCACGATCGCGCCGTCATCGACCACCACGTTGGACGACAGCACCGAGTTGCGCACCGAGGCCGCCGAAATGATGCTGCCGGCGCCCACCACGGACTCCTGGGCCGAACCGCCGTTGACGAACTTCGCCGGCGCCAGGTTCTCGGACTCCCCGCGGATCGGCCAGCGCTTGTTGTACAGGTTGAACACCGGGTGCACCGAGACCAGGTCCATGTGGGCGTCGTAGAACGCGTCGAGGGTCCCGACGTCGCGCCAGTAGGCCCGGTCGCGGTCGGTGGCGCCTGGCACCTCGTTGTCGCTGAAGTCGTAGACCGCGGCCATCCCATCGGCGACCAGCCGGGGAATGATGTCCCCGCCCATGTCGTGGTCCGAGTGGTCGTCGTCAGCGTCGGCACGAATCGCGTCGATCAGAACCTTGGTGGTGAAGATGTAGTTGCCCATCGACACGAAGGTGGCGGCCGGGTCATCGGGGGTCCCGGGCGGGTCGAGCGGCTTCTCGACGAAATTGCGGATCCGGCCCGATTCGTCGGCGTCGATGCAGCCGAACGCGGTCGCGTCGGCCCGCGGCACCCGGATTCCGGCTACCGTTGCGCCGGCGCCACTGTCGATGTGGAACCGCACCATCTGCTCGGGGTCCATCCGATACACGTGGTCGGCACCGAAAACGACTATGTAGTCGGGGTCTTCGTCGTAGATCAGGTTCAGTGACTGGTAGATGGCGTCCGCGGAACCGGTGTACCAGCGCGGGCCGAGCCGTTGTTGGGCGGGCACCGGGGTGATGTACTCACCGGCCAGACCCGACAACCGCCAGTTCTGGGAGATGTGGCGGTCCAGCGAGTGCGACTTGTACTGGGTGAGAACACAAATCCGCAGATAGCGGGCGTTGACGAGGTTGGACAGCACGAAGTCGATCAACCGGTAGGCGCCACCGAAGGGAACCGCGGGCTTGGCCCGGTCGGCCGTCAACGGATAGAGCCGCTTGCCCTCACCACCGGCCAGGACAATGCCCAGCACGTGTGGCGCTTCCCTCATGAGGTCAAACCTATCGGCAGCCGCAAACAGCTGCCACCCGCAGCCCCTCATCACCCGCGATGCCGGCTCTACTGCCTGCAAACTAACGTGCGGGTATGCGGGTGGCGATGATGACTCGGGAATACCCTCCGGAGGTCTACGGCGGGGCCGGTGTACACGTCACCGAACTGGTAGCCCAACTACGCAAGCTGTGTGCGGTCGACGTGCATTGCATGGGCGCCGACCGCCCCGGTGCCGTCGCGCATCAGCCCGACCCGCGGCTGCGCAACGCCAATGCTGCGCTGTCGACGCTGTCGGCGGATCTGGTGATGGCCAACGCCGCGAGCGCGGCGACCGTCGTGCATTCCCACACCTGGTACACCGGCCTGGCCGGGCATCTGGCCAAACTGCTCTTCGACATCCCGCATGTGCTGACCGCACACTCGCTGGAGCCGATGCGGCCGTGGAAGGCGGAGCAGCTCGGTGGCGGCTACCAGGTGTCCTCCTGGGTGGAGAACACCGCGGTGCTGGCCGCCGACGCGGTCATCGCCGTCAGCTCCGGCATGCGCGACGACATTCTGCGCGTCTATCCGACGCTGGATCCCAATGTGGTGCACGTGATCCGCAATGGCATCGACACCGACGTCTGGCATCCCGCCGGCCCGGTTCGCACCGGATCGGTGCTGGCCGAGCTCGGCGTCGACCCGCGCCGGCCGGTGGTGGCCTTCGTCGGGCGGATCACCCGGCAGAAGGGCGTCTCCCACCTGGTGGCGGCCGCGCACCACTTCAGCCCGGACATCCAGCTGGTGTTGTGCGCGGGTGCGCCCGACACCCCCGAAATCGCCGAAGAGGTGCGCTCCGCGGTGGCGGGACTGGCCGGCTCCCGCACCGGCGTGTTTTGGGTGCGCGACATGTTGCCGATCGGCAAGCTGCGCGAAATACTCTCGGCCGCAACGGTATTCGTATGCCCATCGGTGTACGAGCCGTTGGGCATCGTCAACCTGGAGGCGATGGCCTGCGCGACGGCGGTGGTGGCCTCCGACGTCGGCGGCATCCCCGAGGTGGTCGCCGACGGCGTCACCGGCTCACTGGTGCACTACGACGCGGACTTCCCCGACGCCTACGAGGCCAGGCTGGCCGAGGCGGTCAACGCCTTGGTGGCCGATCCCGCACGGGCACAGCAATACGGCCACGCCGGACGTCAGCGTTGTATCGAGGAGTTCTCCTGGACGCACATCGCCGAGCAGACGCTGGACATCTACCGGAAGGTGTGCGCGTAGCGCCGTCCGATGGCCGGGTGGGCTAGCTGGTGACGCCTTTGAGCTCGTCGCCCAGCGCGGCGGCTTCGTCGGGCGTCAGCTCGACGACGAGGCGGCCACCACCTTCGAGTGGTACCCGCATTACGATGCCGCGCCCCTCCTTGGTTGCTTCTAGTGGACCGTCGCCAGTCCGGGGCTTCATCGCCGCCATCGAGTGCTCCCTCCAGATTCGAGCTGGCCCGCGCCTGCGGACCTGGTCGGCGCCGAGCATGCCCCGCCAGCGGATTCCCAGCCATACCCGACATTGAACTGCCAAATCACGCCTCTATTGTTCCCTATCCGGGTTAGCAGGTGCACAAAGACCCGCTTCTGGGGCGATTTGGGCCACTCAACGAACGGCCTGCTGCACCCAGCAGCCGCTGATGTGGTCGTCGACCATGCCGGTGGCCTGCATCAACGCGTAGGCGGTGGTCGGCCCCACGAACCGGAATCCGCGCCGTTTGAGCTCACGTGCCATGGCTTTCGATTCGGCACTTGTCGAGGGGATTTCGGACAGGTCAGCGAACCTGGGCCGAGGCGACGGCGCAAAAGACCACAACAGGTCGGACAGGTCTTGCGGCGACCCGAGCTCCGCGGCCGCGCGGGCGTTGGCGATCGTCGCCTCGATCTTGGCCCGGTTGCGCACGATGCCGGGATCGGCCAGCAGTCGTTGCACGTCGGCGTCGGTGAAGCCGGCGACCGTCTCGATGTCGAACTGGTGGAAAGCCTGCCGGAAGTTCTCTCGTTTGCGCAGGATGATCAGCCACGACAGGCCGCTCTGGAACGCCTCCAGACTCATCCGCTCGAACAGCGCGGTTCCATCGCGGAGCGGTTGGCCCCATTCGGTGTCGTGATAGGTGCGGTACAGGTCCGCATCGGGACCCGGCCGGACCACCGCCCAGCCGCAGCGCACCAGGCCGTCGTCACTCATGTGGGGCCGGACCGCTCTTGCACGACGCTCTCCTCGTCGGGCACCGGCGTGCTGTCGCTCTCCAGGTCAGGCCCGTTTTGGTGCGTCGCCGCCAGCTCCTCGCGCAACCGCTCCAGCTCGGCGCCGAGGCGGGCCAGCACCCAGTCCACCTCAGTGGTGTTGTAACCCCGGAAGACTTGGGTGAACTTGACGGCCTCGACGTCGGCGCCGGTGATGCCGGACGCGGGCAGCACCGTCGCCGTCGTGGCCCGCGGCAGGGGCGGCAGCTGCTCGCCGCGACCGAACAGCAAACTCGCCGCGCCGAACAGCACGATCGCGACCAGGATCAGAACCACCAGGTAAAGCAACACCAACGCCACGGGGACGATCTTGCCCTACGGCACTGACACGGGTTCTCAAGCAGGCCGGAGCACGCTCATCGGCGGCCGGTCGGCCAACGACACCGGCAAGGTGTGCTGGGTGTAGCCATCCGGGACCGGGAAGAACTGGGTGAGTCCGACGCCGGAGTCGGGAATGCCGCACCGCGACAGCAGGGTGGCGATCACCTGCCGGCTCATGGCGCCCAATTCTTCCAGCGGACGGTTGCGGTGCGCTCGGACGCCCAGGTTGACCTGGGCGATCGCGTCCAGGCCCAATCGGTCGAAGGTGTCGACGAGCAGGCCGATCTCGACGCCGTAGCCTGGCGCGAACGGCAGCGACGTGAGCAGCTCGCGGGTTGCGGCGTACTCCCCGCCCAGTGGCTGCAGTACGCAGCCCAGCTCGGGCCGAAGCGCCGCGAGCAGGGGCCGTGCGACCAGCTCGGTCACCCGGCCACCCCCGGTCGCGCCGGCGCTGCCGCTGGCGTCGGCGACGTTCAGCGGGCGGCGGTAGAAGCCCTTCACCAGGTGAATGCCCTCGCCGGTGAGCAGCGGACCAACCAGGTACGGCACGAACATCGGGTGCGGGTTGATCAGGTCGGAGTCGATGAACACCACGATGTCACCGCTGGTGGCGGCCAGCGAGCGCCACAGCGCCTCGCCCTTGCCCGGCCGGGTCGGGACTTCGGGAACGGCCTGCTCCCGGCTGACGACGCGTGCGCCGGCGGCGATCGCGCGGATCTCGGTGTCGTCGGTGGAGCCCGAGTCGAGCACGATCAACTCGTCAACCAGCCCGTCCACCAGCGGTGAGACGCTGTCGATGACGGACGCGACGGTCTCTTCCTCGTTGAGCGCGGGCAACACCACCGAGATCGTGCGGCCGGCCTTGGCCGCGACCAGTTCGCTGATCGTCCAGCGCGGCCGATTCCAGCTGCGTTCGGCCAGCCAGGTGTCATTGATCAGATCACCGGTGAACAGTTCCGATGCCGTCATGCGAGCCCCCTCACCGTGCGCTTCGGCGGACGCATCCCCTGGATCGAGGCCACCATCTCCAGCACCCGGCGGGTCGCCGCCACCTGATGCACCCGGAACATGCGCGCGCCGGCGGCCGCCGCCAGCGCGGTCGCTGCCAGCGTTCCCTCGAGCCGTTCGGTCACGTCCACGCCAAGAGTCTCCCCGACGAAGTCCTTGTTGCTCAAAGCCATGAGCAAAGGCCACCCGGTCTTAACAAGATCGTCCACGTGCCGCAACAGCAGCAGCCCGTGGAAGCTGTTCTTTCCGAAATCGTGGGCCGGATCGATCAACACCCGGTCGCGGGCCACTCCGACCGCGACGGCCCGCTCGGCGGCGGCTGTGACCTGGCGAATCACGTCGTCCACCACCCCGCGGGTAGTCGTACCGTAACTCACCCGGAACGGCCGCGTACGCGGTAAGGCTCCCCCGGTGTGCGCGCACACCAGGCCCGCGCCGAACTCGGCGGCCACTTCCTGCAGTCGGGGGTCGACCCCGCCCCAGGTGTCGTTGATGATGTCGGCGCCCGCCGCGCAGGCCAGTTCGGCCACCTCGGAGCGCCAGGTGTCGACGCTGATCAGTTGCTGGGGGTAGGTGTCGCGCAGCCATTCGACGAACGGCACCAGGCGGGCGACCTCGGTATCGGTGTCGACGTGCTCGCCGGGGCCGGCCTTGACGCCACCGATGTCGATCACGTCGGCGCCGTCGGCGACGGCTTGGTGGACCGCCTCGCGGGCGGCGCCGTCGGCGAACGTCGCACCCCGGTCGAAGAACGAGTCCGGGGTGCGGTTGACGATCGCCATGATCAGCGCGCGATCGCTCGCGACTGGGCGACCGCACAGGGTTGACTGCACGCCTCCATAGTGCCTGGATGTGCGCGGGCCCTCGAAACCGCGGTGCCCGCGGTTATTCAGCCCTGCGGGCGCTTGCCGGAGGAAACTTCCTCGGGGTACTCGTCGTAGAACGGCACGTAGCCTTCTTTCCGTCCGGCCAGCACGTACAGCGGGTCTTTGACGTCCGAGCCGTACGCCTGCTTGCGCAGCTCCACCTTGCGGCTCTTGAACGTCGTCGTGTGTTCGAGCGACTCCACCAGCCGCACGAACAGCGGCAGCGCGTAGGAGGGCAGCTGGTCATAGACCGCCCGCGCCAGGGACTGGCCGTCGAACTCCTTGCCTTCGCGCAGCTTGATCGCGGCCATACCGGCGCGCCCGCCGGTATCTGGCACCTCGACCCCGAACACCGTGCACTCCTCGACATTGGGATCCGTGGCCACCGCGGCCTCCACCTGCGTGGTGGCCACGTTCTCGCCCTTCCAGCGGAAGGTGTCGCCGAGCCGGTCGACGAACGCGGCGTGGAACATGCCCTGCGGGCTCATCACGTCACCGGTGTTGAACCAGGTGTCGCCCTCCTTGAAAGCGTTGCGCACCAGCTTCTTCTCGGTCGCCGATTTGTCGGTGTAACCGTCGAACGGCTGCAGTCGATTGACCGGGCTGAGCAACAAGCCCGGCTCGCCGGCGGGCACCCGCCGGACCCGCCCGTCCTCGTCGCGGACCGGCTCGCCGGTGTCCGGGTCGTACTCGACGTAGGCCAGCGGCATCGGTGAAATCCCGGTGCTGCGAGGCACGTTGAAGATGTTGATGAATGCCGTGGTGCCCTCGCTGGCGGCGTAGAACTCACAAACCCGGGCGATGCCGAACCGTTTGGTGAATTCCTCCCAGATGTCCGGCCGCAGCCCGTTGCCGGCGATGACGCGGACCTTGTGTTTGCGGTCGGTCGGCTTGGGCGGCTGGTTGAGCAGATACCGGCAGACCTCGCCGATGTAGATGAACGCCGTCGCGTCGGCGGCGATCACCTCGTCCCAGAACCGCGACGCCGAGAACGACTTGCCCAGCGCCAGGGTCGCGCCGGAGTTGATCACCGACGACACGGCGACCGTCAGCGCATTGTTGTGGTAGAGCGGCAGGCAGCTGTACAGCGTGTCAGAGGATTTCAGCCGCAGTCCCATCCCGCCGAACGCCCCGAGGGCCTTGAGCCACCGGTAGTGCGTCATCACGCTGGCCTTGGGATATCCGGTGGTGCCCGAGGTGAAGATGTAGAAGGCGGTGTCCTTGGCGCGCACCGCCGAAGCCGACGACGGGTTGGTGGCCGGCGCGGTGGTGGCGAATCGCTCCAGGTCTTCGACGGTCAGCACCTCGCCCGCCGACCCGCCGGACTCGCTTACCGCGCTGACCAAGTCGGATTCGGCGATCAGCACCTTGGCGTCCAGCAGTCCCAGGCTGTGCTTGAGGACGTCGCCGCGCTGGTGGTAGTTGAGCATCCCGGCGATCGCGCCGCACTTGACCACGGCCAGCATGGTCAGCACCGCATTGGGTGAGTTGCGCAGCATCACGCCGACGACATCGCCCGGGCCGACGCCGCGCGCGGCCAGCACGGCGGCGTATCGGTTGGCGGTTGCGTTGGCGTCGCGGTAGGTGAGCTGCTGGTCGCCGAACTTCAGAAAGATCCGGTCGGCGTAGCGCGCGGCCCGGTCCTGGAACACCGACGCGATCGACACCTTGGACCCCGGCCGGGCCAGCAAGCCGGTCACGCCCCGCAGGATCGACGGCGCGTCGGCGATGAGGCCGGGCACCTGCGCGGCGATGTGGGTGAGCTTGACTTGGGTCCGCGCGCCGCCCTCGTGATCAGACACCTGATTCCTCGATTCTCTGCAGACTTGTCAGCCCGGGCGCGCACGCCTGCAGCGCCTCGCCGACCTTATCCACCACAACTAGCCGATCGACCGCCGCCTGGGAGATGTAGCCGCTGTCGGTCAATCCGTATACCCAGGCCAGAAACCCGTCGTAATGCCCCCAGGGATCCAGCAGCACGATCGGCTTGTCGTGCACGTCCAGATAGCCCTGGGTCCAGGCACTCAACAACTCGTCGAGGGTGCCGACACCGCCGGGCAACGCGATGAACGCGTCCGCGCGCTCCTCCATCACCCGTTTACGCTCGCTCATCGTGTCGGTGACGATCAGCTCGTCGGCATCCCGGTCGGCAAGTTCGCGGTTCTGCAACATCGTGGGTATCACCCCAACGGTCCAGCCCCCGGCCGCCCGCGCCGCCGGGGCCACCGCGCCCATCGCCGAGACGTGTCCGCCGCCCCACACCAGCTTCCAGCCACGCGAGGCGATGCTCGCCCCGAGCGACGCGGCGAGCTCGAGTAATTCCGGGTGCGTTGGCGAGGCGGCGCAGTACACCGCCACCGTCCACTGACCGTTGGTCTCTGCGGGCATACACCGAAACGTAGACCAACCGCCCAAGCCCTGCGCACAGCCGGGGTGAAGGTCACCATAAACTCACAACGGTGCCGATTCGTTGGAACGTCCCGCAGCACGCGGCCGCGCTGGAACGGCTGGACGCCGCGCTGGGGGACGCGGGCGGCGGCGTCGTCCTGGGGCCCGACGGCGTCGGCAAATCCACCCTCGCCCGGTTGGCCGCCGAACGATTCTGCGAACGCAATCCCGGCACGCTGACCCGTTGGGTCATCGGCACTCCCGCCGAGCGCGTGGTGCCGTTCGGCGCCTTCGGCCATCTCGTCGACATTGCCGAGATCGGTAAGCCGGCGGCGTTATTGCGGGCCGCGCGTACCTCACTGATGAGGGCCGCCGAGCAAGGCGATCTGCTGCTCGTCGTCGACGAGGCGAACGACCTCGACATCCTGTCGGCCACGCTGGTGTACCAGCTGGCCCTGACCCGCACCGCCCGGATGGTCGTCACCGCCCGCGCGGACGCCGCCCCGGCCGCGATCGCGGCGTTGTGGACCGACGGACTGTTGGAGCGGATCGACGTCGAGCCGCCGGACACGGCGCGCACCGCTGCCGACGTCGACGAATTCCTGGCCCATTTGCCGCCACCGGCCCGGGCGGTGTTGGACTACCTGGCCATCCTGGAACCCCTGACGCTGGCCGATCTGACCGTGCTGGCCGGGGAGGGCGCCGTCGGCCAGGCCGAGGACCTCGGCGCCGCCGAGACCCGGGTACGGGGCGGCAGCGCCACCGACCCGGTGGTCTACACCGCGCACCCGCTGTTCGGCGAACGCGCGAGGACGGCCCTGGGTAAGGACGGCGCGCGGCAACGTCGCACCGATCTGGTCAACCTGCTCTCCCAGCACCCGTGCGAGCGATTGAGCGACCGGTTGCGGCTGGCCTCGCTGGCGTTGGAATGCGATGTGCCCCAACCGATCACGGAAGTCACCGAGGCAGCCCAGCAGGCGCTGCGACTGGGTGACTTGCGGCTGGCCGAACGGCTGGCGCGGGCGGCGGTGGATCGGTCGGGCGGCCTTGTGGCCCGGTTGGTCCTCGGTCAGGCGCTGGCCTGGCAGGGACGCGGCCGCGAGGCGGGCGCGGTGCTGTCGGCGGTGGATCCGGCCGGCCTGTCGGAACCCGAGCTGATGTCGTGGGCGGTACCGACTGCCGCCAACCAGTTCTGGATGCTCGGTGAGCCCGAACGGGCCACCGCCTTCCTGCAAACCACCCGCAATCGGGTCACCCAGCCCGCGGCCCGCGCGGTGCTGGACGGGCTGACCGCCACGTTCGCGATGAACTCCGGGAACGTGGCGCGCGCCATCACATTGGCGACCTCAGTGCTGGACGGTCCGGCCGACAGTGACATGGCGGTGGCGTGGGCGGCCAGTGCCGCAGCGTTGTCGTCGGCGCGGATGGGCCGGCTGGGCGATGTGCAGCGGTTCGCCGAAACTGCCGCGGCGGCAGAGCATCCGGGGCTGTTGCGGTTCACCGTCGGCCTGAGCCAGATCATCGCGCTGCTGATGGCCGGTGAAGTCGGACAAGCCCACACGCTGGCTCAACAGTTCACCGACTTCGCCGAGCTGCAGCAGCCGGGACGCTCCATCGGCGAGTCGCTGCTGGCCTACGTGCTGCTGGTCAAGGGCGAATTCGCCGCCGCCGCAGCGTTGTTGGAGCCGGCCGCGGCAGAACTCGAACGCAGCGGCTACTCCTGGGGACCGTTCTCCCTGATGTTGCTGACGACGGCCGTCGCACGGCAGGGCGACATCCCCGGCTCGGCAAAAGCCCTGCGCCGAGCCGAAAACCGGCACGGGACGAAATCGGCGTTGTTCGCACCCGAGCTCGGCATGGCCCGTGCCTGGACCAGGGCGACGGCCCGGGACAACACCGGCGCGATCAGCGCCGCACGCGAGGCCGCCAGAACCGCCGAACGCGCCAAGCAGTCCACCCTGGCGCTACTGGCCTACTACGACGCCGTCCGGCTCGGTGATCTGCGCGCTGTCGACCCGCTGGCCCGGCTGGCCGACGAAATCGATTGCCAGGTCGGCCATCTGGTGGTTCGTCATGCCCGCGCCCTGGCCGGCCGTGATGCGGCCGCCCTGACCGCCGTTGCCGAGGAGTTGGCCGCGATCGGGATGGGCGCGGCCGCAGCCGACGCGGCCGCGCAGGCCTCGCGCTTCTAGCGGCTCAAGTAGGCGCGCAACATCTCCACCGCGGCGGTGATGTTGGCCACCGGCACTCGCTCGTCGCGCTTGTGCGCCAGGTTCGGGTCACCGGGGCCATAGTTGAGCGCCGGAATCCCCAGCGCGGCAAAGCGAGACACATCCGTCCAGCCGTACTTCGCCCGCACCTGTCCGTCCGCGGCCTCGACCAGCGCCTTCGCGGGCGGCGCCGTGAGCCCGGGCAGCGCACCGGCGGCCGAGTCGGTCAACTCGATCCGCACGTCGAGTCCGTCGAGCACCTCGTGGACATGCTGCAGCGCGGCCTCCGGCGACCGGTCCGGGGCGAAGCGGAAGTTGATGGTCACCGAGGCGGCGTCGGGAATGACGTTTCCCGCGACCCCACCGTCCACGCGGACGGCCGACAAGCCCTCGCGATAAACGCAGCCGTCGATGTCCACGCTGCGCGCGGTGTACGAGGACAGCCGGTCCAGCACGGCGCCGAGTTTGTGAATGGCGTTGTCGCCCAACCAGGATCGAGCCGAATGCGCGCGAGTCCCGGTGGCGCTGACGACGACGCGCAGCGTGCCCTGGCAGCCCGCCTCGATGAACCCGGCGGTGGGCTCGCCCAGGATCGCCACGTCGGCGGCCAGCCACTCCGGAAGTTCACGCTCCAGGCGTCCCAAACCATTTGCGGCCGAATCGATTTCCTCGCAGTCGTAGAACACCAGCGTCAGGTCGTGCACCGGTTCGCCCACCGTGGCGGCCAGGTGCAGAAAGACCGCGTCACCGGATTTCATGTCCGCGGTGCCGCAGCCGTACAGCTGATCGCCCTCGATCCGGCTGGGCAGATTGTCGGCCACCGGGACGGTGTCCAGGTGCCCGGCGAGCAGCACCCGCGACGGCAGGCCCAGCGCCGTACGCGCCAGCACGGCGTTGCCGTTGCGGACGATTTCGAAGCCGGACGTCTGTGCCCGCAGCGCCGCCTCCACCTCGTCGGCGATGCGCCCTTCGTCGCGTGACTCGCTGGGGATGTCCACCAACGCCGCGGTCAGCGCAACGGGATCTCCGGATAGGTCCAGCACGAGGTTAAGCCTAACCACCGCGAGCAGACGCAGAATCGCACTGCCGCGGGCAGTGGGATGCGATTCTGCGTCTGCTCGGCGGCCAAAGTAACCTGACCGCCGTGACTGGAGCTGCAGGTATTGGCCTGGCGACCCTCGCCTCCGACGGGTCTGTCCTCGACACATGGTTTCCCGAGCCCGAACTGACCGACTCGGGGACCACCGCCACCACTCGGCTGGCGCTGTCCGATCTCCCCGCGGAACTGGCCGCGCTGGTCGGCCGTGACGACGACCGCAGCACCGAGACCATCGCGGTGCGCACGGTCATCGGCGACCTGGCCGATCAGGCCACCGACGCCCACGACGCCTACCTGCGACTGCACCTGCTCTCCCACCGGCTGGTGGCGCCGCACGGGCTCAACGCCGGCGGCTTCTTCGGGGTGCTGACCAACGTGGTCTGGACAAACCGCGGCCCGTGCGCCATCGAGGGCTTCGAGGCGGTGCGGGCGCGGATGCGCCGACACGGCCCGGTGACGGTGTACGGCATCGACAAATTCCCGCGGATGGTCGACTATGTGCTGCCCTCAGGTGTGCGCATCGCCGACGCGGACCGGGTACGTCTGGGCGCGCATCTGGCGCCGGGCACCACCGTGATGCATGAGGGCTTCGTCAACTACAACGCCGGCACTCTCGGCGCTTCCATGGTGGAGGGCCGCATCTCGGCGGGCGTAGTAGTCGGCGACGGATCCGACGTCGGCGGCGGCGCGTCCATCATGGGCACGCTGTCCGGCGGCGGCGAGGAGGTCATTTCGATCGGCAAGCGCTGTCTGCTGGGCGCCAACGCCGGGCTGGGCATCTCCCTCGGCGACGACTGCGTCGTGGAGGCCGGTCTGTACGTCACGGCCGGCACCAAGGTCGCGCTGCCCGACGGCACCTCGGTCAAGGCGCGCGAGCTGTCCAACAGCAACAACCTGCTGTTTCGGCGCAACTCACTGTCGGGGGCGGTCGAGGTGGTCTCCCGCGACGGTCAGGGCATCGCGCTCAACGAGGAACTGCACGCCAACTAGAGAGCGCCGATCGCGGCCGCCCCGGTCTCGGGCAGCAGATAGGTGCACACCAGGCTGGTTCCGACCAGCCCGGCCAGCAGCAGCCCCACCGACCAGCTGCCGTAGGCGGCCAGCAGCGTCCCGGCGATCAGCGGCGGGACCGCGCCCCCGGCGATGCCTCCGAAGTTCACCGCCAGCGCCGAGGCGGTGTAGCGGTAGCGGGTGGCGAACAACTCCGGAATGAAGGACGCGGTGGGCCCCGAGCTGATCCCGACGATGGCGTAGACGCCGATTATCGCCACCGCATAGCCGGTCGGGCTGCCGGTCCCGATCAGCGGCATCACCACCAGCGACCACGGCAGGCACGCCCCGAACCCGATCAGCATGATGCGGCGCCGGCCATAGCGGTCGGACAGGATGGCCGAGACCGCGACGGAAGCCATGCTGGCGAACCCGCCCAGCACGCCGATGGACAGGATCAGGCAGCGCGAATAGCCGAGGTGGTGCAGGGCGTAGCTGGGCAGGAAAGTGCTGGCCATGTACACCATCCCGAACGCCGTCAGGACGGTGCCTGCGGCCAGGGCGACCTGGTGGCGCTGCAGCCGCAGCACCTCCGACACCGGTGCGTCGGGGACCAGGTTGCGGGCTTTCTCCGCCGCGAACACCGGGGTCTCTTCGATGTTGAGCCGCACATACAGCGCGATGACGATCATCGCCGCGCTGATCAGGAAAGGAACCCGCCAGCCCCATTGCACGAACGCCGGGCTGTTCTCGCCGATGGTGTAGTTCACCGCGAGGAAGGTGAGACTGGCCAGCACGGTCGCGCTGCCGCCGCCGATCAGGGTGAACATGCCGTAACGGCCCCGCTTGTCCGGCGGCGCGTACTCGGCGCTGAGCAACGCCGATCCCGCCCACTCGCCGCCGACGGCGAACCCCTGCAACAGCCGCAGGGTGGTCAGGATCAACGGCGCGGCGACGCCGATCGCGGCCGTGCTGGGCACCAGACCCACCGCCACCGTCGAGCAGGCCATGATCAGCAGGGTGGCGATCAGGGTCTTCTTACGGCCCAGCCGGTCCCCGTAGTAGCCGAACACCGCCGCGCCCAGCGGCCGGGACAGAAAGGCCGCGGCGAACGTCCCCATCGAGGCGATGGTGCCCACCGTCGCGCTCAGATGCGGGAAGAACACGACCGGGAAGACCAGCGCCGCGGCGGTTCCGTAGATCAGGAAGTCGTAGTACTCGATCGCCGATCCGACATAACAGGCCACCGCGACCCGTCTCATCGATGTGCCACTGGGAGCGGCCGCGACCGTCACCACGGTGACTCCCAGACAGCGTTCCCCCGTCGATCCACCCTGACGACGTTAAGTGACGCAGCGCCATCTGGCCCGCTGGAGAACCTGCTAACATCCTGCGAGTCCGGTAACGAATGTGCTACGCCCGGTTCGGGTCTCAGCCTTCGGCCAGTAGTTGCTTCTTGAGCACCTTGCCCAACGCGTTGCGCGGCAGCGAGTCCACGATCCGCACCTCGCGTGGACGTTTGTGCACCGAAAGTTGTTCGGCGACATACTGGATGAGGTCCTCGGGCCTGATCCCGGGCGAGCCGACGACATACGCGACGATCCGCTGGCCGAGATCGTCGTCGGGCACCCCGACCACCGCCGCCTCGGTGACGTCCGGATGACCGAGCAACACGGTCTCGATTTCGCCTGCGCCGATGCGGTAGCCGCCCGATTTGATCAGATCGACGGACTCGCGTCCCACGATGCGGTGCATGCCGCCGCTGTCGATGACGGCGACGTCTCCGGTGCGGTACCAGCCGTCCGGGGTGAATGCCTCCGCGGTGGCCTCGGGCCGGTTCAGATAGCCGTCGAACAATGTCGGTCCCCGAACATGAAGGCGCCCAACGGTTTCCCCATCATGGGCAGCCAGTTCCCCGTGGTCGTCGACCAGTCGGGTCTGCACGCCCGCCAACGGCAGGCCGACCCAGCCCGGACGGCGTTCACCGTCGGCGCGGGTGGACACGGTGATCAGCGACTCCGAGGCACCGTAGCGCTCGATGGGCCGGTGCCCGGTCAGTTGCTCCAGCCCCTCGAACACCGGCACCGGCAGCGCCGCACTGCCCGAAACCAACAGTCGCGCCGGTTTGAGCGCCTCGGCGGCGGCCCGGTCGGCCACCACCCGCGACCACACCGTCGGCACGCCGAAATACAGGGTGCCCTTCGCGGCCGCGTATCCGGCCGGCGTCGGTTTCCCGGTGTGCACGAAGCGATTTCCCACTCGCAGCGACCCCAGTAGACCGAGCACCAGCCCATGGATGTGGTACAGCGGCAGGCCGTGCACCAGCACGTCGTCGGGTGTCCATTGCCAGGCATCCGCCAACGCATCGAGGTCTGCGGCGATGGCCCGCCGGCTGACCTGCACACCCTTGGGCAATCCCGTTGTGCCCGAGGTGTATACGACCATGGCCGGGGAGTCCGGCGCCGGCTCGGGATAACGGTGCCAGGACCGGGCGTGCAGCCGCACCGGGATGTGCGGCAGGCCTTCCGGGTCGTCGGGCTGCGGCCCGAGCCAGGCCTGGGCACCCGAGTCGGTGAGCATGTGGCGGCGCTCGGCCACGCCGACGTCGGCGGGAACCGGTACGACGGGGACGCCGGCGATCAGGCATCCGGTGATCGCCAGCACGGTCGATGCGGTGGGCGTCGCCAGCACCGCGACCCGCTGTGCGCCGGCCACCCGCTCTGCCACCGAGGTGGCCGCGCCCACCAGATCGCTGCGGCTCAACGTGAAGCCGTCGATCCTGACCGCGTCGGGAATGTCGGTCTGGGTGACGACCGCGGGGTTGAGCGAGGTCAGCAGCACGTCAGCGAGGGTATTACGCCAAGCGGACCGGACTGGCGACGGGCCTGGGAAACAGCGGCCGCAGCGCCGCCGGCGGCCGGAACGGCGTCCAGGTACCCGCCGGCTGGGCCAGCCGGTCCGCGATGGCCCAGATGGTCGCCGGGTGGTGGCCGTAGCCGATGTGACTGCTCAACACCGCGATGTTCTCCGCGCGCTCGGACGACGCGTCGATGCAGGTCTGCCAGGCCACCATGCCGTCGTAGCGCGAGTAGATCGAGGTCGACGGCACGGGTAGGGGTTCGTTCTCGCTTGCCAGCGGCAGCTCGTGCCGCTCGGCGTGCAGCCGCGCGAACAGGTTGAAGCTTGCGGTGGCGCGCGACTGGCCGGCGTGCTGCATCCGGTACGGGCTGCCCAAGGTGATCACCTGGCGGACCGCCGCCGGATTACGGCGGGCCAACCGGCGCGCGAAGATGCCACCCAGGCTCCAGCCGATCAGGCTGACGGGCGCGTCGTATCGGGTGTGCAGCTCGTCGAGCAGGTCGTAGATGCGCGCCACCACCTTGGGAGTCGGGCCGATATTGACGCCCAGGCCCCACCCGTGGGCCCGATATCCGAGCCGGGTCAACACCCGGCGCAGCGTGCACGTCGTGCCGTCGCCGGCGAGCAGACCCGGCAGCACCAGCACGGGGTGCCGATCGCCGACCGGCAGCTTGTGCTGCAGCGGCAGCACGCTGAGCAGCTGGCCGTACTCGACCACCGCACGCGGAATGTCGGTGAGGTAGAGCCCCAGCGGGGGTGCGGAATCGGTTGTCCCGGCTGTCACCATCGTCACGCCTCCTCGTCCCAGATCTTCATCAGGGTGGCCAGGATCTCCTCACCACGGCCGAGCCCGGCGAGGTGGCTTTCCTCGGGCAGATGGAACAACTCGGCGTTGGGCAGCCGCGACACCGCATGCTCCCCGTGCGCGAACGGGATGATGTGGTCGTGGTCGCCGTGCCACCAGCGCACCGGCACTTTCACCTCTTCGAGCCGGAAGCCCCAGTCCCGGGCGAACAGGATGACGTCGTTGAACGGCGCGGCCAGCTGTTTGCGGCTGCCGTTGAGCAGGTCGTCAAGGAACATCGCCTTGAACTCGGGCCGGTTCAGCAGGTGCCGGTCGGCCTGCGGGGACAGCAGGGCGTAGACATCGAGCGCCGGGGAGGCGATCGGCCGCACCGCTTGGATCAGCAGGCTTGCGCCGACGCGCAGCGGGCTGCCGCCGAATTTCAGCAACGGCGCGACGCGCAGACCCAGGTCCATGGCTCCGCCCCTGATCGCGTCGGGCCCCTGCGTCGGCGCGACACCGCCGAGCACGCCGACGGCCACGACGCGCTCAGGCAGTCCGGCGGCACAGGCCAGCGTGTAGGGCCCGCCACCGGACAGGCCGACCACCGCCATCTTGTCGATGCCCAGCGTGTCCGCGATGACGCGCAGGTCGTCGGCGAATGCCGAGAGGGTCTCGTAGCGATACGGGGTCGACGAGCCGATGCCCGGGCGATCGACGCCGATCAGGCGGACGTTGTGGTGCTCGGCGTAGACCCGCGCCTCGGTCGGGATCTGCCGGCGGGCACCCGGGGTGCCGTGCAGCCAGAAGACCGCGCGCCCCTGCGGCGCACCGAACTCCGCGAAACCAATTTGCCGGCCTTCGCCTACGGCGATGTTTCCTTCGAGCTTGGGTCGGTCGATCGCGACGGCCATGCCAAGCAACCTTTCGTCATCGGATACATCGTTGCATCCGAATCATAACAGTGCCGGGCCGACGTTCAGGAGCTAATCCGCGACCGCGTATTTGGGATCGAGCTGCGCCTCTCAGAGCGGCACCCCAATCGCCATCGGCTCCATGTACTGATGCAGCCCGCCGATGCCGCCACCCTCGCGGCCCAGTCCGCTCAGCTTGAACCCGCCGAACGGCGCGGCGCCGGGGCCGACGCCGTTGACCGCGATCTGGCCGGTACGGATGCGGCGGGCGACACCGACGGCCCGGTCCACGTCCCCGCCGTACACCGAGCCGGACAGGCCATAGCGTGAGTTGTTCGCGATGGCGACCGCGTCGTCGTCGTCGCGGTACCGGATGACGCTCAGCACCGGACCGAACACTTCTTCCTGTGCGATCACGGAATCGGGCTGCACCGCGTCCAGGATTGTCGGCTCGACGTAGTAGCCGACGTCCAGGCCCGCCGGCCGGCCGCCGCCGGTGACCAGCCGAGCGCCGTCGTCGAGCGCCCCGGCGATGTGCGCCTCGACCCGCCCGCGCTGCGCGTCGCTGATCAGCGGGCCCATTTGCACGTCGGGATCGGTCGGATCCCCGACCTTGACCGCCCGGGCCAGCGCGGCGAGCCGGTCGACCACGTCGTCGTGCAACGAATCCGGCAGCAGCAGCCGGCTGTGCAGAATGCAGGCCTGCCCGGCGTGCAGCGAACAACAGTCGAACAGCATCTGTTGCAGCATCTCGTCGGTGACCTGCGCGTCGTCCAGGATGATGCACGCCGACTTGCCGCCCAACTCCAGCAAGAGGCGCTTGAGCGTGTCGCCCGCGGCCGACATGACCTGACGTCCGACCACCGTGCTGCCGGTGAAGCTGACCATGTCGACGCGGGGATCGGTGGTCAGCAGCCTGGCCGCGTCGACTCCCGACGGGGTGACGACGTTGACCACACCCGGCGGGAAATCGGTGTGCTCGTCGATGATCCGGGCCAGCGCCAGGCCGGCGAGCGGGGTGAGCGGCGACGGCTTGAGTACGACGGTATTCCCGGCCGCCAGCGCGTGATTGAGCTTCATGACGTTCAGGCAGTGCGGGAAATTCCACGGCGTCAGCACCGACACGACACCGAGCGGTGCGTGGCGCAGCAATGTGGTGCCGGCGCCGATGCCGGTGACTTCCTCGTCAGCCAGTTGGGTGGCGAGTTGAGCGGCGTGCATGGACATGAACGCCGCGCCGTCGACTTGCATGATCCGTTCGTTGGCGATGCAGCCCCACTCCAATTGCGACAGCGCGAAGAATTCGTCGGCGTGTTTGAGCAGCGCGTCGCCGAGTTGACTCAGGCAGTTGCCGCGGTCCGCTGCGGTCATGTCCGCCCACGGCCCTTCGTCGAAGGCGCGGCGCGCGGCGCCGATCGCCGCACCGACCTGTTCGGCGCTTGCGTCCGGGGCGGTGGCGATGACCTGCTCGGTGGCCGGCGAAATGTCTTCGTAGCGACCGTTTTCCGGTTCGACCCACCTCCCGTCGATGTAGAGCTGGTAGGTGTCGATCAGTCCCGGGAGTTCCGTAGCTTGTGGCGCAGTCATCTGCTTCCTCACCCCAACGTCGGTCATCTATCCCCTTGGTGTACACCCGCGGGACTCGGGCGTCAATCGTCCATCTGCTGAAATACGGACCAAATCAACGACAGTGTGTCCTTGTTGACACGGACATCCGGCGCAGAGTAGACACGATGCGCAGGACACTTTTCATTAATGTGTCGGATCGGAGGACCGCTCGCCGTGCACACCGACACCCCCCTGCACTCCCCTGACTTCTACGCCGGCGACCCGTACCCGGCCTACCGCGAGCTGCGGGCGAGCTCGCCGGTGCACTGGAACGACGTCACCCATTTCTGGGCGTTGCTGAAATACGAGGACATCCGCTACGTGTCCAGCAACCCCGCGCTGTTCACCTCGACAAAGGGCATCTCGATACCCGACCCGCAGATGCCCAACCCGGTGCAGGAGGGCGCGCTGATCTTCACCGATCCGCCACGGCACCGGCAGATGCGCAAACTGATCAACTCGGGCTTCACCCGGCGGCGGGTTGCGGTGCTGGAGCCCAAGATCCGCGAGATCGTCCGCGGCATCCTCGATGGGGTCGAGGCCGGCTCCGTGCACGAATTCGCCGAGGAGATCGCCGCCCCGCTGCCGACCCGCATGATCGCCGAACTGATCGGCGCGCCCGCGGAGGACTGGGAACAGTTCCGGGCCTGGTCCGATGCGGCCACCGGTACCGCCGACCCGGAGATCGAACTGGACTCGTTCGTGGCGATCGGCCAGCTCTTCGAGTATTTCCAGAAGCTGATCGCCGCCCGGCGCCAGGAACCTCGCGACGACCTGTTGTCGGTGCTCGCCGAGTCGGAGATCGATGAACATCGTCTGACCGACGAGGACCTGCTGAACTTCTCCTTCCTGTTGTTGGTGGCCGGCAACGAAACCACCCGCAACCTGATCGCACTCGGCACGCTGGCGTTGATCAACCACCCCGACCAGTGCCGTCTGCTGGTGGAAGACCCGACGCTGATTCCCAGCGCGGTGGAGGAGATGCTGCGCTGGAACAGCCCCGTCGTCAGCATGTCGCGCGTCGCGACCACCGATGTCGAGATCCGCGGCCAGCTGATCCGGGAGGGTGATGTGGTGACCATGCTGTACGGGTCGGCCAACCGCGACGAGGACGTATTCGGCTCCAACAGCGAGGAATTCGTCGTACGACGCCATCCCAACCCACACATCGCTTTCGGCTGCGGTGAACATTCCTGCATCGGAGCGCAATTGGCGCGGCTGGAGGCGACCGTGTTCTTCGACGAATTCCTGCGCCGGTTCCCCAGGCTGGAACTGGTCGGCGAGGTCGACCGGATGAAGGCCACCATGGTGCCTGGGGTGAAGCGCATGCCGGTGCGACTGGGGGTCTGAGCCGATGGATCTCGAGTACACCCCGGAACAGGAAGAGCTGCGGGCCGAGATGCGTGCCACGCTGCAACAGGTCATGACCCCCGAACGCGTCGCGGCGATCGCCGAGAACCCGCGCCCGCCATATTCTTTGGGCCATCCGACGCCGAGCAGGTTGGCTGCCGCCAATGCGCGC
>NZ_LZKQ01000323.1 GCF_001668675.1 Mycobacterium asiaticum | reverse complement strand
CAGAATCGCACGCATCCGCCGGATTTTGTGCGACTCTGCGTCTGCTCGCGGCTAACCGAACAGCGGCGCGCGGCCCTAATTGATCAGCGGGTCGCGCGGCATGCCGAGGATCCGCTCAGCGATCTGGTTGCGGGTCACCTCCGAGGTCCCGCCCGCGATCGCCATGCCGCGGGCTCCCATCACCAAACGCCCGGCAAACGCGCCCGGCCCGTCCAACAATGCCGCCTCGGGGCCCGCCAGCGCGGCGGAAATGGCACCGCCCTCGATCATGTGATCGGCCAGCTTGAGTTTGGTGACGTTACCCTCCGGCCCGGGACCCGATCCTTCGACACTGCGCGCCGCGCGCCGCAGGTTGAGCAGTCGCAGCGAACTCTCTTCGGCCAGATAGGTGCCGACGCGAATCACTGCCCCCGCCAGGCGATCTCCTTGTTGCTGAGCGGCCTTCACCAGCTGCGGGGCCAACGCCTCGTAGAACAAGCCGCTGCCACCGATGCTGACCCGCTCGTTGCCCAGCGTCGCGCGCGCCACCGTCCAACCGGAATTGGGCGCCCCGACGACGTCCTCGTCCGGCACGAACAGGTCATTGAAGAACACCTCGTTGAACTCTGCCCCACCGGTCATCTGCCGCAGCGGACGGACCTCGACCTCCGGGGCGTTCATGTCCACGATCACCGTGGTGATGCCGGCGTGCTTGGGCGCTTCGGGATCGGTGCGCACGGTGGCCAGGCCACGGGCGCAGTATTGCGCGCCACTCGTCCACACCTTCTGCCCGTTGATCTTCCAGCCGCCGTCCACCCGGGTGGCGCGGGTCTTGACCGACGCCGCGTCCGAGCCCGCTTCGGGCTCGGAGAACAGCTGGCACCAGATCTCGTCCTTGCGTAGCGCCTTCTCGACGAACCTTTCGATCTGCCAATCGGTTCCGTGCTGGATCAACGTCAGGATGACCCAGCCGGTGATCCCGTAGTCCGGCCGTTTGATACCGGCGGCGCGGAACTCCTCTTCGATGACCAGCTGCTCCACCGCATCGGCGGCACGTCCCCACGGCTTGGGCCAGTGCGGCATCACATAGCCGGTCTCGATCAGCTTGTCGCGCTGCGCGTTCTTGTCCAAACCCGCGAGTTCGGCTGCGTCGGAGCGGATCTGGGTGCGCAGCTGCTCGGCCTCCGGCGGCAGATCCAGACTGTTGTCCCGGACGACGCCCGCAGCCGTCAAGTCGAACACGTCGCGCGCCGGTGCGTCACCGCCGAGCAACGCCGAACTCACCAGCGCACGACGTAGATGCAGATGCGCGTCGTGCTCCCAGGTGTAGCCGATGCCACCGTGCACCTGGACGTTGAGTTCCGCGTTGCGCGCGTAGGCGGGGAAGGCGAGCGTCGCGGCGACGGCGGAGATCAGCTGGAATTGCTGCTCGTCCTCGCCCGCCGCACGAGCGGCGTCCCAAACCGCGGCAAGCGCGGACTCCGCGGCTACCAGCATGTTGGCGCAGTGATGTTTGACCGCCTGGAAAGTCGCGATGGTACGGCCAAATTGCTTGCGCACCTTGGCATATTCGACCGCGGACTCCACGCAGTCGCTCGCACCGCCGACGGCTTCGGCCGCCAGCAGGGTCCGGGCACGCGCCAGTGCGGCGGCGCGCGCACCCGCCAAAATGTCCTGGTCACCGACCTGTACGTGCGACAGGCGGACGCGGCCCGATCGCCGGGTCGGGTCGAAGTTCTCCGGTACCTCCACCGAGACGCCGTCGCGGCCGCGGTCGAGCAGCAGCACATCGTCGCCCGCAACGAGCACCAGCAGGTCGGCCAGCCCTGCACCGAGCACGATCCCGGCGTCGCCGTTGGCCACACCGTCGGAGACCTGCAGGTCGCCACCGACCCCGACGCCGGCCGTGACCGACCCGTCGATCAGGCCGGGCAACAGCCGGGCTTGCTGCTCGGCGCCACCTGCGTGCGCGATCACCGCCGAGGCG
>NZ_LZKQ01000322.1 GCF_001668675.1 Mycobacterium asiaticum | reverse complement strand
TGGACCTCGCTGTGGTAGGCGGGTTGGTCGCAGCCCGGGCGGGTGCAGCCGCGGTCCAGGGCGTGCAGCATGAGCCGCTGAGCCGGTGAAGCCAGCCGCTTGGCGTGATACAAAGCGAGGGGTTTGGCGTCGTCGAAGACCGCCAGATAGTGATGGGCCTGGGCGGCCATGCGGATCAGATCAGCCATCGGCAGCAGGGACCCGCCGCTGGTGCGGGCCTTACCGGCGCCGGCCTCAAGATCCTTCAACGTGGTGGTGACGATGACAGTCACGGGTAGGCCGCGGTGCTGGCCCAACTCGCCGGAGGCGAACAGTGCCCGGATGGCGGCGATCAGGGCGTCGTGGTTGCGCTGGCCGGTGCTACGGATATCGGAACCCACGCTGTCAGCGCTGTCGGTGTCGGGTGTGCCGGGGGCGGCCAGGGCGGCGAGCAGAGCTTCAAACAACGCGCGCAGTTCGGGGGTGATCAGCCCGCTGATACGGCTCATCCCGTCGTAGTCCTGGTTGCCCAACACGACGCCGCGTTTACGGGCGCGGTCCTCATCCGAGTAGTCCCCGTCGGGGTGCAGGGTGGTCATGAGTTTGCGGGCGTAGGCGGCGACCTGATCGGGGCGAAACTCGCACGCCCGGCCGGCCAGGTCGGCTTCGGCGGCTTCGCGGGTGAAGACATCGACGTGGTGGGGCAGGTTGGCGAAGAACCGGCGGATCACCTTCACATGCGCGTCACCGATCAGACCCCGGCACTGGGCGGCCGCGGTCGCGATCAACAGCGGCGCCAACGGTTGCCCGGTCAACGCCCGCCGCGGACCCAACTCCTCGGCTTCGGCGATGCGCCGGGAGGCTTCGGCTTTGGTGATCCGCAACCGGTCGGCCATCGCGCTCGCCAGGGTGCCGCCGAGTTCTTCGGTGCTCGCGCGTGCCTGCAGTTGGTTGATCAACGCATGGCGCACGGCGCGTTTGCGGCGCTCGTCGCGTTCCAACCGGTCCAGGGCCCGCATCAGCTCAGGTGTGGTGAGCGCGTCAAAGGACAACGCAGACAACCGCTCCGCCTCGGCATCGAGCGCGTCGAAGACCGCCACGATCTCCTCACGCGAACTCGCAACCATAGCCACATGCTATGCGGAGCCACTGACAAGAATTTCGTCACGAAAGTCGCAATCGTCAAGATATGCAACAGCTTTGAGCATAGAACCAATCAACGTCTTGATACGTCTAAGCACGCTTGCGCGTCCGCCCGGGAGAACAGTCGTAGGACTCCCGCTGCCGACCCTCAAAGCTTGTCTCATGCCGGTCGCGCAAGCCGAGTACGCTTCAGGACCTCCGCGCCTGGGTGGCCGCCGAGATCGTCGGTGACCACGTGAGGGTTGCGATCTCTCTGCGACGTCGCCGACGACAAAAGCATAGGTTTTATAGCTAAATGGCACCCCGCCCCCGCACCGGCCAACCCCTTGGTTGACAATCGAGGTACTCAAACTTGTCAAAGGAGACATCCCATGGCTGAAGCAGTCATCGTCGAGGCAGTGCGTTCCCCGATCGGCAAGCGCAACGGCGGCTTGTCCGGCGTTCACCCGGCCGAGCTATCGGCGCAGGTCCTCAACGGATTGGTAACCAAGGCCGGCATCGACCCCGAACTGGTCGACGACGTCATCTGGGGTTGCGTCATGCAGGCCGGCGAGCAGGCCCTCGACATCGGCCGCACCGCGCTGCTGACGGCGGGTTGGCCCGAGACCGTGCCCGGCGTCACCGTGGATCGGCAGTGCGGATCCAGCCAGCAGTCCGTGCACTTCGCGGCGGCCGGCGTGGTGGCCGGTCACTACGACGTGGTGGTTGCCGGCGGTGTGGAGTCGATGTCTCGCACGCCGATGGGCGCGTCGCTGGCCAACGGCGGCCGGCCGTACCCGGAGAACTTCCTGGGCCGTTACGACGGCAAGATTCCTAACCAGGGCATCGGCGCGGAGATGATCGCCGAGCAGTGGGGCTTCTCTCGCTTGGATCTCGATCAGTTCTCCCTCGACTCCCACGAAAAAGCTGCTGCTGCACAGGATTCCGGCGCCTTCGACGACCAGATCGTCGGCATCAAAGACTCCGAGGGCACCGTTGTCCTCAAGGACGAGGGCATCCGCCGCGGCACCCCGATGGAGAAGATGGCCTCCCTGAAGCCGGCCTTCAAAGAGGACGGCGTGATTCACGCCGGCAACTCCTCGCAGATCTCCGACGGCTCGGCGGCACTGCTGTTCATGTCCGCCGAGAAGGCCAAAGAACTCGGCATGAAGCCGATCGCCAAGGTGCACACGGCAACCCTGGCCGGCGCCGACCCGGTGATCATGCTGACCGCGCCCATCCCGGCCACCCAGAAGGTGCTCAAGCGCTCCGGGTTGTCCATCGACGACATCGGCGCCTACGAGGTCAACGAGGCCTTCGCGCCGGTTCCGCTGGCCTGGCTCAAGGACATCGGGGCCGACGAGAAGAAGCTGAACCCTAACGGCGGTGCGATCGCGCTGGGCCACCCGCTCGGCGGCTCCGGTGCCCGCATCATGACCACGCTGCTGTACCACATGCGCGACAAGGGAATTCGTTACGGCCTGCAGACCATGTGCGAGGGTGGTGGCCAGGCCAACGCGACCATCCTGGAGCTGCTGTGACGGAGGCCGGCAACGGCTCCGAAGCCCAGCCGGGCGCGCTCACCGAGCGTCGCGGCAATGTGTTGATCATCACGATCAACCGGCCAGAGGCGCGCAACGCGGTCAACGGCGCCGTCAGCATTGCCGTGGGCAACGCGCTCGACGAGGCGCAGCAGGATCCCGAGGTACGGGCGGTCGTCATCACCGGCGCAGGAGACAAATCCTTCTGCGCCGGTGCCGACCTCAAGGCGATCTCGCGGCGGGAGAACATCTACCACCCGGAGCGCCCGGAGTGGGGCTTCGCCGGTTACGTGCACCACTTCATCGACAAGCCGACCATTGCCGCGGTGAACGGCACCGCACTGGGCGGCGGCACCGAACTGGCGCTGGCCAGTGACCTGGTGGTGGCCGACGAGCGGGCTCAGTTCGGGCTGCCGGAGGTCAAGCGCGGGCTGATCGCCGCCGCCGGCGGGGTGTTCCGGATCGTGGACCAGTTGCCCCGCAAGGTCGCGATGGAGCTGTTGCTGACCGGCGAGCCGCTGACGGCATCCGACGCTGCCGAGTGGGGGCTGATCAACCAGGTGGTCGGCGAGGGTTCGGTGCTGGATGCCGCGCTGGCGCTGGCCGCGCGGGTGACCGGAAACGCCCCGCTGTCGGTGCAGGCCAGCAAACGCATCGCCTATGGCGTCGACGGGGGCGTCATCGCCTCCGAGGAAGCCGGCTGGGAGCGCACCATGCGCGAGATGGCCACGCTGATCCGCTCCGAGGACGCCCGCGAGGGGCCACTGGCCTTCGCCGAGAAGCGCCAGCCGGTCTGGAAGGCGCGTTAACTAGGACGCCAGAATATTGACGCCCCAACGGAATAGGGGCGACAATGTGGCACATGTCGGCACGATGGCGCGGCGAGCCGCGTTCGGTGTGCTGGCCAGCACCAGCCCGCGGGTCAGCAGCCGGTAGTCACGGGTCACGCGGTGCCACGAGCGCTCGTACGACTCCGGTGCGTCGTCGACGATCGCGCGGACCACTGCGGCCGCCTGCTTGACGGCCAGGCTGATGCCTTCGCCGGTCAGCGCGTCCTCGTAGCCAGCAGCGTCGCCCACCAGCAGCACCCGGCCGGCGACGCGGCGCGACACCACCTGCCGCAGCGGGCCGCAACCGCGCGCCTGCCCACGGCTGCCGGCGTCCAAATGCTTTGCCAGCCAAGGAAACCAATTGATGTCCGGTCGCTGCCGGGACAGAATGGCGACTCCGACCAGGTCCGGTTCCACCGGCGTCACGTATGCCTCGCCCAACCGCGACCAGTGCACCTCGACGAACTCCGACCAGGCCGGCACTCGGTAGTGCCAGCGCAACCCATGCCGGCGGGGTGTTCCCGTCATCGCCGGGATACCGACCGCGCGCCGGACCGCCGAGTGCAGTCCATCGGCGCCCACCAGCCACCTGGTGCGCACACCCGCCGCGTTCACCCCGTGAGCGTCCTGCGTGACGGTGGTCACCTTCGTCCGAATCCATTCGGTGTCTTGCTCTTTGGCGCGCGCCGCCAGCGCCGCGTGCAGCGTGGTACGTCGCACCCCGCGCCCGGGACCGGTGCGGAACCGTGCCTCGGCACGCCGGTTCTCGCTGACGTAGGCGATCCCGCGAAACGGCATGCCGGCCGGGTCGACGCCGAGCGAGGTGAGTTCGGCCAGCCCACCGGGCATCAGACCCTCACCGCACGCCTTGTCGATCGGGTTCTCGCGCGGCTCGGCCACCAGCACCGAAAGTCCTTGCCTGCGCGCCTGTAACGGTACCTGCACCACCCGAATTATGTTGCGGTGGTGGTCGAAGGAATCGCGTTGCCGTTGGTGCAC
>NZ_LZKQ01000321.1 GCF_001668675.1 Mycobacterium asiaticum | reverse complement strand
ACCGCCGCTGAGCTTGTCGATGCTGCGACTGGCCAGGGCGGGGTCAAGCCCCACCACGCCGAGCGCGGCGGCCACCCGGTCGGTGTCCTTGTGCGAAAAGCCCGCCGCGGAGGCGACTTCCAGGTCGACGCGGCTGCGCATCAGCTGCAGGCGGGCCGCCTGGAAGGACAACGCGACCGCACCGACCTGTTCATGGGTGGGCCGGCCGTCCAGCAGGCACTCCCCGCTGGTCGGCGTGGTGAGCCCCGCCATGATCCAGCCCAGCGTCGACTTGCCCGAGCCGTTGCCGCCGTGAATCAGCACGCCGTCGCCCTGCTCGACGACGAAGTTGATGTCGTGCAGCGCGGTCTTGGCCCACGGGGTACCGATCCCGTATTCGTGGCCGACGTTGATCAGTTCGAGGGTTGGCGCATGGTGGGTATCCCCCACGCCCGCGACAGGAGGCGGCGTGTCCGCGGCTTGGGTCATGCCGGTGTTGTCCGGGGAGTCACTGAGTTTGATTGTGCGGTCCGCGGATTCGGCCTCGTTGTTGTAGTGCGTGATGTGCACGAGCGCGGTGCGGTGCCGTTTGGTCAGGCCGGACAGCACGCCCAGCAACGCGTCGCGACCCTGCTGGTCCACCATGGTGGTGACCTCGTCAGCGATCAGCATGGCGGGCTCGCGGGCCAGCGCCGCCGCCAGCGCGAGGCGCTGCAGCTCGCCGCCGGACAGGCTGCCGGTCTCGCGTTCGGCGAGGTCTTCCAGGCCAACCTCGCGCAGCAACTGGGCGACGTCGGTCTTGGTGCCGGGCGGCAGACCCCACACCACGTCGTCGGCGACCCGGGTGCCCAGCACCTGGCTTTCCGGGTGTTGCAGCACCACCGCGGTGCCGCCGAGCTTGCCGAGACCCACCGCACCCGGGCGTTCCACGGTGCCCGAGGTAGGTTCGCGGCCGGCCAGGATCAGCATCAGAGTGGTTTTGCCGGAACCGTTGGCGCCGGTGATCGCGACGTGCTCGCCGACCCCGATCTCCATGCTGATCTCGCGCAGCGCGTCCTGGTCGGCGCCGGGATAGCGGAAACGCACGTTGTCCAGGCGCACCGGAACCGGTCCCACGGCGGCGTTTTCGAGATCGCCCGCGGGTGCGTCCAGCTTGTGCACGTCCGGGATGCCGCGCATGCGTTCCAGCAGCCGCGACAGGGCCCACCAGCCGACCAGCGACATCACCATCACGCCGACGGTGACCAGTCCGAGCAGCATCACCTGCCAGTAGCGCAGCGCAAAGGCGTAACCCACCTTCAGCCAGGCGCCGACCGCTTCGAGATGAACACGACCGAAGAAGGAGGCGAGCCCGTCGACGTTGGCGGTGATGGCGTCGCGCATCAGGTGCCGTAGCCGGGTCAGGACCATCAGCAGCGCGACGTTGCCGGCGCCGAACACCACTCCCGCAACGAAGGACGTCACCACCACGGTGGGCGTGCCGCGGCCCTTGCGCTTGATGAATCCGGTGAGGCCGCCGATGTAGGCGCTCTGGAACACCCCCATGAATCCGCCGCCGCCGGCGATCAGGAACGCGATGAGCCCGGCGGCGATCGTCGCGGTGAGCAGCACCCGCAGGCGGTGTCGGTAGGCCAGCAGCCCGGCGGGAACGGTACCGAGCAGGGCGATTCCGGCGGCAAACGGGACGACCACCGAAATGATGGCGGTCACCGCGCACAGCGCAGCCATCACCGATGCTTGCGCCAGTTCACTCGGTTGCAGCGGTCCACCCCGAGCGGGCGACGGGGGTGGCCCGATCTCGCTCACTCGACTGATTCTGCCAGGTCTGTTTGTTGCAGGCTGCGCCGCGCGCGTTTCGTATGAAGGCCTGCCACGAGTGGTTCCGCATAGCAAAGCTATGCAACGATGGGCGCATGAGCTCGCCCGCAGCAGCAAATGACACCGAGGTTGCCCACGGCCTGGGGGCGGATCTGCTTGCCGTGGTCGCGCGCCTGAATCGGTTGGCCACCCAGCGAATCCAGATGCCGTTACCCGCCGCCCAGGCCCGGTTGCTCGCGACCATTGAGGCGCAGGGGGAAGCGCGCATCGGCGACCTGGCCGCCGTCGACCACTGTTCCCAACCGACGATGACCACCCAGGTGCGTCGGCTCGAGGACGCCGGGCTGGTGTCGCGGACCGCCGACCCCGGCGACGCGCGTGCGGTGCGGATCCGGATCACGCCGGAAGGCAAGCACACGCTCAACGCGGTGCGCCGGGACCGTGCCGCGGCGATCGAGCCGCAACTGGCCCGGCTGGACGCCGCGGACCGTCAGGTACTTACCGAAGCGGTCGAGGTGTTGCGGCGGCTGCTGGAGAACGCGGCGAGTGCCCCGGGCCGCCATACGCTCTGACGGTTGGTGGCTGAACCGCCGCAACGAGTGGACACTGATGTCAATATCCGTCTTCAGTATCCGTTGAGAAAGGGGACGGCCATACCTGACGTCTCCCCGTTGACCGTGTGGGTCGGATCGGCGCGATACGACTTCGTGCCGGGCCGCGATGTGACGGTGGGTATCGGTGATCACTACGACATCCCGCTGGAGCCCGAGGGTCCGATCGGCCCGGACGCGGCAACGCACCCGGTCCTGGTGTTGCGCTTTGCCGGTACGCACTGGCTCGCGGTGGATCAGAGCCACCGGGGGCTGTTTCTGGACGGCATTCGGATGTCGACGGTCGACATCCGCGACGGTCAGATGGTCGCGATCGGCGATCCGGAGCGCGGACCGCGGCTGATGTTCCAGGTCGCCGCGCCGTCGGACGCGCCGCCGCCGAGCACCGATCCGCTGGGTGTGAAGGTGCCCTCGCCGTCATCAGAGCCGTCGACCCCGCTGCCGCCACCGGCAACCCCGCCATCGGCCCCGGCACTGCCGACCCCGCCAGCGACGGAGGAGCCGCCCACCGGGCGCATCGCGATGGAACCGGAGACACGCCGCCTCAAGGCGGTCACCCCAGAGCCGGTTCCCGACCCCGTGCCGGTGGCCGCGCCGGTTCCGGTGCCCGTCCCCGAACCAGTGCCGGAGCCAACCCCGGAACCGGCTGAACCTAAAACCACCCGCATCCCCACCGGGCCGGTCGAACGCTCCCCGCTCGAGCGACCCACCAACCCGTTCCGGGCGGTGTCCGCCCGCGAGGACGGGCAGCCCAAGGGCCGTGGCCTGGTCGAACGCATGACCGACGCGACCCGCAAGCTGTTGCCCGCCCGCGCCGACACCGGCCCCGACGACTCACCGCCGCAAACCGGTCGGTTGCCCTTGCAGCCAGGCGCCCGCACGATCGGGGTGGCCGCCTACAACTTAGGCCTGGTCGTCGGCGGGCGCGAGGTGCTGTCCGACATCTCGTTCACCACCCGCCCGGGGGCGCTGATCGCCGTGGTCGGGCCGTCGGCGGCGCGCAATTTCGCATTGACCGGGCTGCTCTCCGGCACGCGGCCGCTCAGTTCCGGGATCCTCACGGTCGACGGACACGACGTGCACGACGAGCCGGAGACGATGCGGTCCCGCATCGGTGTGGTGCCGCGCGACAACCGGGTGCATCCCAGCTTCACCGTGCAGCGGGCGCTGGAATACGCAGCCGAGCTGCGGCTGCCGTCAAACACAACGCCGGAAAATCGAGACCGGGTCATCCTCCAGGTCCTCGACGAGCTCGAGCTGACCCCGCATCGCGACACCCGGATCGCCAAACTGCCGCCCGAGCTGCGGCGGTGCGCATCGATGGCGGTGGAACTGCTTACCCGCCCGTCGTTGCTGGTCGTCGATGAGCCCGGCGCCGGCCTGGATCCGCAGCAACAGAACCACGTGCTGGGACTGCTGCGCCGGCAGGCCGACCTCGGCTGCGTCGTCGTGGTGGCCAGCGCGTCGCTGGTGCACGTGAATCTCAGCGACCAGGTGCTGCTGTTGACACCGGCCGGCCAGCTGGCTTTCGCCGGCCCGCCCTCGCACATCGAGTCCGCGCTGGGCACGGCGGACTGGTACGACATTTTCGGGCGCATCAGCGCCGACCCGCTCGGCGCTCACCAGGCGTTCCTGATGCGGCAGCAGGCGTTGGTGTCCCCGACGCCGCCGTCGGTGACCCGGCCCGAGCGGCTCCCGCCCGTTCCGGGTTTCGGCCGTCAGTTCCGGTTGCTGGTCGGTCGCCAGCTTTTTCTGTTGCTGACCCGACCTTTCTTTGTGCTGCTGCTGGTGCTGCTGCCGTTCGCCCTGGGCGCTTTGACGCTGCTGATCCCGGGCAGCGCGGGTCTGAACCGGGCCGGCCCCGGGTCGACCAACACCCATGAAGCGCTGGAGATTTTGGCTGCGCTCAACTTCGCCGCGGTGTTGATGGGCACCGTGGCCACCATCGGCGATCTGGTGGGCGAACGTCGGATCTTCCGCCGTGAGCAGGCGATCGGACTGTCCGCATCGGCTTATCTGCTGGCCAAATTGGTCGTCTTCAGCCTGATCGTGGCCGTGCAGGCCGCGATCCTGACCACCATCGTCGTCAGCGGCAAGGGTGGGCCGCGGCATGGGGCGGTGCTGTTGGGCAATGCGGATGTGGAGCTGTATGTGAGTGTGGCGGCGACGGCCATCGTCTCGGCGATCGTGGGGCTGGGGCTGTCCTCGCTGGGCAGGTCGAAACGGGAAACGCTGCCGTTGGCGATTCCGGCGGTGCTGGCATCGTTGCTGTTCGCCGGTGGTTTGGTGTCTTTGGTCGGCACCTGGGGCTACGACCAGATCTCTTGGTTCGTTCCGGCGCAGTGGGGTTTTGCGGCGGCCGCCGCCACCGTGAATCTGCGTCGCGTCGACAAGCTGGCACCCGACAACCTGGTGTGGACCCACTACTCGGGGTGGTGGGTGTTCGACATGCTGATGCTGCTGGTCCTCGGGGCGCTGTGGGCAGGGTTCGTCCGTTACCGGTTACGGCCTGTGTCTCATAAGTAGCGCCTGACGCGGCGGCAGTACTCGGCGTATTCCTGCCCGTAGTGCCCGCGCATGAAGTCTTCTTCGCGAAGCACCTGCCGATGGATGAGCCAGGAGCCGGCCAGCAGGTAGATCAGCGGAACCCAATTGGGGAACACCAGCAACTGGCCGGTCAGGAACAGCAGGAAGCCGACGTAGATCGGGTTGCGGCTGACCGCGAAGATGCCCGTCGTCACCAGGCCACCGGGCTTGTCGACGTCGATGCCGACCCGAAAGCTTCTGCCGAACGACACCAGGCTCAGCACCAGAATCACGACGGCGGCCGCGCAGCACGCCACGCCGATCCAGGCGATCGCGGCATTGTGGAAGAACCGCTGTGTGCTGATCAGCGGCCAGCCGAAGGCGACGGCGAAGATTGTGTAGAAGTACACCGACGCGACCGGGGGGATCACGAAGTCGGTCTTGTCGAGACTGCCGAAGTGCATCGCCTTCGTGCCCGATTTCTTGAGCAGCAGGACCCTGGTGAGCACGGTGCCCATCAGAAGGACCGCCATGAGCGCTGCCAGATAGTGCGGCATCCCAGTTCTCTCCGTCTGCGTGCTGACCTAACGATTACATGACACCGCAACGTCTTGAAGTGTGACTTGTTTCGGCGCGGCGGAGGACGGGTTAACGTCGTGACATGGCGCCGAACGAGAAGACCACTGCCGATCATTTGCGCGACGCGCTCGACGGGCGTTGGCGAGATGTGAAGAACCAGACGCGGGCCCAGCTCTCGAAAGAGGCATTCCGCCCGCACTACACCCCCAACACCGTCATCGCCCGCGCCAAGGTGGCCGAGCAGATGCAGCTCATGGCGAACGCGGGCATCTCCGATGAAGGGTTCCGCAAGGAGCACGGCGGGACCGGCGACGTCGGCGCGGCTATCACGATGATCGAGATGCTGGCCATGTCGGACCTGTCGTTGATGGTGAAGGCCGGGGTCCAGTGGGGCCTGTTCGGCGGCGCGGTGGAGAACTTGGGCACCGAGCGCCACGGGGACTACATCAAGGACATCATCACGCTGGACCTGCTCGGTTGCTTCGCGATGACCGAGACCGGGCACGGCAGCGACGTTCAGTCCTTGGAGACGACCGCGACCTACGACCCGGAGACCGAGGAGTTCGTCGTCCACTCCGAGACGCCGACGGCACGGAAGGACTACATCGGCGGCGCCGCCGAAACCGCGCGGATGGCAGCGGTTTTCGCGCAATTGATCACTCACGAGGATGGTGAGCCGGTCAACCACGGGGTGCACTGCGTGCTGGTGCCGATCCGCGATGAGGACGGCAATGACCTACCCGGTGTGACGACGTCGGACTGCCAGTACAAGGGCGGCCTGCCCGGAGTCGACAACGGGCGCATCATGTTTGACCATGTCCGGGTGCCGCGAGTCAACCTGTTGAACAAGTACGGCGACGTCGCGCCCGACGGCACCTACACCTCGCCGATCGACAATCCGAATCGGCGCTTCTTCACCATGATCGGCACGCTGATCCGCGGCCGCGTCACCGTCGGCGGTAGCGCGGGTGCGGCGGCCCGCGTCGCGTTGGACATCGCGACGCGATATGCGTTGCAGCGCAGGCAATTCAGCGCGCCAGACGACGACGACAAAGAAGTGCTGATCATGGATTACCTGGTGCACCAGCGGCGGCTGTTCCCGCTGATCGCGCGGTCTTATGCGCTGCAGTTCGCGCAGAACGAACTGGTGTCGAAGACACATGATCTGCAGACCTCCGATGTCGTTGACGCCGAAGAACAGCGCGAGCTGGAGGCACGGGCGGCCGGGCTGAAGGCGGCCAACACCTGGCACGCGTCGCGGGCCATCCAGGAGGCTCGCGAGGCCTGCGGTGGTGCGGGTTACATGGCCGAGAACCGGCTGATCGCGTTGCGCGCAGACACCGACGTGTTCACCACGTTCGAGGGCGACAACCACGTGCTGACGCAACTGGTGGCCAAGGAACTGCTCACCGCCTACGCCGACGACATCAAGAGCATGAGCCCGGTGGAATGGGTTAGGTTCGCGGCCAACACCGTTGGCGACCGGGTGATGAAACGCACTGCGGCCGAAGCGATCATGCAGCGAATCATCGATGCGCGGCAGGATAGCGAGGAGGAAGGCAGCCTGTTCAACCGCGGCACCCAGGTCTCGATGTTCGAGGATCGGGAGGACTATCTGCTGTCATCGGTGGCGCGCCGACTGCAGGGAAAGTCCAAGGAAATGTCGGCGTTCGACGCCTTCAACGCGGTGCAGGATCACGTGCTGCACGCGGCGCAGGCACATATCGACCGGATCGTGCTGGAAGCGTTCGTCGCCGGGATCGATGCCTGCCCGGACCCGGAGGCGCGCGAGTTGCTGGATGTGATCTGCGACCTGTACGCGCTGTCGGTGATCGAAGAGGACAAGGCCTGGTTCATCGAGCACCGGTACCTGTCGACCGAGCGGGCCAAGGCTGTGACTCGGGGCATCAACGATCGATGCCGCGTGCTGCGGCCGCATGCCCGGACACTGGTTGACGGGTTCGGTATTCCGGAGCAGCTGCGTTACGCCGAGATGCTGCACCCGGAGAATCTGGCCGACTAAGACTGGTGCGGGATCGGACCTAGGGCCTTTAGCTTGCCGTCGGGTCCGATCTGGAACTTCACGGTTGCCCGTTGGCTCGGGCAGCATTCTTCGTCGTTGCCGGAGCGCCATTGGTACTGCACGGTGACGGTGTCGTCGCTGCTGGGCGGCAGCACGGTGATGTAGGGCTTCGGGTTGGGGGTCGGTGAGCCCAGTGGGGTATTGCGGTCGAAGAACAGCAGCTGTTGCGGGGTGGACTCAGAGGCGATGGTGGGGATGATCTGCACCCAGTTCAACCGGCATTTACGGGTGCGGCCGCGGCCGATCTCCACCCAGGTCGAGCCCGGCACCTCGATCGGCACCTTGGCGATGGCTTGACGCACCGTCTCGGCGGTGGGGCTGTCGGAGGATTTGCAGCTGTCCGGTTTGGCGGCAGGTGGCTTGGATGGTTTGTCGCCGCAGCCCGCGATTGTGATGGCTATCAAAGTCGCGATCAGGATTTGCCGGCAACGCACGAGTGGGTAGCCTAGCCGCCTCCGGCCGGGTCGGGCCGGGGCGCTTCCGGGAGCAATATGATCTGTGCCCGGCTTGCAGCGACATTGTCGGCGCTGGGGCGGGGGCTGGCGAGTGCCGGCGCGGGTGTTCAGGGAGCACT
>NZ_LZKQ01000320.1 GCF_001668675.1 Mycobacterium asiaticum | reverse complement strand
CCCCCCTGACCGCCGTCGCCGCCGGTCGAGGGTCCCGTCAAATCCATGCCGGGGAACTCCGTGGAATGCCCCACTCCGCCGGCCCCACCAGTACCACCGTCGGCTCCGGCGGCGCCGGCGGTGAAGGTGCCACCCAAGGAGGTAATGGTGGGGCCGGTGGCCTGGGCGGAGATGCGGGTGCCGTCGGCCAGGGAGGTACCGGCGGGGACAGTGGTGGCGGTCAGTTCGGCGCGGCCGGCGCGGACGGTGAGTTGCCGACCGGGGCTTCCGGTCATGGTGGGGCGGGCGGAGTCGGTGGTAACGCTACTGACCGGAGCCCCGGAAGCATGCCTGGTGCGGGCGGCATTGGTGGTACCGGTGGTGTCGGTGGAGACGGCGGCACCCTGGGTAACGGTGGCGCCGGAGGTGCCGGTGGCAGCGGTGCGGCCGGGTTGTCCGGCCCAGACGGTGCCAGCTACGGCGATTCGGGCGGCAATGGCGAGGCCGGCGGTGCCGGTGGGGCCGGCGGTGCGGGCGGCTCGGGTGGCGCGGTCCGCGGTAACGGCGGGGCCGGTGGGCTCGGCGGTGCTGGCGGCAGCGGTGGTAGCGGCGGGGCCGGCGTCGTGGGTGCGGAAGGCGCCACACCAGGTGGAGACGGTCAAAACGGCGGTAATGGTGGTGACGGCGGGGTCGGAGGTGCCGGTGGGGCCGGCGGTAACGCGGGTGCCGCGGGTGGTTCTGGCAACGCAGGGGTCAACGGCACGGGCGGCACGGGCGGTACCGGAGGCGCAGCAGGCAGAGCTGGTGATGGTGGCGCCGGCGGTGCCGGCGATAGCGATGTTTTAGATGGCGGACGCGGCGGCGACGGCGGCGACGCGGGCGCTGGCGGTGCCGGCGGTGATGGTGGAACGGTTGGTAGCGGCGGTAGCGGCGGCAGTGACGGTGCTGATGGCAGCGCGGGTGCGGCGGTGACCAGCGGTGGCAACGGCGGCCAAGGCGGTGATGGCGCTGACGGTGTCCGCGGCGTGCTTGACGGCCGAGGCGGCAATGGCGGGGCTGGCGGTAACGGCGGGTCGGTGGGCAACGGTGGGCAGGGCGGGGCCGGAGGCGACGGTGCCTCCGGTAGTGACGGCTCCTCCGGCGGCCCCGGGACCAGCGCCGCAGGCGTTGCCGGCACCTCCGGCGGCGACGGCGGCCAGGGTGGCGCTGGCGGTCTTGGGGGCGCGATCTCGGGTGACGGAGGGAATGGCGGGGCCGGCGGCCAGGGCGGGCGCGGCGGTAGTGGCGGTGATGGTGGTTCCGGCGCTGAGGGCAGCACGTTCAGCTCGGGTGCCCCGGGCGGGGCCGGTGGTGCCGGCGGCGACGCCGGCAACGGTGGGGCCGGCGGCGCTGGCGGCGCGGCCCTGGGGGCGGGGAACGGCGGCGCGGGCGGTGCTGGCGGGGCTGCCGGGCCGGGCGGGTCCGGCGGGGGCGG
>NZ_LZKQ01000319.1 GCF_001668675.1 Mycobacterium asiaticum | reverse complement strand
CCAAGCCCCGCCGACACCGTTGGCATCAACCTCCCCGACTCCGAACGACTCCAAGCAGCTTGACACCGACCGTTTCGTGCCGAAACGAGGGGCTTTCGTGTCTGCTCGCGCCCCCTTGGTGCCCCCCCGGCGCTCCTTGGTGCCCCGGCGCTCCTGAGTGCCGCCCGCACGGGCTAGCGGCCGACGAGGCTCCAGTCCTCCAGGCCCTCGTACAGCGGGAATTCCCTGGCCAGCCGCGTCACCCGGTCCCTCAGGCCGGAGATGTCGGCCGAGCTGCCGTCCGCCAGTGCGGTCGCGATGATGTCGGCCACTTCGGTGAACTCTGCGTCGCCGAAGCCGCGGGTGGCCAGGGCCGGGGTTCCGATCCGCAGCCCCGAGGTGACCATCGGGGGCCGGGGGTCATTCGGCACGGCGTTGCGGTTGACGGTGATCCCGACCTCGTGCAGTAGGTCCTCGGCGGCCTGGCCGTCCAGCGGCGAGTTGCGCAGGTCGACCAGCACCAGGTGCACGTCGGTGCCGCCGCTGACCACCGACACTCCCGCCTTGGCCACATCGTCGGCCAGCAGCCGGTCGGCCAGGATCCGGGCGCCGGACAGGGTCCGCTCCTGACGCTCCGCGAATTCCGGGGTGCCGGCGATCTTCAGCGCGACGGCCTTGCCCGCGATGACGTGCATCAGCGGTCCGCCCTGCTGGCCGGGGAATACCGCCGAGTTGATGGCCTTGGCGTATTCCTGCTTGCCCATGATCATCCCGGAGCGGCCCCCGCCCAGGGTCTTGTGGATGGTGGTGGACACCACATCGGCGTGCGGCACCGGCGACGGGTGCAGGCCCGCGGCCACCAGGCCCGCGAAGTGCGCCATGTCGACCCACAGCTTGGCGCCGACCTCGTCGGCGATCGAGCGGAACGCGGCGAAGTCAAGGACCCGCGGGTACGCCGACCAGCCGGCGATGATCACCTGCGGACGGAATTCGAGTGCCTGCGCCCGCACCACGTCCATGTCCACCAGGTGCGTCGTCGGGTCCACGCCGTAGAAGCCGTTCTCATACAACTTCCCGGAGAAGTTCAGCCGCATGCCGTGCGTCAGGTGGCCGCCGTTGGCCAGATCCAGGCCCAGCAGACGCTCGCCGGGCGACATCAGCGCGTGCAGCACCGCGGCATTGGCCTGGGCTCCTGAATGTGGCTGCACATTGGCAAAGTCGGCGCCGAACAGCGCCTTGGCCCGGTCTCGGGCGATGTTCTCGACCACGTCGACGAACTCGCAACCGCCGTAGTAGCGCCGGCCCGGCAGGCCCTCGGCGTACTTGTTGGTCAGCACACTGCCCTGGGCCTGCAGCACCGAGCGCGGTACGAAATTCTCCGACGCGATCATCTCGAGGGTGTCGCGTTGACGCCCGAGTTCCTTGCCCAGCAGCTCGGCGATATCGGGGTCGACCTCGGCGAGTGGGGCGGACATCACACTGGAAGAAACACGGGCATCGGGTGCAGCAGTCACGCGCGTCAGTCTATCGAGCATGCCGCTGCACAGCGGAATCGCGTTTTGGCCAGCCCCGGTTTAAGGCCCGCTCGCGTTCCTGCAAGACTGACACAATGCCACGGCCGAGCGAGCCGAGCCCTTATGTGGAGTTCGACCGGAAGCAATGGCGTGCGCTGCGTATGGCGACGCCGTTGGCCCTCACTGAAGAGGAGCTGATCGGGCTTCGTGGTCTCGGCGAGCAAATCGACCTCCTAGAGGTCGAAGAGGTGTACCTGCCGCTGGCCCGGCTCATTCACCTGCAGGTCGCCGCCCGGCAGCGGCTGTTCGCCGCCACCGCGGAATTCCTCGGTGAGCCACAGCAGAATCCGGACCGGCCGGTGCCGTTCATCATCGGAGTGGCCGGCAGCGTGGCGGTAGGCAAATCCACCACCGCGCGTGTGCTGCAGGCGCTGCTGGCGCGCTGGGATCACCACCCGCGGGTGGACCTGGTGACCACAGATGGTTTCCTGTATCCCAACGCCGAACTCGATCGACGAAACCTGATGCACCGCAAGGGTTTTCCCGAGAGCTACAACCGCCGGGCGCTGATGCGCTTCGTCACGTCGGTGAAATCGGGTTCCGAATACGCATGCGCGCCGGTGTATTCACATTTGCGCTACGACATCATTCCCGGCGCCAAGCACGTGGTCCGCCATCCGGACATCCTGATTCTGGAAGGCCTGAACGTGCTGCAGACCGGGCCGACACTGATGGTGTCGGACCTGTTCGACTTCTCGTTGTATGTGGACGCACGGATCGAGGACATCGAACAGTGGTATGTGTCGCGGTTCCTCGCGATGCGCAGCACCGCGTTTGCCAACCCTGAGTCGCACTTCCACCACTATTCGGCGTTGTCGGACCCGCAGGCCGTGGTCGCCGCAAAGGAGATCTGGCGGTCGATCAACCGGCCAAATCTAGTGGAGAACATCCTGCCGACCCGGCCCCGGGCAACCCTGGTGCTGCGCAAGGACGCCGATCACTCCATCAACCGGCTGAGGCTGCGCAAGCTGTAGCTAGGGCGTCCCGTTCGTTCCGTCGATGCCGAACAGCAACCCTCTGGTGCCGCCTACGCCGCCCTTTCCGGCGGGGGCGCCCGTTCCCCCGTTGCCGCCGTTGCCGCCGTCGCCGATCAGCTGCGCGTTGCCGCCGATCCCACCGGTGCCGCCCGCCCCGGCGACAGCGCCGACCCCACCGCTGAGGCCGCCGGCTCCGGCGTTGCCACCCGAGCCGCCGTTGCCGTACAGCCAACCGCCGGTAGCACCGTGGCCACCGTCACCGCCGGAACCGCCGTTGCCATTGGAGCCGGCGCCGCTGGGACCGGTGCCACCCTGCGCACCGCCGCCGCCGGACCCGCCGGCGCCGCCATTGCCGAACAGCCACCCGCCATCCCCGCCGGGTGCTCCGGTGCCCGGCGCCCCATTGGCGCCGTTGCCGATCAGCGGGCGCCCGGTCGCGGCTTGAATGGGGGCGTTGACCGCGTTGAGAGCCTGTTGCTGCAGGGTGTGGAGCGGGTCGGTGCTGACCGGTGCGTTGGAACCGTCCAAACCCAGCAACAGCCCGCTGATGCCGCCCGCGCCGGTGGCGCCCGCGGTTGCGCCGGTGCCGCCGTTGCCGCCATTGCCGCCGTTACCGATCCCCACGGCGTTGCCGCCGGTCCCGCCGGCACCTCCAGTGCCGCCTGCGCCCGCGCTGGTGCCGCCGCTGCCGCCGTTGCCGGCATTGCCGAGCAGCCCCGACTTGCCGCCGGCCCCGCCCACTCCACCGACAGCCCCGGCGGCAGTCGCGGCGCCGCCTACCCCGCCCGCACCGCCGGAACCCAACAGCTGGGCGGCGTTGCCGCCCGCTCCGCCCGCGCCGCCACCGCCTTGACCGAACCCACCCGAACCGCCGGACCCGCCGGACCCGAAGAGCAGGCCCGCGTTGCCGCCGGCCCCACCGTTTCCGAGGAACAGGCCCCCATTGCCGCCGGCCCCGCCGGCCGTGCCGTTGCCCCCGACGCCACCCGCGGTGGCCCCGGTCGCCGAGCCCGTGCTGCCGGTGACACCAGTGCCGCCGGCGCCGCCCTGGCCACCGTTGCCGAACAAAAAGGCGTTGCCGCCGCGTCCGCCTGGCAGCCCAGTCGAGCCCGACCCGCCGTTACCGCCGTTGCCCCACAACAATCCGCCCGGCCCACCGTTCTGTCCGGTCCCGGCCACACCGTCGGTGCCGTTGCCGATCAGCGGAATCCCCAGCAACAGGTTGGTGGGCGCATTGATCACCGCGAGAATGTCGTCGGCGATGGTCTGCAACGTCGGCGCATTGGCCGCCTCGGCCAGCGCAAAAACGCTCCCCGAACCACTCAACGCTTGCACGAACTGGTTGTGATACACCGCCGCGTGCGCGCTGACCTCCTGAAAGCCCCGCCCGTGCAAGCTGAACAGCGATGCCAGCGCCAGCGACACCTCATCTTCAGCAGCGGCCAACAACCCGGTGGTCTGGGCCACGGCCGCCGCAGTGACCGCATCTACCGTTGAGCCAATGCCCGCCACGTCCGACGCCGCCGACGTCAACGATTCGGGAACCGCCAGCAGGTACGACATTTTCGTCCCTCCATCAAGCCATTCAGCGCTAGTTACGTATACGAAAATGACCGTCGAAGGATCGGCGCCGCGATTCGCTACGGATCGAGTTGTGCGAGCTTTGCAATCAAAACACAAAAGCAGTTCATATCTGCCGCATACGCTTCAAATTCTAATTTCCACCCACATCACCTCTGCGGATGCCGACTGATCCTGGCACGCCTCAGGGTTTCCTCCGGCGCTCGGCGGCTTACGCGCCGAGGTTGCACCAGTCGAGACTCTTTGCTGTCAGTGGTTCGAAATGATGCGCCGAGGTCCTTGGGTTTAGTTGCGCGAGCAGACGCGAAAGCCCCTGATTCGTGCCGAATTTGGGGGCTTTCGCGTCTGCTCGCGCCACCCCGGCGCGATCCGACTACACGTCGGAGGAGTACCGGATCCCGCCGTCGGGAATCGCGACGCCCGGCCACACCCGGGCTCCGCGCAACAACTCGCATCGCGCACCGATATCGGCGCCGTCGCCGATCACGCCGTCGCGGATCAGTGCCCTTGGGCCGATCCGCACGCCGAAGCCGATGATCGACCGCTCGATCACGCTCCCCGCTTCCACCTTGACCCCGTCGAAGATGACCGCTCCATCCAGCCGCGCGCCGGCACCGATCTCCGCGCCCCGTCCGACCACCGTGCCGCCGATCAACAGCGCGCCCGGCGACACAGCCGCGCCGTCGTGCACCAGCTTCTCGCCGCGCTGGCCCTGCAGCGCCGGCGAGGGCGCGATCCCGCGCACCAGGTCGGCCGAGCCACGCACGAAGTCCTCCGGGGTGCCCATGTCGCGCCAGTACGTCGCGTCCACATAGCCGCACACCTTGACGTCGGCGGCCGACAGCAGCGACGGGAACACCTCGCGTTCCACCGAGACCTCACGGCCACGGGGTATCCGGTCGATGATGTCGCGCTGAAAGACGTAGCAGCCGGCGTTGATCTGGTCGGTCGGCGGGTCCTGGGTCTTCTCCAAAAAGGCGGTGACCCGGCCCTCGCTGTCGGTGGGCACGCAGCCGAACGCGCGCGGATCACCCACCCGCACCAGATGCAGCGTCACGTCGGCCCGGTGGTCGGCGTGGAATTGCAGCAGTTCGCCCAGGTCGGCGCCGGAAAGGACGTCCCCGTTGAAGACCATCACCGTGTCGTGGCGCAGCTTGCCGGCGACATTGGCGATGCCGCCGCCGGTGCCCAGCGGGTTCTCTTCGGTCACATACTCGATCTGCAGACCGAGCTTGGACCCGTCACCGAACTCCGCCTCGAACACCTCAGCCCGATAAGAGGTGCCCAGCACCACGTGCTCGATGCCGGCGGCGGCGATCCGCGACAGCAGATGGGTGAGGAAGGGCAGCCCGGCGGTCGGCAACATGGGCTTGGGCGCGGACAGCGTCAGGGGCCGCAACCGGGTGCCCTTGCCGCCGACCAGGACAACCGCATCGACCGGATGAGTTGCCATCTCAACGCCGCCCTTCTGCCACATTTGGCCGTACCCTGCGGGATCTGCGCACGGCATTGCGGACCATCACCCGGGAACGCACCGCGAGCGATCCCCGCAGTGTCCAGCGCAGCGGCGCCCGCCACCATCCGGAATGCCGATCCGCCAAGAAGATATAGGTACTGCGGTGGTGGGCGGCCAGATGCCGCGCCGGATCGCTTCCGGTGGAGTGGCCCTTGTGGTGTAGCACCTCGGCCGTGGGCACGTAGACCGACAGCCAGCCCGCCTTGCCGAGTCGGTCGCCCAGGTCGACGTCTTCCATATACATGAAGTAGCGCTCGTCGAAGCCGCCGATCTGCTCGAACGCCGATCGGCGCACCAGCAGGCACGACCCGGACAGCCAGCCCACCGGCCGTTCACTGGGTTCCAGGTGCTCCTGGCGGTAGGCCCGGGTCCATCGATTGCGCGGCCAGACCGGTCCGAGCACCGCGTGCATGCCGCCGCGGATCAGGCTGGGCAGGTGCCGGGCCGACGGGTACACCGACCCGTCGGGGTCGCGGATCAGCGGGCCCAGCGCGCCCGCGCGCGGCCACCGACTGGCGGCGTCCAACAGGGCGTCGATGCTGCCCGGGCCCCACTGCACGTCCGGGTTGGCCACGATGACCCACTCGTCGACATAGGGTTCGTCCTGCTGATCGAGCACGGCGACGGTGCGGTTGACAGCGGTGCCATAGCCCAGGTTGGCGCCGGTGGGCAGCAGCCGCACGTTGGGGTAGCGCTCGACGGCCGCCTCCGGTGTGCCGTCGGTGGATCCGTTGTCGGCCAGCAGCACGTGCACCGGCCGTTCGGTGGCCAGCGACAACGACGCCAGAAACCGCTCCAAGTGCGGTCCCGGCGAGTAGGTCACGGCCACGACCGGCAGAACGTCAGTCACGCATAGAGGGTAGCGGTCGATTCGAAGCCGTTGTCAGTGCCGCAACGAGCGCATTGCGCCACGGCCGCAACGGTGTCAGGCCCGCCGCGGCCCACTCCAGGCCGGACAACGCCGAGTACGGCGGGCGCACCGCCGGCCGCGGAAACTCGTCGCTGGTGCACGGCTGCACGCGGTGCGGATCGGCGCCGCTTTCTTCGAACACCGCGCGGGCCTGCTCGAACCGGGAGACCACGCCCTCGTTGGCGGCGTGCAGCAGGCGCCCCCGCAGCCCGCTGTCGGCCAGCTCCAGCAACGCGACGGCCAGGTCGTCGGCGTAGGTGGGCGAGCCGACCTGGTCGTCGACCACCTTGATCGGGCCGTCACCACCGGCCAGCCGCTGCATCACCGCGACGAAGTCGCTCCTGTCCAGCCCGCCGGTGTAGACCCAGGCGGTACGCACCACCACGGCCTCCGGGGAGGCCCCGAACACGGCCTGTTCGCCGGCCAGCTTGCTGCGGGCGTAGACGCTCTGTGGGCCGGTAGGGTCGCCGGGCTCATACGGGCGGGGCTGGCCGTTGCCGAAATCGCCGTTGAAGACGTAGTCGGTCGAGATGTGGACCAGCCGCGCACCGGCGGCCGCGCAGGTGCGCGCCAGGATCTCCGGGCCGGTGGCGTTGACGGCGTAGGCGCCGGCCTCGTCGCTTTCGGCGCCGTCGACGTTGGTGTAGGCGGCGCAATTGATCACCACGTCGCCGCTCTGGATGTGGCTCGCCGCCGCGTCGGGGTCGGTGATATCCCATTCCGACGACGTTCTGGCCAGCACTTCCCGGCCCGCACGCTGCGCACGCGCCGTCACCAGGCTGCCCAGCTGCCCGCCGGCGCCGGTGACCACGAGCCTTCCTGACATGTGTTCGAGTCTGGCACGCCGAGCCGAGCTACCCGGAAAGCGGCTGTTGCACAAGTAGCCTACAGTGATGCCTGCGCAAAGTGTGGCTCGTGTTTCTCATGTGATTCGCCTGTTATCGGGGACGCTGGCGATCGCGGTCGTGCTCGGCACCGGGGTGGCCTGGAGCAACGTGCGGTCGTTCGAAGACGGCATCTTTCACATGTCCGCGCCCTCGCTGGGGCACGGCGGCGACGACGGCGCGATCGACATCCTGCTGGTCGGCCTGGACAGCCGGACCGACGCGCACGGCAACCCGCTCTCGGCCGAGGAGTTGGCGTCGTTGCGAGCCGGCGACGAGGAAGCCACCAACACCGACACCATCATCCTGATCCGCATCCCGAACAACGGGAAGTCGGCCACCGCGATCTCCATCCCACGCGACTCCTATGTTCAGGCACCGAATCTGGGCAAGACCAAGATCAACGGCGTCTACGGCCAGACACGCGAGACCAAGCGGGTAAACCTCGTGCAGGCCGGCGCATCGGCCACCGAAGCCGCCGCGGCAGGCACCGAAGCTGGGCGGGAAGCACTGATCAAGACGGTCGCCGACCTCACCGGCGTCACCGTGGACCACTACGCCGAGATCGGCCTGCTCGGTTTCGCGCTGATCGCCGACGCACTCGGCGGCGTTGAGGTATGCCTCAAAGACGCGGTCTACGAACCTCTTTCGGGTGCCGACTTCCCCGCCGGCCGACAGCGACTCAACGGGCCGCAGGCCTTGAGCTTCGTGCGCCAGCGGCACGAGCTGCCGCGCGGCGACCTGGACCGGGTGGTGCGGCAGCAGGCGGTGATGGCCTCACTCGCCCACCGGGTCATCTCCGGCAAGACGCTGTCCAGTCCCGCCACGATGAAGCGGCTGGAACAGGCCGTGCAACGTTCGGTGGTGCTGTCCTCGGGTTGGGACATCATGGATTTCGTCCAGCAGGTTTCCAAGCTGACCGGCGGCAACGTCGCATTCGCGACCATCCCGGTGCTCGACGGCGCCGGCTGGAGCGACGACGGAATGCAGAGCGTGGTTCGGGTGGACCCACATCAGGTCCAGGACTGGGTCGCCGGCCTGCTGCACGAACAGGACGAAGGTAAGACCGAGGAGCTGGCCTACACGCCGGCCAAGACCACTGCCCACGTCGTCAACGACACCGACATCAACGGGCTGGCCTCCGCGGTGTCGGACGTGTTGAGCTCCAAAGGCTTCACCCCTGGCACCGTCGGCAACAACGACGGCGGGCACGTCAAGAACAGCCAGGTGCGCGCGGCCAAGACCGACGACCTGGGCGCCCAGCAGGTCGCCAAGCAACTCGGCGGTCTGCCCATCGTCGCCGACGCGTCGCTGCCGCCCGGCACGGTCCGGGTGGTCCTGGCGAACGACTACACCGGCCCGGGCTCGGGACTGGACGGCGGGACCATCACCCAACAGGCCCGCGTCACCAATGCGGGCTCGCCGAACGGCAGCACCGTCCCGGCGCCGTCGCCGATCCTCACCGCGGGCTCGGAGAACCCCGAGTGCATAAACTGACCATTCAGTGCAACCACTGACCACACTCAGCGCCGGGATCCTGGACCCGATGCTGCGCGCCGACCCGGTCGGCCCGCGCATCACCTATTACGACGACGCCACCGGCGAGCGCATCGAACTCTCGGCGGTGACGCTGGCCAACTGGGCGGCCAAAACCGCCAACCTGCTACGCGACGAGGTGGGTGCCGGCCCGGCTAGCCGGATAGCGGTCCTGCTGCCCGCGCATTGGCAGACGGCGGCGGTGCTGTTCGGGGTGTGGTGGATCGGGGCCGAGGCGGTGTTGGACGGGCCAGCCGACATCGCGTTGTGCACCGTCGACCGCTTGGACGAAGCAGACGACGCGGTGGCCGGCGGTGAGGTTGCCGTGCTCTCGCTCGATCCGTTCGGGCGGCCGGTCGCCGACCTGCCACTCGGCGTCACCGACTACGCAACGGCCGTGCGGGTGCACGGCGACCAGATCGTTCCCGAGCCGCAGCCCGGTCCGGCGCTGGATGGCCAGTCACCGGCCCAACTGCTGGCCGCCTGTGCGCAATCCGCCGCGAAGCAGGGCCTGAACTCGTCCGACCGGGTGCTGTCCACCGCAACCTGGGAACGTCCCGAGCAACTGGTGGACGGGCTGCTGGCGATCCTGTCGGTCGGCGGATCGCTGGTTCAGGTGGCCAATCCCGATGCCGCGACCCTGCGCCGGCGCATCGAGATGGAGAAGGTCACGCGGGTGCTCTGACCGACCGCAATCCTCCTCGTCCGCCGATACATATTGATATCGCTATATTTCGATGTTAGCTTCGAAGGCACGACACATCACAGAGAAAGGTTCGTGCAATGGCGGTGCAAGTGCTCTTGGCGAAGGCAGCTTCGACGGTGATCACCGGTTTGGCCGGGGTGACCGCCTACGAAGTGCTGAAGAAAGCCGCCAAGAAGGCGCCGCTGCACGAGACGGCGGTCAAGAGCGCCGAACTGGGCCTGCGCGGCACCCGCAAGGCCGAGGTGGCCGCGGAATCCGCCCGCCTGAAGATCGCCGACGTGATGGCCGAGGCGCGGGAACGGATCGGTGAGGAGGCACCCACCCCGGCGGTCGGTGACGTCCACGATCACGATCACTGAGCCATGGCACTCGCGCTGGTTCCTGACCTCGAACCGACGGACCCTGCCCTCGAGGTGATTTCGGACGCCGCCGGCCGGATGCGGGTGCGCGTCGACTGGGTTCGTGCGGACTCGCGCCGCGCCGTCGCCGTCGAGGAAGCCGTGGCCAAACAGAACGGCGTGCGCGTCGTGCACGCCTACCCGCGCACCGGTTCGGTGGTGGTCTGGTATTCCCCGCTCCGCTGTGACCGCGAGGCGGTGCTGGCGGCGATCAGCGACGCCGCCCACGTTGCCGCCGAACTGATCCCGGCCCGCGACCCGCATTCCTCGGAGATCCGCAACAGCGACGTGTTGCGCATGGTGATCGGCGGCGCCGCGCTGGTGCTGCTGGGCGTGCGCCGCTACGTTTTCGCCCGCCCACCCCTGCTGGGCCCGAGTGGCCGGGTGGTGGCCACCGGCGTCACCATCTTCACCGGCTACCCGTTCCTGCGCGGTGCGTTGCGCTCGGTCGGGTCGGGCAAGCTGGGCACCGACGCGCTGGTGTCGGCGGCGACGGTGGCAAGCCTGATCCTGCGCGAGAACGTCGTCGCGCTCACCGTGCTGTGGCTGCTCAATATCGGTGAGTACCTGCAGGATCTGACGCTGCGCCGCACCCGGCGGGCCATCTCGGAGTTGTTGCGCGGCAACCAGGACACGGCGTGGATACGCCTGGCCGACGGCACCGAGGTGCAGGTCCCCATCGACTCCGTACAGATCGGCGACGAGGTGGTGGTGCACGACCACGTCGCGATCCCGGTCGACGGCGAGGTGGTCGACGGCGAGGCGGTGGTCAACCAATCCGCGATCACCGGCGAGAACCTGCCGGTCAGCGTCACCACCGGGACACACGTGCACGCCGGTTCGGTGGTGGTGCGCGGACGGCTGGTGGTGCGCGCCGAGGCGGTCGGCAACGAGACTGCCATCGGCCGCATCATCTCCAGGGTCGAAGAGGCGCAACACGATCGGGCGCCGATCCAGACCGTCGGGGAGAACTTCTCGCGCCGCTTCGTGCCGACCTCGTTCATCGTCTCGGCCGTCACCTTGCTGATCACCGGCGACGTCCGGCGCGCGATGACGATGCTGCTGATCGCCTGCCCGTGCGCGGTCGGGCTGTCCACCCCGACGGCCATCAGCGCCGCGATCGGCAACGGCGCGCGCCGCGGCATCCTGATCAAGGGCGGCTCCCACCTCGAGCAGGCCGGCCAGGTGGACGCGATCGTGTTCGACAAAACCGGGACGTTGACGGTCGGACGCCCGGTGGTCACCAATATCGTTTCGCTGCACAAGGATTGGGAGCCCGAGCAGGTGCTGGCCTATGCCGCGAGCTCGGAGATCCACTCCCGGCACCCGCTGGCCGAGGCGGTCATCCGCTCGACCGAGGAGCGCCACATCAGCATCCCGCCGCACGAGGAGTGCGAGGTGCTGGTGGGGCTGGGCATGCGCACCTGGGCCGACGGCCGCACCCTGCTGCTGGGCAGTCCGGGTCTGTTGCGGGCCGAGACGGTCAAGGTGTCCAGGAAGGCGGCCGAGTGGGTCGCCAAGCTGCGCGCCCAGGCCGAGACGCCGCTGCTGCTGGCCGTGGACGGCAAGCTGGTGGGCCTGATCAGCCTGCGCGACGAGGTGCGCCCCGAAGCGGCCGAGGTGCTGAACCGGTTGCGCGCCAATGGCGTTCGCCGCATCGTCATGCTGACCGGGGATCATCCGGACATCGCGCAGGTGGTCGCCGACGAGCTGGGCATCGACGAATGGCGCGCCGAGGTGATGCCCGAGGACAAGCTCGAGGTGGTGCGCGGGCTGCAGGAGGAGGGCTACGTCGTTGGGATGGTGGGCGACGGCATCAACGACGCGCCGGCGCTGGCGGCCGCCGACATCGGCATCGCGATGGGCCTGGCCGGTACCGATGTCGCCGTCGAGACCGCCGACGTCGCGCTGGCCAACGACAACCTCTACCGCCTGCTCGAAGTGCGTGACCTCGGGTCCCGCGCCGTAGACGTCATCCGGCAGAACTACGGCATGTCAATCGCGGTGAATGCCGCCGGGCTGCTCATCGGTGCGGGCGGCGCGCTGTCACCGGTGCTGGCCGCGATCCTGCACAACGCGTCGTCGGTGGCCGTGGTGGCCAACAGCTCGCGGCTGATCCGCTACCGGCTGGACTGAGCTACTCGCCGAACGAGATCTCGAGCAGCATCTTCTTCTGCTCGGCGTATTCCTGTTCGCTCAGCAGGCCGGCGGCACGCTGTTCGGCGAGGTCGCGGATAGCGGCGGCGACGCCAGTCATCACCGTCCTTGGCGCGGGTACGACGTCGACGTCATCGTCTGGCGCGTCCTCGTTGCGACCGGTGAGCCACGCAGGCTTGGCGTTCCCCTCGCCGTTCGCGGCAGCCGGCGGGCCGGCCATCGCCTGTCCGGCCATTGCGGCAGTTCCCATCTGGTTCAACGCGTTTGCGGCGCCTGATACCGCTGCCGGTCCCGCTGCCGCGTTCGTGCCCGGCAGTGGTGTGGTCAGTGCGGTCGGGCGGATTTCGATTGCGTCATCAGCGATTTGGGTCCAGCTCGGCGGCACCCTCAATGTTCCGATCGTGTTCGCCCCCCCGAAGGCCGCTGTCATGGTCGGCGCCGGAAGCCCACCAGGCGGTAAGCCCAGAAGACGCGGCAGAAAAGGCCGCACGGGCGCCGGCCCGGTACCGGGGTAGGTCTCGGACCCGTTCCAGCCGCTGAAAGTCTCATCGTCATCGACACTCGAAATGGTGGTGAACGCGGCGAGAGGAAAATCCCCGAATGAGCCGACCACGTCTGCCGGTACGGCAACGAAAAGGGAGAGTGCGTCGGTCGGTGCAAAGAAAAGGAGCCCGAGCAGGCTGAGCAGAAGTTCGAACTCTTCGAACTGGGTCGGTACCGCCATTGCGGACAACGCCTGCGGCACAACCGATATGGCATCTTGCACGTTGCCGGCGAAGGCGCCGATCTGGTCGATCGCGGCAGCTTGGCCGGCCATCCCGCCCGGGTCGGTGTTCGGGTCCGGCGAGGAAAACGGCGTCAGCACGGCCGCGGCAGCCGACGAAGCTGCGTAGTTGTACATCGCCAGGCTGTCCTGCACCCACATCTCGGCGTAGAGGGCCTCGGTGGCCGCGATCGCCGGTGTGTTCTGTCCCAGAAAATTCGTCGCCACCAGCGCGGCCAGCAGGCTGCGGTTGGCGGCGATCTCCGGTGGCGGCACCGTGGCTGCAAACGCCGCCTCGTAGGCGGCGACGGCGGCCCATGCTTGGGACGCGGTTTGCTGGGCCCGTGTGGCGCTGGCGCTCAGCCATTCCATATACGACCCGGCCGCTGCGCTCATCGCCGCGGACGACGGACCGGACCACGCCCCTTCGGTGAGTTCGGACACCGCCGACTGATATCCAGAGATCGCGGTATACAGCTCATCGGCCAAGCTGTCCCAGGCCTGCGCAGCGGCCAGCATCGGCCCCGGTCCCGGTCCGGTGTACATCCGACCGGAGTTGATCTCCGGCGGATAAATCCCGAAATCCACCCCTGCGCATACCTTTTCTCGATAGCCGCTGCTTTGGTCAGACGGGAGTTCAGCGACCGAGCAGGCGATTCTTCTGCTCGGTGTATTCCTCGTCTGTCAAAATCCCCTCGTCGCGGAGCTTGGCGAATTCGCGCAACTCGGCCGCGACTCCGGTGACCACAGCCCGAGGCTTGTCAGGCTTGTCGCTGGGCGCCTCGCCGTCTTCGCCGGCCTTGACATTGCCACCGGCGGCAGCGGCGGTTCGGGCGCGAGCGGGCGCGCCTGCTTTCTTGGCCGCCTTGCCGCCCGTCCCTACCACCCCGCCCATGGCCCGACCGGCCAGGCCCGCAAGTGCCATCTGGCTGAGGGTGCCCGAGCTGATTTCCGCCGCCGGCGCGGCGGCGGCCTTGGCCGCGGTTTCACTCAACGCCGGCAGCGTGTAGGAGACGGGGCGCACCGCCGGGGTCGCGACGGTCCACGTCGGCGGCACGGATAGGGCCCCGACGGTGTTCGCCTCACCCAGACCGGCCGACAGCCTCGGGCGTGGCACCGTCCCCTCCGGCAGGTTGAGCAGCGGCGCCGGAAACGGCTTGACCGGTGCCGGCTCCGTGCTCGGGAAGGGTTCCACACCATTCCAGCCGCTGATGATTTCGTCTGTGTGAAGACCCAACAAGGTGCCATAGACGGCCACCGGAAAGTTCACCACCCCGAGCACAGCGGCAGGCACACCGATACCCAAGGTAGCGACGGCCGCTGATACACCGAAGGTGATGGCGGACAGGTCGGCCAGCAAACCTATCAGGAGCAGTGGGTCCTCCGCGGCCGCCGCCGGACTCGCCGCGCTCTGCAGCGCACTGGGCACCTCGGCGAGGGCACGCTGAACGCTGCTCTGCGCGATGGTGGCTTCGGCGGCGGCGGCTTGGTTGGCTAAGCCTTCCGGGTTGGTGTTCTGCTGAGGTGGATTGAACGGCGTCAGCGCCGTGGCCGCGGCTGACGAGGCCGCGTAGCTGTACATCGCGGCCGCGTCCTGGGCCCACATCTCCGCGTACTGTGCTTCGGTGGCAGCAATCGCCTGGGTGTTGATTCCGAACACATTGGTCGCGATCAGGGTCATCAGCTGAGTGCGGTTGGCCGCCACCATCGGTGGTGGAACAGTCGCCGAGAACGCGGTTTGGTAGGCGGCCGCAGCAGCTTTGGCCTGAGCGGAAGTTTCTTCCGCCTGTGCGGCGGTGGCTCGCAGCCACACGGCATACGACGCGGCCGCAGCGCTCATCGACGCCGACGACGGGCCCAACCAGGGGCCGGCGGTCAATGCCGATACCGCCGCTTGGTACGAACTCGCCGCCGACTGCAGTCCCGCGGCGAGCGCAGCCCACGCCTCGGCCGCGGCCAGCAACGGTCCTGATCCGGCACCGGCAAACATGCGGGCCGAGTTGACCTCTGGCGGATAGCTCCCAAAATCCATGGCTACGTTGCTCCTTGAAGCACCTTGGCCGGTATGAAGTCATCGTCCACCCGTGGTGCTGCGACCCGACGACCACGTACCGAAGTGCCCACGGTACATCGCCCTCGCGAAACACGCCCGGCAAAGCCCGTCGCCGCTGACTCTGCGTCCAGGGCGAAGAAGTGCGAGTGGCTGACGCCCTCAGCGCAGAGTCAAGGCCTTCTAGGCTTCAGCAGCACTCCTGGCCGCGCCAGGCCCGCACACCCTGCCAGACCGCGACGCCCGCGACACCCAGCCCGATCACCGGGTCGATCCACCATCCGCCGGGCCAGGCCGCAGTGACGGCCAAGCCGAGTAGCACTCCGGCCGCCTGGATGGCGCACAGATAGTTCTGTGTGCCTTCGCCTTTGGTCGCATCCGAGCGCAGGCGTGCACCGAGCCGGTGGTTGGCCCGGCCCAGCACCGGCATCAGCACCAGCGCCAGCGAGGTCAACACGATGCCTACCACCGACGTCTCGGCATGCTCGCCGCTGAAGAGGTGACGGATCGACTCGGCGGCCACATACGGCGCCACCAGCCAGAACGACACCGCCACACCGCGCTGCGCGCGCCGCTCCGCCGTCTCGGACAGGACGCGGTCGCCACTGAACCGCCAGATCACCATCGCGCTGGCCAGCCCCTCGGACCCGCCGCCCAATGCCCAACCGGTCAGAGCGATGGACCCGACCGTAAGGCCCTCCCACAAGCCCACGCCGCCCTCGACCAGCAGCACGGCCAGGCTGACCCACGCCAGCCGCCGGGCCAGCTGCGCACTGCGCCGCCAGTCGGCGTCTCGCACAACCGGAGTCACCGGCGCGTGGGAGTGGGCCGCGATTTCCATCCCACGATGCTAACGGCGTCACCGACATTCCCAGCGCACCAAGTGTGGGCGCGGCCGATGGCTGGTTAATGTGTCTAAACGATGGCCCGCACGGACAACGACACCTGGGACCTGGCGTCCAGTGTGGGCGCCACGGCCACCATGGTCGCGGCCGGACGCGCCCGGGCCAGTCGAGTGGCCCTGATCGATGACCGGTTCGCCGAACCGTTGGTCCGCGCCGTCGGGATCGAGTTCTTCACCCGCTGGGCCAACGGCGAGCTGGATACCGCCGAGGTCGACTTCCCCGATGCCCCGTGGGGCATGCAACGCATGACCGAGCAGCAGGCCGCGCGCACCCGCTACATCGACGACTTCTTCACCGCTAGCCAGGCGGCCGGGATTCGGCAGGCGGTCATCCTGGCCTCCGGACTCGACGCCCGGGGTTACCGGCTGCCGTGGACGATCGGGACGGTGGTCTTCGAAATCGACGTTCCGCAGGTCCTGGACTTCAAAGCCGGCACGCTGGAGGCCCTGGGCGCTGTCGCGGCTGCGGACGTGGTGGCCGTGCCGGTCGATCTGCGCCACGACTGGCCGTCGGCGCTG
>NZ_LZKQ01000318.1 GCF_001668675.1 Mycobacterium asiaticum | reverse complement strand
AGTTCGGCGAGCCCTACCGCGAGGCGCTGACCAAACTGCAGAAGGACGCCCCGCCGTTGCCGGCCGCCAAGGTGCACCGGGTGCTGGACGCGCAGCTGGGCACCAAGTGGCGCGAGCGCTTCAGTTCCTTCGACGACACCCCGGTCGCATCGGCCAGCATCGGCCAGGTGCACAAGGCGGTGTGGTCGGACGGGCGTGAGGTCGCGGTGAAGATCCAGTACCCGGGCGCCGACGAGGCGCTGCGGGCCGACCTCAAGACGATGCAACGCATGGTCGGGGTGTTCAAGCAGCTCTCCCCGGGTGCCGATGTGCAGGGCGTGGTCGACGAACTGATCCAGCGCACCGAGATGGAGCTGGACTACCGGCTAGAGGCAGACAACCAGCGCAAGTTCGCCAAGGCCTACGAGGGACACCCGCACTTCGCGATTCCGCACGTGGTGGCCAGCGCGCCCAAGGTCGTCATCCAGGAGTGGATCGAAGGCATCCACATGGCCGAGATCATCCGCAACGGCACTCCCGAACAGCGCGACCTGATCGGGGTTCGACTGCTCGAGCTCACCTTCGACGCACCGCGGCGGCTGGAGATGCTGCACGGCGACGCCCACCCGGGCAACTTCATGCTGCTGCCGGACGGGCGGATGGGCGTCATCGACTTCGGCGCCGTGGCTCCCCTGCCCGGCGGCTACCCCGTCGAGCTCGGCATGACGATTCGCCTGGCCCGCGACAAGAACTACGACCTGCTGCTGCCGACGATGGAGAAGGTCGGTTTCATCCAGCGCGGCCAGCAGGTGTCGGCCCGCGAAATCGACGAAATGTTGCGGCAGTACGTCGAACCGATCGAGGTCGAGGTGTTCCACTACAACCGCAAGTGGTTGCAGCGGATGACGGTCAGCCAGTTCGACCGCTCGGTCGCGCAGATCAAGACGGCCCGGCAGATGGACCTGCCGCCCAAGCTCGCGATCCCGATGCGGGTGATCGCCTCGGTGGCGGCGATCCTGTGCCAGCTCGATGCGCATGTGCCGATCAAGGCGCTGACCGAAGAGTTGATCCCGGGCTTCAACGAACCGGACGCGGCCGCGCTGG
>NZ_LZKQ01000317.1 GCF_001668675.1 Mycobacterium asiaticum | reverse complement strand
CCTTGCCGACCGCACCCGCGTTGCCGCCGTTGCCGCCCGCACCACCGTTGATGTTGGTGCTGGTGCCGGCCGCGCCGCCGGCTCCCGCCGCGCCGGGCGAACTCAACGCCGCCGCGGTGCGCAGCATGTGGCCGACGGTGCGCGACAAGGTCCGCGAGCGCAGCCGCACCACTGCCGTCATGTTGTCCGGCGCCACGGTCCTTGCCGTCGAGGACGGCACGCTGGTGTTGACCCACGAAGCCGCGCCACTGGCCAAGCGCCTGTCCGAGCAGCGCAACGCCGACGTCATCGTCGAGGCGCTCAAGGACGCGCTGGGGGTGAACTGGCGGGTGCGGTGTGAAACCGGCCCGCCGGCCGCCGCCGATGTCAGTGTCGCTCCACCAACGGTGGAACAACCTGTCGCACAACAGGTTTCCGCGCAGCGCGACGAAGAGGAAAGCATGCTCGCCGAAGCCGGCCGCACGGATCCGTCGGAACCGCGGCGCGACCCGGAGGAGGTCGCTCTCGAGCTGCTGCAGAACGAACTGGGAGCCCGTCGCATCGACGGGTAGCCGCACAGCGCACCTATATCGTGGTCCCCGACAGCCGACCGTGCGGTGGCACGGTCATGAGCAGAGGAGTTGCACCTGATGGGACAGGTGAAGGCAGCCAGCACCGTCTTGATCAACACGGAGCCGAAGGCGGCGCTCGACGCGGTGGCCGACTACCGCAACGTCCGTCCGAAGATCCTTTCGCCGCAGTACAGCGAGTATGAAGTGCTCGAAGGCGGTCAGGGTCGGGGCACGGTGGCCAAGTGGCGGCTGCAGGCGACCGAGTCGCGTGTACGGAACGTGCAGGTCAACGTAGATGTGGCGGGGCACACGGTCATCGAGAAGGACGCGAACTCGTCGATGGTCATCAACTGGACGGTGGCTCCCGCGGGCCCCGGATCCAGCGTCACCCTGACGACGACCTGGACCGGCGCCGGCGGCGTGAAGGGCTTCTTCGAGAAGACGTTCGCGCCGCTGGGTCTGAAGAAGATTCAGAACGAGGTGCTGACCAACCTGAAGAACGAGCTGGAAGGCCAGTCCGCCTAGCGCGCCTGGCCCTGCGTGGCCAGGAACCCCGCGACGCCGCGGACCAGCGCGTCGGCGTACTTCTGCCGGCCCTCCGCGGACTCCATCAACGCCGAATCCGCGGGATTCTTCATGTTGCCCAGCTCGACCAGCACGGACGGGTACTGGGCGAGGTTCAAGCCGGCCAGGTCCGAGCGTCCGTAGAGGCCGCCCTGGCCGATGTAGTTCGCCGGTGGGATGCCGGACGCCTGCAACTGGTCGCGCATGACGCGGGCGAACTGCACGGACGGCCCGGCCTGGGCCGCGTTGAGCGGCGGGGACGAGTAGTTGACGTGGAATCCCCGTCCGGATGCGGGGCCGCCGTCGCCGTGCAGGCTGACGATCGCGTTCGGGTGCAGCGCGTTTGCCATGCTGGCGCGTTCGTCGACGCAGGGTCCGAGCGCGTTGTCGTTGCCGCGCGACATCGCGGTCCGTACGCCCAGGGCATTGAGGGCGGCCCGCAGTCGCAGCGCGGTGTCCCAGGTGAAGGTGTGTTCGGAGTATCCGCTGTTGGTTGACGTGCCGCTGGCCTGACAGTCCTTGGTACCGCCTCGACCGGTGGGGACCTGGCGTCCGATGGAAGCGTCGTTGGCGCCGTTGTGGCCGGGATCGATGAACACGATCATGCCGGCCAGACTGCCGGGCGCTGCGGTTGCGGCGGGCATCAGCGGCCCGACGGGCACTGCGGCGGCTGCAAGTGTTCCGATGATCATGGCGATGCCGACACGCAGGCTGACTCGTACGTCCACTGCGCCAAGGTATCGCCGCGCCGACTACGCTGAATGTTTCAAATCGCCCGACAAGCGCAGGCGAAACCAACTCGAGACCAAGATGCGAGGGGACTGTCATGCAACCCGGAGGCGATATGTCGCAGCTGCTGGCTCAGGCGCAGCAGATGCAGCAGAAACTACTCGAGGCACAGCAGCAGCTGGCGAACTCCGAGGTGCACGGTGAAGCCGGCGGGGGACTGGTCAAGGTCACCGTCAAAGGCAGCGGCGAGGTCGTGGGGGTGACGATCGACCCGAAGGTCGTCGACCCCAGCGACATCGACACCCTGCAGGACCTGATCGTCGGCGCGATGCGCGACGCGTCCCAACAAGTCACCAAGATGGCGCAGGAGCGGCTGGGTGCGCTGGCCGGTGGCCTGCGCCACCCGGCCCCACCCGCCGCGCCGCCCGCACCCGGCGTGCCGGGGGTCTGATCCCACCAGCATGTTCGAAGGACCGGTTCAGGACCTGATCGACGAGCTCGGCAAGCTGCCAGGCATCGGGCCCAAGAGCGCCCAGCGCATCGCCTTCCACTTGTTGTCCGTCGAGCCGCCGGACATCGACCGGTTGACGGCCGTGTTGGGCAAAGTCCGCGACGGCGTGCGCTTCTGTGCCGTCTGCGGCAACGTCTCCGACGAGGAGCGCTGCCGGATCTGCGCCGACCCGCGCCGGGACGGGTCGCAAGTGTGCGTCGTCGAGGAACCGAAGGACATCCAGGCCGTGGAGCGCACCCGCGAATTCCGGGGCCGCTATCACGTGCTGGGCGGGGCGCTGGACCCGCTGTCCGGAATCGGTCCCGAACAGCTGCGGATCCGGGAGCTGTTGACCCGGATCGGTCAGCGGGTCGACGACGTCGACATCACCGAGGTGATCATCGCTACCGACCCCAACACCGAGGGCGAGGCGACCGCCACCTATCTGGTGCGGATGCTGCGCGATATCCCCGGCCTGACCGTGACGCGGATCGCGTCCGGCCTGCCGATGGGCGGTGACTTGGAGTTCGCCGACGAGCTGACCCTGGGCCGCGCCCTCACCGGCCGCCGCGCGATGGTCTGACGTTTCTTACGCCTTGCTGAGCTGGAACCGCCGGGTGAAGCTGTCGCCCGGCTCGCCACCACACCCCGACGTCGCCGTTTCACCTTCGCCGGCCAGCGTCACCGCATCGAAGCTGTAGTGCACGGTCGCCGGGGTCGATGCGCCGTTGGGGCACGGCACCTGGGTCGTGCCGTTATGCGTCCATCGCCCATTGGCGAGCTGAAACTCCCAGCTGATGACGAACGTCCCGCCGTCTTGTGAGGTCGCCCGCGTGCAGTCCGACCCGCAGGGGACGAAGAGCCAGGCGGTCGGTTTCTCGCTGCCCGCATAGAGCACGCTGTATCGCCCGATCGGGACTTCCGGGGCGGCGTGCGCCGGCGTCGGCGACGCGATGACCGCCGCCATGCCGAACGCCGCGGCACCCGCCGCGAATCGCGCGCTGAACCTCGCCCGTTGGGTTCGCATCAGCGCGCCGCCAGTCGTTCGCGGCGCAACAGGTCCACCTCGGGCAACTCTAGGGGCGCCAGCCCGCCCACCACCTTGCCGAGCAGCAGGTCGGCCAACTCCGGGTTGCGCGCCAAACAGGGGCCGTGCATATAGGTCGCCACCACGTTGCCCTGCACCACACCATCGAAGCCGTCACCGGCCCGGTTCCCGGCGCCCTTGCTGACTGCGGCCAACGGCGAAGCGGCCGGGCCCAGCACGGTGCCGCCGCGGTGGTTCTCGAACCCGGTCAACCGCTGAGTCAGTCCATCCAGCAGCGGCTTGGACACCAGCTCGCCGATGGTCCTCGTCTCCTGGGGCGAAGTGGTGGCATCGAGCATGCCCACCCCGTCGACCCGTTCTCCCGACGACGTTTCGTACCAGTGCCCGAGCACCTGCACCGCCGCGCAGATCGCCAGCACGGGTGCCCCGCGTTCGGCCGCGCGCTGCAGGCCCGGGTACCGGATCAGGTGGCGGGTCGCCAAGCGCTGGGCATAGTCCTCCGCCCCGCCGAGCGTGTACAGGTCCAGCGACTCCGGCACCGGATCGGCCAGGGTTATCTCCACGATCTCGGAGGGGATATCGCGCAGTAGCAATCGTTGGCGCAGCACCACCGCGTTGCCGCCGTCGCCGTAGGTGCCCATCACGTCGGGCAGCACCAGCCCGATCCGCACCTTCGAGTCAGCCATTGCGCGCAAGCCTTCGGTTCAGCTGCAGGAATGCGGTGTAGTTGGCGACGACCTCCACCCGCCCCGGCGGGCACGACGCGATGGCCGCAACGGTGTCGTGCACCAGGGTGTGCTCGACGCCGGCGTACCCCAGCCGCACCGCCAGGTCGGTCCCTCGCTCACCGGCGGCCACCACGCGGGTCTCCTCGAAATGTTCGAAGCGCACGTCCCACAGCCAGGACAGATCCTCCCCGTCGGGGATCTGCCCGTTGACCGCGATCACCACGCCGTCGGCGTGCTTGTCGACCATCGACAACGCCTCCTGCCAGCCGGCCGGGTTCTTGGCCAGCAGGATCCGCACCTGATGGTCGCCCAACCGAATGGTTCGGTACCGCCCGGCGACCTCGTCGACCACCGATACCGCCGCCACGGCCTTGGCCGGGTCGGCGCCGAGCGCGACGGCGGCCGCTACCGCCTGGGCGGCGTTGCCGCGGTTCACCGCCCCGGGCAGGGCCAGGCGCATCGGTAACGCCAGGCCGTCGGGGCCGTACAGGGTGGTGTCGTCGTACCACCACTGCGGGCTGGGCCGCTTGAAGTCCGCACCGGTGGAATACCAGTGCTGCTGCTCACGAACAATCACCTCACCGCTGCGCGGACAGCTGACCGAGTCGTTCGCCCAGGACCCACCGGCGGCCACCCACACCACATTCGGGCTGTCGTAGGCGGCGGAGGTCATCAGCACGTCGTCGCAGTTCGCGACGATCACCGCGTTGGGGTGGCGCTCCAGACCGCCGCGCAGGGTTCGTTCGATGACGTTGATCTCTCCGACCCGGTCCAGCTGGTCGCGGGACAGGTTGAGCAACACGATCGCGGCCGGTTCCACGGCGTCGGAGACGTGCGGCACATGCATCTCGTCGACCTCGAGGGCAGCGAGCTCCGCCCGGCGGTCGGCGGCCAGCGCAGCCACCAGGCCGGCGTCCATGTTGGCGCCTTCGGCGTTGGTGGCCACCGGGCCGATGGTGCCCAGCGCGGCGGCGGTCATCCGGGTCGTCGTCGACTTTCCGTTGGTCCCGGTGACGATAACCGTGCGTCGGCCCGCCCCGAGCTGCCGCAACACCGAGCGGTCCAGCGTCATCGCGACCAGCCCGCCGATCATCGCACCGGCACCACGTCCGGTCACTCGGGATGCCCAGCGCGCGCTCGCCCCAGCGGCGAGAGCCAGACGAGCGCGAGCGGTGATCACCCGGGCAGTTTAAGGGCGATCGCAAACGCGGCGCTCTGCGCCGGGTGCAGCGGGTCGTCCTTCAGAGCTTTTGGACGCCGACACGGCGCGTCAGCGAACCAGAGATGTCGGTTCGCCGTGCCATCCTCAAGCCATGAACCGGATGTCCTGGGGCCGGCCTGCACGAGAGCCGGACGGGGGATGGGCCGTCATCGATGTCGAGACCTCGGGCTTCCGCCCGGGTCAGGCCCGGATCATCAGTATCGCCGTGCTGGGGCTCGATTCCCGGGGCCGGGTTGAGCAGTCGGTGGTCAGCTTGCTCAACCCAGGGGTCGATCCCGGGCCCACCCACGTGCACGGGCTGACGGCCGCGATGCTCGAAGATCAGCCGCAGTTCGGTGACATCGCGGACGACGTGATCGAGGTGCTGCGGGGCCGCACGCTGGTGGCGCACAACGTCGCGTTCGACTACTCGTTTCTGGCGGCTGAAGCGGAGATGGTGGACGCCGAGCTGCCCGTCGACACCGTCATGTGCACGGTCGAGCTCGCGCGCCGCCTCGAGCTCGGCCTGGAGAACCTGCGGCTGGAGACGCTCGCGGCGCACTGGGGCGTCACTCAGGAACGGCCACACGACGCGTTCGACGACGCCATGGTGCTCACCGGGGTCTTGGCCGCGGCCTTGGGCAGGGCACGCGACCGGGACATCTGGTTGCCGGTGCATCCGGTGACCCGGAGCCGCTGGCCCAACGGCCGCGTCACCCACGACGAGCTGCGGCCGCTGAAGACGTTGGCAGCCCGGATGCCCTGTCCCTACCTGAACCCGGGGCGCTACGTCCGGGACAGGCCACTGGTCCAGGGCATGCGGGTCGCGCTGGCCGCCGAGGTGGGGCGCACCCACGAGGAACTCGTCGAACGGATTCTGCACGCCGGGCTGGCCTACAGCGACGACGTCGACCGCGAGACCTCCCTGGTGGTGTGCAACGACACGACCCCCGAGCAGGGCAAGGGCTATCACGCCCTGCGGCTCGGTGTTCCAGTGGTGTCCGACGCGCAGTTCATGCACAACGTCGGATCCGTGGTGGGCGGCACCAGCATGGAGGAATTCGTCGACGCATCCCCGGCCGATGACCAGCTCGCCCTGTTCTAGGGCAACAGAATCGTTTTGCCGGGTAGCCGGCCGGCGTCGGACGCATCGTGCACGGCGGCGGCCTCAGCCAGCGGCCGACGGTCGGCGACATCGATGTGCAGCTCGCCGGCCTCGACGCGGCGTACCAGCTCCGCAAGCTGTCCGGCATCGCTACGGACGAAGACGCGTTGCGCTCGCACCCCCCGCACCGGATCCTCCGTCCCGGACGCCATGGTGCCGACGTGGATGCCGCCATCGGCGACTACGCCGACCAGGGCCGCGGTTTCCTCCGCGCCGGTACTCACCAGGTTGAGCACCACGTCGAACGGCTGCCCGGCGACGGCAATCGGTGTCCGCGCGTAGTCGATGTGCTCGATGACCCGATCGGCGCCGTAGTCGCGTAGCCGGTCGGCGCTGCGGTCAGACGCGGTTGCGGTGACGATCGCACCGGCTTGCTTGGCGAGTTGGACCGCATAGCCGCCGACCGCTCCACCGGCACCATTGATCAGGATCTGTTGTCCCGCCTTCAATTCGGCGAGCTCGAACAACGCCTGCCACGCCGTCAGCCCGACCGTCGGCAGTGCGGCGGAATCGGCCAGCGGCACCGAGCGCGGCGCGGCCGCCAACGTCTCCGCGGGTGCCAGCACGTACTCGGCGGCGGCGCCGTCAGCATCCAGTGGCAGCAACGCCACGACCGCGTCGCCGACCCGCCAGCCCGCCACGCCGTCACCGAGCTCAGCGACCGTGCCCGCGAAGTCGATACCGGGGATGTGCGGAAAGCCGATCGCGTACACCTCGGACAGATAGCCGCCGCGAATGCCCGCGTCGACCGGGTTGAACGACGTTCCGGCCACCTTGACCAGGACCTGCCCCGCCGACGGTGTCGGTCGCTGGATCTCGGTGTACTCGAGCACTTCGCTACCGCCGTAACGGTGGTACAGCACTGCCTTCATGGTTTCCTCCAATGGTCTGTTGCTTCGAATTCGAAGCAGTTACGTCAGGTGTAACTTGCTTCGATCTCGAAGCATTTCCACACGAGGTGTGACGCTGGTCTCAGTGCTTCGAAATCGAAGCATTACGATGGCGCGATGAGCGACGCCCTCACGCCGGCTCAGATGCATACGTACTTCGCCCTGACCGAAGCGGTCAGCCTGCTGCAGTACGCGGTGCGCCAGCAGCTGTTAGCCGACGGTGACCTCAGCTACGTGCAGTTCGGGATCCTGGCGCAACTCGCCGACGCCGACGGGCAGCTCACCATGACCGACCTCGCCGACAAGGTCGTCTACAGCCGCAGCGGCCTGACTCATCAGGCAGGACTGTTGGAGAAGGCGGGCCTGATCACTCGCACTGCGAGTCCCCACGACCGGCGGGCCACCATCGTTGACATCACCGAGGCGGGTCGAGCCCGACTGGCCAAGGTCATGCCCGGGCACATCGAGGTCGTGCGCGAACTGCTCTTCGATTCGCTCTCCGATCAGGACGTACGCCTTCTCGGCAACACCATGAGTCACGTCCGCAATCACATGCGGGCCGGGCCGCCCCGCTCGGCCGTCAGCCGCGTGCGGCGGCCTTGATTACTGACATCAACAGGTGTAGTCCGGCCGGGCTCATCGCCCTGCTATTGCATTCCTACTTCGGCGATTAACGGGATGCCCGGTTGACCGCCGACACCACGGCCCGCAACGACGCTGTGGTGATCGAAGGCGCGATGCCGACGCCCCACACCGTCTTGCCGGATACCGAAGCCTCCACGTACGCAGCCGCCTGCGCGTCGTCACCGGCGCTCATCGCGTGCTCCGAGTAATCGAGCACGGCCACGTCGAATCCGACGGAGCCCAGCGCGTGGACGAACGCCGCGAGCGGCCCGTTGCCGGCACCGCTGATCTCGGTTTCCACCCCGTCGATCTTGACCGTGGCCGCGATGGTGGTGTTTCCGGAATCCTCGTCGGAGGCGTCCACCCGCTGCTTGATCCGCTCAAGCGGCCGCACCGGGGCCAGGTACTCCTCGGAGAACGCCTCCCACATCTCCTTCGGCGACACCTCACCGCCCTCGCCGTCGGCCATCTTCTGAATGACCTGCGAGAACTCGATCTGCAGCCGGCGCGGGAGGGCCAGGCCGTGGTCGGCCTTCATGATGTAGGCCACCCCGCCCTTGCCGGACTGCGAGTTGACCCGGATCACCGCTTCGTAGGTGCGGCCGACGTCCTTGGGGTCGATCGGCAGATACGGCACCTGCCACAACATGTCGTCCATATCGACGTCGGCGGCATCCGCATCCAGCTTCATCGCGTCCAGGCCTTTGTTGATGGCGTCCTGGTGGCTGCCGGAGAACGCGGTGTACACCAGGTCGCCGCCATAGGGGTGGCGTTCGTGGACCGGCAGCTGGTTGCAGTACTCCACCGTGCGCCGGATCTCGTCGATGTTGGAGAAGTCGATCTGCGGGTCGACGCCGCGGGAGAACAGGTTGAGTCCCAGCGTGACCAGGCAGACGTTGCCGGTGCGCTCACCGTTGCCGAACAGGCACCCTTCGATCCGGTCGGCGCCGGCCTGATAGCCCAATTCGGCTGCGGCGACGGCAGTTCCGCGGTCGTTGTGCGGGTGCAGGCTCAGGATGACCGACTCCCGGTTGGCCAGATTGCGGCTCATCCACTCGATCGAGTCGGCGTAGACGTTGGGCGTGGCCATCTCCACGGTGGCGGGCAGGTTGAAGATGATCGGGTTGTCCGGCGTCGGCTGGATGATCTCGCCGACGGCGTCGCACACCTGCTTGGCGTACTCCAGCTCGGTCCCGGTGTAGGACTCCGGTGAGTACTCGAACCGCCACCGGGTGCCCGGGTATTTCGCCGCCTCCTCGACGCACTTGCGCGCTCCGTCGGTGGCGATTTTCTTGACGGCGTCCCGGTCGGCGCGGAACACCACGCGTCGCTGCAGGATCGAGGTCGAGTTGTAGAAGTGCACGATGACGTTCGCGGCGCCCTCGCACGCCTCGAAGGTGCGTTCGATCAGCTCGGGTCGGCACTGGGTGAGTACCTGGATGGTGACGTCGTCGGGGATGGCGCCGTCGGTGATGATGTCGCGGACGAAGTCGAAGTCGGTCTGGCTGGCCGAGGGGAACCCGACCTCGATCTCCTTGTAGCCCATCCGGACCAGCAGGTCGAACATGCGGCGCTTGCGGGCCGGGCTCATCGGGTCGATCAGCGCCTGATTGCCGTCGCGCAAGTCCACCGCGCACCACAGGGGTGCGTGCTCGATGACGCGGTCAGGCCAGGTGCGGTCGGCGACCCGGATGGGCTCGACTTCTTCGGCGAAGGGGCGGTAGCGGTTGACTGGCATGGACGAGCCGCGTTGTGGATTCCACACCGGCTGGCCGGGTCGTGGGGCGCCGGCTGGTGTGCTGATTGTGCGCGTCGAGACGTAGACGTCGGGTGAATCGGAATTAGTCACGGTTTGTGCTCCAAGATTTTGGGTGAGGAACCTCAGACCGGCGCATCGCGAACTCCCGCGACGGGAGGCCAGTCTGGATCAGACCCCGTCGCGGCGTCCGAGGAGGAGCACCCGCTGCACGTTGTGCACTCTACCAAAACACCACGTCTCGCCGTCGAGCGTATGGCCGATGGATGGATTCGGTCACACTCGCCTGCCGGAAGCCCACGTTCGGCGCCGCTGCCTGATCGCCGCCGGATAAATGGGGATGCGGTGGCACGTATCCTGTTGTGGACTTAAACCCAGTAGCCCTCGTAAAGAACAGGGAAATCAGTGGCGCTCGTCGTGCAGAAATACGGTGGATCCTCGGTGTCCGACGCCGACCGAATTCGCCGTGTCGCCGAGCGGATCGTCGAGACCAAGAAGCAGGGGAACGACGTCGTCGTAGTGGTTTCCGCGATGGGCGACACCACCGATGACCTGCTGGATCTGGCTCAACAGGTCTGCCCCGTCCCGCCGCCGCGGGAACTCGACATGCTCCTCACGGCCGGTGAGCGGATTTCCAACGCGCTGGTCGCGATGGCGATCGAGTCGCTGGGCGCGCACGCCCGGTCGTTCACCGGTTCGCAGGCGGGCGTCATCACCACCGGCACCCACGGCAACGCGAAGATCATCGACGTCACCCCGAGCCGTGTGCAGGCCGCGCTCGACGAGGGCCGGATCGTGCTGGTGGCAGGCTTCCAGGGGGTCAGCCAAGACACCCGCGACGTCACCACGCTGGGCCGCGGTGGCTCGGACACGACGGCCGTCGCGCTGGCCGCGGCGCTCAACGCCGATGTGTGCGAGATCTACACCGATGTGGACGGCATCTTCAGCGCTGACCCGAGGATCGTGCGCAACGCCCGCAAGCTGGAAACGGTCACCTTCGAAGAGATGCTCGAGTTGGCGGCCTGCGGTGCCAAGGTGCTGATGCTGCGCTGTGTGGAATATGCCCGGCGCTACGACCTTCCGGTGCACGTCCGGTCGTCGTACTCGGACCGCCCGGGCACCGTCGTTGTCGGATCGATCAAGGACATATCCATGGAAAGCCCCCTTCTGACCGGTGTTGCACATGACCGCAGCGAGGCCAAGGTGACCATTGTCGGCATTCCCGACATCCCGGGGTACGCCGCCCGGGTGTTCCGGGCCGTCGCAGACGCGGACGTGAACATCGACATGGTGCTGCAGAACGTCTCCAAGGTCGAAGACGGCAAGACCGACATCACCTTCACCTGCTCGCGTGACAGTGGACCCACAGCGGTGGCGAAGTTGGATTCGCTCAAGGACGAAATCGGGTTCACCCAGCTGCTCTATGACGACCACATCGGCAAGGTCTCGCTGATCGGGGCCGGCATGCGCAGCCACCCCGGCGTCACGGCAACGTTCTGCGAGGCGCTGGCGGCGGTCGGCGTCAACATCGAGCTGATTTCCACCTCGGAAATCCGCATTTCCGTGCTTTGCCGCGACACCGAACTAGACAAGGCCGTTGTTGCGTTGCATGAGGCGTTCGGTCTCGGCGGCGATGAGGAGGCAACGGTGTATGCAGGGACGGGTCGATAGATGGGCCTTTCCATAGGTGTTGTGGGCGCCACCGGTCAGGTGGGCCAGGTGATGCGCACCCTGCTCGACGAGCGTGACTTCCCGGCCAGTTCGGTGCGGTTCTTCGCCTCGGCCCGATCGCAGGGCCGCAAGCTGGGATTCCGTGGCCAGGAGATCGAGGTCGAGGACGCCGAGACGGCCGACCCGACCGGGCTGGACATCGCGCTGTTCTCCGCCGGCGCCACCATGTCCCGGGTGCAGGCGCCCAGGTTCGCCGCGGCCGGGGTCACGGTGATCGACAACTCGTCGGCCTGGCGCAAAGATCCCGACGTGCCGCTGGTGGTGTCCGAGGTGAACTTCGAGCGGGACGCGCACAATCGCCCCAAAGGCATCATCGCCAACCCGAACTGCACCACGATGGCCGCGATGCCGGTGCTCAAGGTGCTGCACGACGAGGCGCAATTGGTGCGGCTGGTCGCATCGACCTACCAGGCGGTGTCCGGCAGCGGGCTGGCCGGGGTCGAGGAACTGGCGACGCAGGCCCGCGCGGTCCTGGACGGCGCCGAGGGGCTGGTGCACGACGGGCGCGCGGTCGAGTTCCCGGCGCCACGCAAGTACGTCGCGCCGATCGCTTTTAATGTGGTCGCGCTGGCCGGTTCGCTGGTCGACGACGGCTCAGGCGAGACCGACGAGGACCAGAAGCTGCGTTCGGAGAGCCGCAAGATCCTGGGCATTCCCGATCTGCTGGTCAGCGGTACGTGTGTGCGGGTTCCGGTGTTCACCGGGCACTCCCTGTCGATCAACGCGGAGTTCGTCCGGCCGATCTCGCCCGAGCGCGCCCGCGAGCTGCTCGACGGCGCGCCGGGCGTGAAGCTGGTCGACGTGCCGACACCGCTGGCCGCCGCCGGGGTGGACGAATCCTTGGTCGGACGCATCCGGCAGGACCCGGGCGTGCCGGACGGACGGGGCCTGGCGCTGTTCGTTTCGGGCGATAACCTGCGCAAGGGCGCGGCGCTGAACACCATTCAGATCGCCGAATTGCTCGCCGCACAGGTGTAACGCACGTTCACGCGCTGTTCCAGCAAAAACCAAATTTGCCGCCTATCCCTGCCATACAGTTGTTGACACTCGCGTCACGACACGCTTAGGGGGTCGGGTGGTGGAGAATTTCTCGGTACTGCCGCCGGAGATCAATTCGTTGCGCATGTTCCTCGGCGCGGGTTCGGCGCCGATGCTGCAGGCGGCGGCGGCGTGGCAGGGCCTTGCCGATGAGCTGGCGTCGGCGGCGGGGGCATTCTCGGCGGTGACATCTGGGCTGACTGGCCAGGCTTGGCAAGGCGCCGCGTCAGGGGCAATGGCCGCCGCAGCCGCTCCCTATGCGAGCTTCCTGAGCGCCGCATCAGCGCAGGCCGCGGGTGCGGCCGGTCAGGCCAATGCGGTCGCCAGCGCGTTCGAGGCGGCACGAGCGGCGATCGTTCATCCGCTCGAGGTGGCCGCGAACCGGAACGCGTTCGTGCAGTTGGTCCGGACAAACTTCCTAGGGCTGAACGCTCCGGCGATCGCCGCCATCGAGGGCTTCTACGAGAGCATGTGGGCCCAGGACGTCGCCGCGATGTTCGGTTATCACGCGGGAGCATCGGCGGCGGCCGGTCAGCTCGGTCCGGCGCAGGGCGTGCTGCAGAATTTGTTGAGCAACTTGCCGAATCTCGGCATGGGGAACAAAGGCGGCACCGGCAACGTCGGCAATGGCAACAACGGCAGTGCCAATGTCGGTAGCGGGAATCTGGGCAGCGGTAACATCGGCGGCGGCAACTGGGGCGATTCCAACATCGGCAACGGCAATTTCGGTGACGGGAACTTCGGCAGCGGCAACGTCGGCGTCGGAAACATCGGGATGGGAAATGGCGGCACGCTGGCGGGCATTACACGCGGGCCGGGGAACAATAACTTCGGGATCGGCAACACCGGCAACAACAACATCGGTCTGGCTAATACCGGCAATGGGAACCAAGGCGCCGGCAACCACGGCAACTTCAACATCGGGTTAGGGCTGACCGGGAACAACCTGATCGGCCTCGGCAATGCCTATTACGACACCACGACGGGCCAGTTCGTTTTCCACGGTTTGAATTCTGGCAGTGGCAATATTGGTTTCGGTAACTCGGGCTCCAACAACATCGGGTTCTTCAACTCGGGCTCTAATAACATCGGCTTCTTCAACTCCGGCATCGACACGTCTAGCCCGTACAACGTCCACACCGTGGGTATAGGCAACTCCGGGACCGCCAATATCGGCTTCGGAAATTCGGGCGCGGGAAGCTTCGGGATCGGAAACGGTGGCAGTTTAAACACTGGCATTGGTAACGGAGGCGATGTCAACACCGGCTTCGGTAACGGCGGCACCACCAACACCGGCTTCTTCAATGCAGGCGCGGCCAACACGGGTAGTGGCAATTCGGGTGACATCAACACCGGCATCTGGAATTCGGGTGACGTCAACACCGGGCTGGGCACTACCACCGATTCTGGCGCGACCATGTCCGGCTTCGGCAATACCGGGGTTCTGGTTTCAGGCTTTGGCAACTCGGTCGCCACAAACGCGAGCACCGGTGCTGTCTCCGGCTTCGGTAACTCTGCCGCGGGTGGTTCGGGATTGAACGGCAACGTTTCGGGTTTGTTCAACACCGGCCTCACGGAGCTGTTCCTAGGAATGCCGTACGGTCAGGTCAGTGGATTCAACTCCGGGTTCTTCAACAGCGGCACCGGGGTGGCCGGTTTCTTCACCATCAACGTCGGGCGCCTGCCCTGATCGCGCTGTCGCTGATCGCTCACAGCTGGCACATAAGTAGCGCATAGCGGCCACTACTGTTTACCCGTGCATCATGCGTGTCATGAGCGAAATTTCTGACACTCCCACCACGCGCACCTCGACCGCCGTGGCACCGCAACCCGTCCACACCACACCCAAGGTCTTCAGGGCCGCGGCGTGGGTCGCCATCGTCGCGGGGATCGTATTCATCGTCTCGGTCATCTTCTTCACCGGTTTCCGGCTGGGGCTGGCCGCCGGTCACGGTGGCCACCACGGCCATCACCACAAGCACCATCCGGCGATGTTCCACCGCTCGGGCTTCCCCAACGGCGGCGGCGGCCAGCAGCAGGTGGGCCCCGGCACGGCACCGGGCGGACCCGGCCAGGTGCCCTCGTCGGTGGCGCCCTCCACAACCCCAGCCCCGACCCCCGGCCGCTGACACCTTCAACCAGTAGCCCGGTGCTCGTCGAGCACCGGGCTACATCAATTCACGGCATCTTTGTTGCTCGAAGCCTTTACGGTGTCGTACGCCTAGGCAATATTCGAAGGCATGAGTGAAACTCCCGAGCCATCCGTCCCGGCGACTCCGGTTGCCACCGCGCCGCCCGCCTACCTGGAGAAACCGCCACGGCTCTACCGCGTCGCGGCGTGGGTGGTGATCGTCGCGGGCATCGTCTTCATCGCGTGGACCCTTTTCTTCGCCGCTGCCATGGCATTCGGCGGCGGCAGATGCCATCACCACCACCGCCATCACCACGGCCAGTTCCAGCCGGGCGGCCCGGGCGGCCCCGGCGGACCGGGAGCGGGGTGGCAGTTCCGCTACCCTGGCGGTCCGCCCCCTCCGGGCATGGGCCCCGGCTTCCCGCCAGCACCTCAGGCACCCGGACAACAACAGGCACCCGGCCAACCACCGACCACCTCCGGACCGAGCGCGCCCACCAGCCCGCCCGGTCGCTAGCCATCAGCTCCACACCGAACCAGCCCAGTAACGAGGAGGAGATCCCATGACGGAGCGTTTCACCACAAACGACGCCGGCAACCCGGTACCCAGCGATAAGGATTCGTTGACCGTCGGTCCCGACGGCCCGATCCTGCTGCACGATCACTACCTGATCGAGCAGATGGCGCAGTTCAACCGGGAACGGATCCCGGAACGCCAGCCACATGCCAAGGGCGGCGGCGCATTTGGCTTCTTCGAGGTCACCAACGACGTCAGCAGATACACTCGGGCGGCGGTATTCCAGCCGGGGACCAGAACCGACACATTGATCAGGTTCTCCACGGTGGCGGGCGAGCGCGGCAGTCCAGACACCTGGCGGGACCCACGTGGCTTCGCGCTCAAGTTCTACACCAGCGAAGGCAATTTCGACATGGTCGGCAACAACACGCCGATCTTCTTCATCCGCGACCCGCTGAAGTTTCAGCACTTCATTCGCTCGCAAAAGCGAATGCAGGCAACGAACTTGCGTAACCACAACATGCAGTGGGACTTCTGGACCCTCACCCCGGAGTCGGCGCACCAGGTCACCTGGCTGATGGGCGACCGTGGCATCCCCAAGACCTGGCGGCACATGAACGGCTACAGCAGCCACACGTATAGCTGGATCAACGCCGCCGACGAGATCTTCTGGGTGAAGTACCACTTCATCAGTGACCAGGGCGTCGACTTCCTCACCCAGGAGGACGCCGACCGGCTGGCCGGCGAGGACGGGGATTATCACCAGCGTGATCTGTATGAGTCGATCGAGCGCGGCGACTTCCCGAGTTGGACGCTCAAGATGCAGATCATGCCGTTCGAGGAGGCCAAGACCTACCGGTTCAACCCCTTCGACCTCACCAAGGTGTGGCCGCACGGCGACTACCCGTTGATCGACGTCGGCAAGCTGACCCTGAACCGCAACGTCACCGATTATCACGCTGAGATCGAGCAGGCCGCATTCGAGCCGAACAACATCGTGCCGGGCACCGGACTGAGCCCGGACAAGATGCTGCTCGGTCGCGGTTTCTCGTATTCCGACGCCCACCGGGCCCGGCTGGGCGTCAACTACAAGCAGATTCCGGTGAATTCCCCCAAGGTCGAGGTCAACAGCTACTCCAAGGACGGCGCCATGCGGATCAAGAACGCATCGGATCCGGTGTACGCGCCCAACTCCTTTGGCGGCCCGCATGCCGACCCGCAGCGCGCCGCCGAGGTGCGCTGGTTCGCCGACGGTGAGATGGTGCGATCGGCCTACACCTTGCGTGCCGAGGACGACGACTGGGGACAGGCGGGCACCCTGGTCCGCGATGTGCTCGACGACGACGAACGGGAACGATTGGCCCACAACATCATCGGACACGTATCCAAGGGTGTGCAGGAACCGGTGCTGTCCCGGGTGTTCGAGTACTGGCGCAACGTCGACGCCGATCTCGGCAAGAAGGTAGAGGAGGGAGTCCGGGCGAACCTTGGCTGACCATCGCCGGCTGGCATGATCGAAGCCATGAGCATTGAAGTCGTTTACACCACCGCATCGACTGCGACGGGCGGCGGCCGCGACGGGCACGTCAAGTCCGACGACGGCCGCATTGATCTGGAAACCCGCCCGCCGAAGGCGATGGGGGGCAACGGTGAAGGCACCAACCCTGAGCAGTTGTTCTCGGCCGGCTATGCGGCGTGCTTCCTGGGCGCGCTGCGGCTGGTGGCGGGCAAGGCCAAGGTCAAGCTCGACGACGCCACGGACGTCACCGTAGAGATCGGATTCGGCAAGGATTCCGAGGGCGGGTTCGGCCTCACCGGCAAGATCGTCGGATACCTGCCCGGCCTGGACCAGAGCGCGGCCGACGACCTGGTCCATCAAGCTCACCAGGTGTGCCCGTATTCAAAGGCCACCCGGGGCAACATCGACGTCGACGTATCGGCCAAGGTGTAGCGAGGGCGGGTCCGGGAATATGTCGGACCCGTCTGGAAGATGAAGTGATGGTGACACGCATCGCCACGACCGCTGCGTCCCCGCCGCTGGACGGTATCGGCCCGGCGGACAGCCCGCTGGCCGGCTCGGCGGCCGTCGCACAGCACATCGCCGAGGGTTGCCTCACCGACGGTCCACTGGGGCGCGTCGGCCTGGAACTCGAGGCGCACTGCTTCGATCCCGCGGATCCACTGCGCCGTCCTGGCTGGGATGAGCTGAACGACATTCTCAAATGGGTCGATCCTCTTCCCGGCGGCAGCGTGATAACCATGGAACCTGGTGGCGCCGTTGAACTTTCGGGTCCACCGGCCGACGGTGTGCTGGCCGCGATCGACGCGATGAGCCGTGACCAGGCGGCGCTGCGTTCAGCCTTGGCCGAGTCGGGCCTGGGGCTGGTGTTTCTGGGTGTGGATCCGCTGCGGTCGCCGGCGCGGGTCAACCCCGGCGCGCGTTACCGCGCGATGGAGCGGTTCTTCGCTGCCAGCGACAGTGGGGCAGGCGTGGCGATGATGACCTCGACGGCCTCGATCCAGCTCAATCTCGACGCCGGGCCGCGCACGGGCTGGGTTTCGCGGGTGCGCCTGGCACATGCGTTGGGGCCGACGATGATCGCGATCGCAGGTAATTCCCCGATGCTGGGTGGCGAGTTCACCGGTTGGCAGTCCACCCGGCAGTGGGTGTGGGGACAGATGGATTCGGCGCGGTGTGGGCCGATCCTGGGCGCCAGCGGTGTCGACCCCAGCACCGACTGGGCGCGTTACGCCCTCAAGGCGCCGGTGATGATGGTGCGCAGTCCTGACAATGAAGAAATCCTTGCGGTCACCGACCATGTGCCGTTCACCGATTGGGTGGACGGCAGCGTTCTGCTTGCCGGACGGCGTCCCACCAACGCCGACCTCGAATACCATCTGACCACCCTGTTCCCGCCGGTACGGCCGCGTCAGTGGCTGGAGATCCGCTATCTCGATTCCGTGCCGGAGGCGGTGTGGCCGGCCCTGGCCTTCACCCTCACCACCTTGCTGGACGACCCGGTCGCGGCGGACCTGGCCGCCGAAGCGGTCGAACCGGTGGCCACTGCATGGGACACCGCAGCCCGGTCCGGGCTGGGCGACCGGCGGCTGTACGCGGCGGCCAACCGATGTGTGGCCATCGCTGCGGAGCGCGCACCAGCCGAGCTCGCCGTGGCGATGGAGCAGCTCATGCTCAATGTGGAGAGGGGCCGATGCCCGGCCGACGACTTCGCCGACCGGGTCATCGACAACGGCATCGCGGCAACTGTTGCGCGGATGGCCCGAGGGGGGATGTGACGAAAGAACGGCTTGCCGGCGACCTGGAGCGCGCGCGCACCCGCACGCTGCGGCTCGTCGATTTCGACGACGCCGAACTGCATCGGCAGTACGACCCGTTGATGAGTCCGCTGGTGTGGGACCTGGCGCACATCGGCCAGCAGGAAGAGCTGTGGGTGTTGCGTGGCGGCAACCTGGACCGGCCGGGATTGTTGCCACCGGAGGTGGAAGGGCTCTACGACGCCTTCGTGCACTCTCGCGCCAGCCGCGTGGACCTGCCGTTACTGTCCCCGGCCAGGGCGCGGTCGTTCTGCAGCACGGTCCGCAACGCCGCGCTGGACGCACTGGATGCAATGCCCGACACCGACGTCGACGACGCGGCTCTGTTCAGGTTCGGGTTGGTCGTCAGCCACGAGAATCAGCACGGCGAAACGATGCTGCAGGCGCTGAACCTGCGCTCCGGGGCGCCGCTGTTGCAGGCCACCCAACCAGTTCCCGCCGGTCGTCCCGAACTGGCCGGGACGTCGGTGCTGGTGCCCGGCGGCCCCTTCGTGCTGGGTGTGGACGCCGCAACCGAACCGTACTCGCTGGACAACGAGCGTCCGGCACACGTGGTCGAGGTGACGAGCTTCCGGATCGGACGGGTTCCGGTCACCAACGGCGAATGGCAGCACTTCATCTCCGACGGCGGTTACGCCGAACCGAGATGGTGGTCGGAGCGTGGCTGGCAGCACCGCCAGCAGGCGGGTCTCACGGCGCCGCAATTCTGGGGTGACGGCGGGCGCACCCGCACTCGGTTCGGGTACACCGAGGACCTTCCCGCCGACGAGCCGGTGCAGCACATCTCCTACTTCGAGGCCGAGGCGTACGCGGCGTGGGCCGGCGCACGGCTGCCCACCGAGATCGAGTGGGAGAAGGCCTGCGCCTGGGATCCGGCCGTCGGTACCCGCCGCCGCTATCCGTGGGGCGAGCAGGAGCCATCGGCCGAACGCGCCAACCTCGGCGGCACCACATTGCGCCCCGCGCCGGTGGGGGCCTATCCGGCCGGGGCGTCGGCCTACGGGGCCGAGCAGATGCTGGGTGACGTCTGGGAATGGACCAGCTCGGCGCTGCGGCCCTGGCCAGGCTTCGTGCCGATGATCTACGAGCGTTATTCGCAGCCCTTCTTCGACGGCGACTACCGGGTGTTGCGCGGTGGTTCCTGGGCCGTCGAGTCGTCGATCCTGCGTCCCAGCTTCCGCAACTGGGATCACCCCTACCGTCGACAGATCTTCTCCGGCCTCCGATTGGCCTGGGACGTCTGATGTGTCGTCATCTGGGCTGGCTCGGATCGCAGGTCAGCATTTCCGACCTGATGCTCGAGCCGCCGCAAGGTCTGCTGGTGCAGTCCTACGCGCCGCGCCGCCAGAAGCACGGGCTGATGAACGCAGACGGTTGGGGCGTCGGCTTTTTCGACGATTCCGCCGACGGTTCCGTACCGCGGCGCTGGCGTAGTCCGGCACCGCTATGGGGGGACACCTCATTCGCATCGGTAGCCCCGGCGCTACGCAGCCATTGCGTGGTAGCCGCGGTGCGCTCGGCGACCGTCGGCATGCCGATCGAGATCAGCGCCACGGCGCCCTTCACCGACGGCCAATGGCTGCTGTCGCACAACGGTGTGGTCGACCGCGCGGTGTTGCCGCCTAGCCCGCTGGCCGAATCCGTATGTGACAGTGCGCTGCTCGCTGCGGCCATCTTCGCCCGCGGCTTGGATGCGTTGGGCGACAGCATCATCGAGATCGGCGGTGCCGACCCACAGGCGCGGTTGAACATAATGGCGGCCAACGGTTCCCGGCTGCTCGCCACGGCCTGGGGTGACACGCTGTTCCTGCTGCAGCGTGCCGACGGTGTGGTGCTGGCCAGCGAGCCCTACGACGACGACCCGGATTGGGAAGAGGTGCCAGACCGGCACCTGGTGGAGGTGGGTGCCGACGGCGTCCAGTCGACACCGTTGAACCGTGTGAAGGGAACCTGATGACACTGTCGCTGTCCAATCACCTCGCCGAGGACTCGGCGTTGCAGGCATTGCGTCGCGACGTGTACACCGGTCTGCAGCAGACTCCGAAGTCGTTGCCGCCCAAATGGTTCTACGATTCGGTGGGCAGTGACCTGTTCGACCAGATCACCCGGCTGCCGGAGTACTACCCGACCCGTGCCGAAGCGGCCATCCTGCGGGCCCGATCCGCCGAAGTGGCGGCCGCAAGTGCGGCCGACACCCTCGTGGAACTGGGCAGCGGAACTTCGGAGAAGACGCGGCTGTTGCTGAATGCATTGCGGGACAGCGGCGCGCTGCGCCGTTTCGTGCCGTTCGACGTCGACGCAAACGTGCTCTCGGCGGCGGCCGAGGCAATCCAGCGCGAGTATCCAGGCATCCAAATCAACGCTGTCTGCGGGGATTTCGAGGAACATCTGGCCGAGATCCCCGGTGGTGGGCGTCGCCTGTTCGTTTTCCTGGGTTCGACCATCGGCAACCTCACCCCCGGTCCCCGCGCCGAGTTTCTGGCGGCGTTGTCGGGGGTGATGCGGCCTGGGGACAGCCTGCTGTTGGGCACCGACCTGGTCAAGGACACCCAGCGGCTGGTGCGGGCCTACGACGACGCGGCGGGGGTGACGGCCCGGTTCAATCTCAATGTGCTGTCGGTGATCAACCGCCAGCTCGGCGCGAACTTCACCGTCGATGCCTTTCAGCACGTGGCCCATTGGAACGCCGAAGAGGAACGGATCGAGATGTGGCTGCGGTCCATTCGCCGCCAGCGGGTGCGGGTAGGCGCCCTTGACCTGACAGTCGACTTCGACGCGGGTGAGGAGATGCTCACGGAAGTGTCCTGCAAGTTTCGCCCGGACGCCGTTGGTGCCGAACTCGCCGACGCGGGTTTGACCCGCATCCGGTGGTGGACCGACGACGCGGATGACTTCGGTCTGTCGTTGGCGACCAAGTGACCGAGACGCTGGCCGAGCGCTGGCGCGCGGCCAGGCCGCCGGCGGCGGTGCTGCACCTGGACAACGCGGCGTGTTCGCGCCAGAGCTTGGCGGCTCTCGATGCCGCGGCGCGACACGCCTTGCACGAGTCCGAGGTCGGTGGCTACGTCGCGGCCGATGCCGCCGCACCCGTATTGGACGCCGGCCGTGCCGCGGTGGCCAAACTGTGCGGCCTCCCCGAGGCGGCTGACATCGTATTCACGACCGGTTCGTTGAACGCACTGGATCTGCTGCTCCGCAGTTGGCCGGCCGAGGCCCGCACCTTGGCTTGCCTGCCCGGCGAGTATGGACCGAACCTGGCGGTCATGGCGGCCCACGGATTCGAGGTGCGACAGCTGCCGGTTCTCGAGGACGGTCGGCTGGCGATCGATGACGCGGCCTTCGCACTTCAGGAGAATCCGCCGGACCTGGTGCATTTGACGCCGGTCGCCAGCCACCGCGGCACCGTGCAGCCGCTGGCGATGGTGGCGCAGCTCTGCCGTGAGCTCGGCGTGCCGTTGGTCGTGGACGCCGCGCAGGCCCTAGGCCATATCGACTGCGCCGTGGGTGCCGACGTCACGTATTCGTCGTCGCGCAAATGGATCGGCGGTCCGCGCGGGGTGGGGATCCTGGCGATGCGACCCGACCTGACGGCGCGGCTGACCCGAGGGGTTGAGCAACTCGGCTTCGGTGAGGCCAATGTGGCTGCCCGAGTGGGTTTCTCGGTGGCGCTGGGCGAACACCTGGTCTACGGCCCCGAGAATGTTCGCGCCCGGCTGGCCGAATTGGGCGGCATCGCCCGCTCGCTACTGGCGGACGTGGCCGGGTGGGTCGTCGTCGAAGAGGTCGACGAACCCAGCGCGATCACCACGTTGGTCCCGGTCGACGGAGCCAACCCGGAAGCCGTGCGGGAGTGGTTACTCGCGGAGCGCCGGATCCTCACCACGTATGCCGGAATTGCGCGGGCGCCGATGGAGCTCGGCGAACCGGTGCTCCGCATATCGCCGCATGTCGACACGACGCCCGAGGAGTTGGAAGTCTTTGCCGAAGCGCTGATTTCGGCTAATTCTGCTAACTTCGCTGGTTGAAACCCGTCGGACAAGCCGGAGCGCGCACTCCATGCCAAAAGTCTCAAAAACCCCATATCCGGCAGTAGTGCATATTGCGCGTGTGTGGAGTAACTTCGCTCGGTACGCGTATGAAGTGGCGGGGGCACGCACCTAGGCGCTCCCGCTGCGAATCGCTCGAAGATGAGCTGTCGGAAGGGTCGCAAGGATGAATTTTTCAGTGTTGCCGCCGGAGATCAACTCCCTTCGGATCTTCGCTGGAGCGGGCTCTGCGCCGATGTTGGGTGCCGCGGCGGCCTGGGACGGACTGGCCAGTGAATTAGCCGTGGCCGCCAACTCATTCGGGTCGATAACCTCCGGCCTCGCGACCGCGTCTTGGCAAGGTGCCGCATCCCAGGCGATGGCGGCCGTCGCCGCCCCGTACGCCGGCTGGCTCAGCGCGGTTACCGCGCAAGCAGAGCAGGCGGCTTCGCAGGCGCGGAACATGGCTAGCACGTTCGACGCAGTTCGGGCTGCGATAGTTCACCCCGGGGAGGTCGCGGCCAATCGCAACGTGCTGTTGTCGCTGGTGCGGTCCAATATCTTCGGCTTCAACACTCCCGCCATTTTCGCCGTCGAGGCCGACTACGAGCTGATGTGGGCGCGGGACGTGGCCGCCATGTTTGAGTACTACACGAGCGCGTCAACCATCGCGTCGGCCCTGACGCCGTTCACGCAACCGTTGAAAGCTTTGGCTGGTCTGCCGGGCCAGTTGACAACTGGATCGGCTGCGGCGGCCGCCGCGGCACCGGCCGCCGTGGAAACGTTGCAAACATCGCTCGGTTTCGCGAACTACGGTGGTGGCAACTTCGGGTTCGGCAACTTCGGCTACGGCAACAGAGGCGATGGGAATCTGGGCAACTCCAACATCGGGTCGGCAAACCTGGGTAGTTGGAACATCGGCTTCAGTAACCTGGGCAACGCCAACCTCGGTCTTGGCAACTTCGGTTCAGGCAACCGCGGCTTTGCCAACACCGGCAGCTTCAACATCGGCTTCGGTAACACCGGCAACAACAACATCGGCATCGGGCTGACCGGCGACAATCAAATCGGAATCGTATTGAATTCCGGAAGTGGAAACATCGGTTTGTTCAACTCCGGAAACGGGAATGTCGGTTTCTTCAACTCGGGTAATGGAAACTTTGGGCTTTTCAACTCGGGAAGCTTAAACACCGGCATCGGTAACTCGGGAATCGCCAACACCGGGTTCTTCAACCCAGGTTCCTTCAACACGGGATCCCTTAACTCGGGCATTGGCAATACAGGCTCGCTTAATGCCGGCGACTACAACACGGGTGACATAAACCCCGGTTCGTACAACACCGGCAGCTTTAATATCGGCAACACCAATACCGGCTTCGCCAACTGGGGCGATTACAACACCGGATCCTTTAATTCAGGCAACATGAATAACGGCTTCGGTTGGACAGGGGAGCGCCAGGGCGGCATTTACTTCGCGGTCAGCACGCCCGAAATCACCCTGCCCGCGGTCGACATACCCCCGATTAACGTGGCCGCATTCGACCTGCCTCAGATCTTCGTCCCGCCGATCGATATCGGAGCCTTCACGTCGCCCGTCGCCCGGCTGACAGAATTCCTGCTTCCCACGATCGCCATTCCGCCGATCAACATCGGACCATTCACATCCCCGGAGTCGGTGTCGATCTCTGACTTCCTGCTGCCGACCCTCGGCATCCCGCCGATTTCGATCGGTGAGTTTACGTCGCCGGCCATCGCGCGGCTGAGCGCGTTCAGCCTGCCGGAGATCGGCATCCCAGAGATCACCATCCCGGCCTACACAACCCCGACGCTGACGATTGGCGGCTTCGCTCTGCCAGAGATCGGAATCCCAGCCATCACCATTCCGGAGTATCAGACGCCGGCGAACGTCAATATCGGTAGCTTCAGCCTGCCGTCGATCGGTATACCAGCCATCACCATTCCGGAGTATCAGACGCCGGCGAACATCAACATCGGCAATTTCGGTCTGCCGTCGATCACCATCCCGTCAATCACCATTCCTGCGTACCAAACGCCCGCAGGTGTCAACCTTTCGTCCTTCAGTCTGCCTGAAATCACGACGCAGGCCATTCAAGTACCGCCGATCAACCTACCGTCGGTAACGATCCCGCCGATAACGACTCCACGCGTCACAATCAACGGCTTCAGCCTGCCTACTATTGATGTTCCTAGGATTGATATCCCACTCATTCAGCTTCCGAATTTCTCGGTGGGTGGCAACGACCAGACACTGTTCTCCTTAGAAACGGCGAACGTCCTTGCGCCGAATTACCACTTCATCCTGCGAAACTTCAATATCCCGATCTCTATTGGTAACACCCAGAATGGGTTTATCAACGCGTTCCATCTGGGGAACATCTCAATCGGCAACATGACTCTGCCGTATGTGACGATCGATAATCCCAATGGCCCCGGTGGCGCCTACGTTATTCCTTCCATCGGAATATCCGGTTTCAGCATTCCATCTATTTCGATTCCGTCTATCGGACTGGGTCAATTCAACTTGCCGCGGTTGGGCTGGCCGCAGTTCGACACGCCCCAGGTGACCATCCCGGGCATTCAGCTGGGCAGCTTCAACCTGCCGCAGGTCGGCTGGCCCGAGTTCGAGACACCGGCGTTGACCATTCCGCCGATCGACTTGGGCTCCTTCGACCTGCCGGTGGTCGGCTGGCCGGAGTTCGAGACGCCGGCGCTGACCATCCCGTCGATAACGCTGGCCGAATTCGACCTGCCGCAAATCAGTTGGCCGGAGTTCAGAACGCCGGCGGTCACGATCCCGCCCATCGAAATCGGAGAGTTCCTGCTCCCGCAGCTCACCTCGTCGCAGTTCTTCCTGCCGGAGTTGGAGATTCCGCAGATCGCGGTCGGTCCGTTCAACCTGCCGCAGGTCATCTCGTCGGCCTTCGATCTACCTACGATCGGAATCCCGCCGATCTCGATCGGCGAGTTCAATCTCCCGCAGCTGTTCTCGCAGCCGTTCCAGTTGCCCACGATCGGCATTCCGCCAATCAATGTCGGCGCCTTCGACCTGCCGGCGCTTCACATTCCGCCGATCGTTCTGTCCAGCCAGAAGCTCTTCGAGTTGCAGATTCCGCCCGCGCCCGGCTTCGGAAACACCCTCGACGACCTCTTCACCTCGTCGGGCTTCTTCAACACCGGTGGCACCAACGCCTCGGGCTTCTTCAACAACGGGTCGAACGTGTCCGGGTTCTTCACCGGCAATCCGCTGGGCCTCACCGGCGCTTCGGGCTACAACGTGTTCGGCGAAGGCTCGTCCGGACTGTCGGTACTGGGCGGCGCCGTGTCGGGTCTGTTCAACATCGGGGCGCTGCCGCCGGGTGTCAGCAGCTTCTTGTCGGGCCTGCAGAACATCGGTTCGAGCCTGGCAGGCATCTTCGTGCAGAACTACTGATCGACTTTGTGCGCCGTGAGCAGGTAGGCGGGCATCTTCACGCGGCCCTTTTCGTCGCGGTCGTGCTCCGGAAACTCGATCGGCGGACCAGGCATCGGCGGCGGCGTCGCGAGTGCGTTGGCATGAATGAAGGCCGGACGGATCTCGTCGACCACCCAGTACCTGCTGACCGCATCCCGCAACTCGTCCTCGTCGACTTCATTGGGCTTGGGTTCCAGCTCGGCCGGGAAGGCGCCTTTGGCGAACACCAATACGTAGTAGTTGGCACCCGGGGCAGCCGCGTTGAACACCGAGCGCAGGTAACCGTCGCGGCCCTCGATCGGCAGGGAATGAAACAGCGTGCTGTCGATCACGGTGGAGAAGCGCCCATCGTGCCCGCTGAACGCGGTGATGTCGGCCTGCTGAAAGCTCGCGGTGGACAAGCCCCGCTCCCGGGCGGCTTCGGTGGCCGCCGCGACCGCAGTCGGCGTGATGTCGACGCCGAGGACCGTGTAGCCCTGCGCCGCCAGCGCCAGCGACAACTCCGCGTAGCCGCAGCCGGCGTCCAACACGTCGCTGCGGACCTTGCCGGCCGCGATCAACGCGGCCAGTTCGGGCTGCGGTTCGCCGATGTTCCACGGCGGCGGCCCTTGGAAGACGTTCTGCCGATACGCGTCGTCCCAATCCATCACCTCAGAACTCATGCGACCCAAGGTACGCGCGCCGCATACTGGAACCCATGGCGCAGCTTCCGCCAGCCCGTTATCTGCTACGGGCAAAAGACTTCGTCGACTCCCGCTACCCGACCCGATTACGGTAGACGACCTGGCCACGGCGGCCGGTCTGTCACGCGCACACTTCAGTCGGATGTTCACCCGCACGTTCGGCGAATCGCCTCGCTCCTACCTGCAGACGCGCCGACTCGAGCGCGCCGCCGCACTCCTGCGGTACACCGACCGATCGGTCGCCGATATCGCCGTCATGGTTGGTCTGCGCAGCGTCGGCTCATTCACCACCAGCTTCGCGCGGGTATACGGTTTACCGCCAGCGGCCTACCGCGCCAGTATCCCGCCGGCCTCGGTACACGCACGAGTGCCGAGCTGCATCCTGGCCCGGGACACGCGCCCGCCCGCCGACAGCCGCATCAAGACAGCACACGGGGAGAAGACGGACTGATCTGCCGGACCGTAGCGTGGTGCACATGATGAAAATTGCCAGTGCCCATTTGTGGGTGCACGACCAGGAAGTCGCGCTTAAGTTCTGGACCGATCAGGTGGGTATGGAAGTGCGACAAGATGTTTCGCTGCCGGAGGCAGACTTCCGATGGCTCACCGTTGGCCCACCTGGCCAAGACGACGTGTCCATTGTGCTGATGGCGATCCCGGGTCAGCCGGTGATGGACGCGGTGACCCAAAAGCAGGTCGCCGAACTGATGGCGAAAGGCTTCGCCGGCACGGTGTTCCTGACCACCGAGGACTGTCACGCAACCTACGCGGAGATGAAGTCCCGGGGCGTGGCGTTCACCGAGGAACCGCATGAGATGCCCTACGGCATCGACTGCGGATTCCGCGACCCATCCGGCAACAGTGTCCGGTTGACCCAACTCGCGGAGAACTTCTAGACCTTCCAGGTGTGCACCGGCTCGTTGGCGTGCATGTGCCCGCAGTACCGGCGCAGCATCTCCGCCAGGGCGCGCGGCCGGGACATGCCAGACTTCTCAACCGCCGAAACGGTGGCCACCTGCCAGGTCGCACCGTTGCGACCCGCCCTGGCCCGGCCTTCGATCACGCCCAGGAAGCGGTCGCGCACTTCGCCGTCGACACCCCACCGCTGCAGTCCCTCGTAAGCCATCGGCAGCAATGTTTCCAAAACCAATCGCTGCGTGCTGATTTCGCCGACGCCCGGCCAGTGCAACCGCGCATTGATACCGTGCTGGGCCGCTTCGAAGAAATTACGCTGTGCCACCGGGAAACTCATCTGCGACCACACCGGATGCTCGGCCTCGGACAGGGTCCGCAGCGCCCCGTAGTAGAAGGCCGAATTCGCCAGCATGTCAATGACACTCGGCCCGGCCGGCAGTACCCGGTTCTCCAGGCGCAGGTGCGGGCGCCCGTCGACGACGTCATAGACCGGCCGGTTCCAGCGGTACACCGTGCCGTTGTGTAGGCGCAGTTCGGCCAGCGCAGGAGCGCGGCCGGCGGCCAGTTCGGCGGCGGGATCCTCGTCGGAAAGCTCCGGCAGCAGGGACGGGAAGTAGCGGACGTTTTCCTTGAACAGATCGACGACCGAATCAATCCAGCGCTCACCGAACCAAACTCGCGGGCGTACCCCCTGTGTCTTCAGCTCCTCGGGGCGGGTATCGGTGGACTGCGCGAACAACTCGATACGGGTCTCCGACCACAGCTGGTGGCCGAAGAAATAGGGCGAATTCGCGGCCAGCGCCAGCTGCGGTCCCGCCAGGGCCTGGGCGGCGTTCCAGTTGGCGGCGAAGTCGTCCGGAGCCAATTGGAGATGCAATTGCATACTGGTGCAGGCGGATTCGGGTGCGATTGAAGGAGCCTGCCAGCTCAGCGGTTCCGGGCCCGAGATGTTGATCGAGATGTCCTCACCCCGGGCATTGAAAATCGAGTCGTTCAACGCGGTGTACCGGGTGGATTCACTCATCCAGCCCTCAGTGAGGTGCTCGGGCATCAGGGTGGGCAGAATGCCGATCATCACTATGTGTGAGCCGCTGGAATTCGCCCTCAGTTCGGCGTCGTTCAGACTGGCTCGCACTTCCTTTTCCAGATCCAGGCCGGTGTGTCCGGGCAGCGGGCGCGGCGGGACATTGAATTCGATGTTGTAAGCGCCCAATTCAGTTTGGTAGGCCGGGTCAGCGATGGCGTCGAGCACAAAGCGGTTGGACATCGCGGGCTGGTAGTCGGCGTCGACCAGGTTGCACTCGATCTCCATGCCGGTGAGAGGGCGCTCGGAGTCGAAGCGGGTCTGGGTCAGCATCGTCTCGAAGACGTCCAAGCACAACTGCACTTTGCGCCGGTACTCCCGCCGGTGTGTGCGGTTATACGTGGTGCGCTTGACTTCTTCGCCCACAGCACCGATGCAACAGGTTTACCGGGCGCCGCGCAAGTTTGCCACCACGATCTGGGGCAGCGGCCGCATCGACCTGTTGAATACCCTGCCCCCGCGCAGTTCGACCTTGATCCTCGGGTCGGCATGTTCGGCCAGCGCCAGCAACGCCGAGCGGCTGTAGGCCCGCAGCGAGCTGATGATCCCGTCATGCGGCATGGGGAACATCGCCAGCGGCAGCATGTGAGCCAGCCGCAGCAGATGCAACATCGACGGCGGCCGCGGCAGATCGATGATCACCAGCTTGTCGGCGACCCGGGTACCTTCGCTGAATACCCTCGACGCCAACGCCGGTGGCAGATGGTGGAAGGACAGCGCGAAAACCGCAAGATCGTAACTACTGTCCGGGGAATCAATGGCGGTGGCATCGAGTTGGCGGACCACCGCGCGCGGATGCGAACCAAGGTCGCCCGCACCGATCGCCGCGATCAGCGATGCGTCCACGTCGGAAACCGTCACGTGTGCGGTGCCATGCATCTCGAGCAATGCCCGGGCCAGCCCGCCGTGTCCGGATCCAAGCTCCAGGATCCTGGGCTCGGGCACGTCGGCTACCTCGTCCAGCACGATGCGGGCGATTGTCTTGTGCAAGCCGAACACCCTGCCCACCCGGTCCAGGGAGCGGATCGCGGCGCGCTTCTTGGCGTCCACGTCGTCACGGTCGATGTATTCCGGACGGTCGGTCTCCAGCCGGCGGTCCAGCCACGACGCATGCGGACCGCCACGCGGCATGCTCTCGATGTCAACGGTCACGTAGGCAATCATGGACGATTACACGCAGTGTCCGTCGTCGCCCCTAGGAGGCCAGTTGGCTGAGTTCGTTGCCGCTATCGACCAGGGCACCACCAGCACCCGCTGCATGATCTTCGATCATGACGGCGCCGAGGTGGCTCGTCATCAACTTGAGCACGACCAGATCCTGCCTCGCGCCGGCTGGGTCGAACACAATCCGGTGGAGATCTGGGAGCGCACGGTCTCGGTGCTCATGTCGGTGCTGAACGCCAGCAACATCTCCGCGAAAGACATTGCCGCCCTGGGCATCACCAACCAGCGCGAAACGACGCTGGTGTGGAACAAGCAGACCGGGCGCCCCTACTACAACGCCATCGTCTGGCAGGACACCCGCACCGACCGCATCGCCTCAGCCCTGGACCGGGACGGGCGCGGTGACATCATCCGCCGTAAGGCGGGCCTACCGCCGGCGACCTATTTCTCCGGCGGCAAGTTGCAGTGGATCCTGGATAACGTCGACGGGGTGCGCGCCGACGCCGAGCGCGGTGACGCCCTGTTCGGCACCGCGGACAGTTGGGTGCTGTGGAATCTCACCGGCGGCGCGCGCGGCGGGGTGCACGTCACCGACGTGACCAACGCCAGCCGCACCATGTTGATGAACCTGGAGACGCTGGACTGGGACGACGAACTGCTGTCGTTGTTCTCCATTCCGCGGGCGATGCTGCCCACCATCGAACCGTCCTCGCCGCTGCAGCCCTACGGCGTCACGTCGGACGCGGGTCCCGTCGGCGGCGAGATTCCGATCACCGGGGTGCTCGGCGACCAGCACGCGGCGATGGTGGGACAGGTATGCCTAAACGCGGGCGAGGCGAAGAACACCTACGGCACCGGCAACTTCTTGTTGCTCAACACCGGCGAGACGATCGTGCGGTCCGACAACGGCCTGCTGACCACGGTCTGCTACCAGTTCGGCGATGCCAAACCCGTCTACGCCCTGGAGGGCTCGATCGCCGTCACCGGCTCGGCCGTGCAGTGGCTGCGCGATCAACTGGGCATCATCAGCGGCGCCGCGCAAAGCGAGTCGTTGGCCAGACAGGTCGCCGACAACGGCGGCGTTTACTTCGTGCCGGCATTCTCCGGGCTCTTCGCGCCGTACTGGCGCTCGGACGCCCGGGGAGCGATCGTCGGTCTGTCCCGGTTCAACACCAATGCACATCTGGCTCGCGCGACGCTCGAGGCGATCTGCTATCAGAGTCGCGACGTGGTCGATGCCATGGAAGCCGATTCCGGTGTCCGTCTGGAAGTGCTGAAGGTCGACGGCGGCATCACCGGCAACGACCTGTGCATGCAGATCCAGGCCGACGTGCTGGGTGTGGACGTGGTGCGACCGGTGGTGGCCGAGACGACCGCGCTCGGAGCTGCCTACGCGGCGGGTCTGGCGGTCGGCTTCTGGGACGGCCCGGACGACCTGCGCGAGAACTGGCACGAAGACAAGCGTTGGACGCCGGACTGGGATGACGACCAACGCGCGGAGGGGTACGCGGGTTGGCGTAAAGCCGTGCAGCGGACCCTGGACTGGGTCGACGTGTCCTAGGCTCCGCGAGCGTCCGGCCCGGCCTCAGCCCGGCCTCAGCCCGGCCCGCCTCAGCCCGCGAGCGTGCACAGAATGTCGGGTGCGACGGCGTGTCGCCGGACATCTGCGCACGTTCGCGGGAAGGCCGGGGGTGAGCAGCAGAGCAGCAGGTGCTCAGTCCTCGCCGAGGATCCCGTAGATCTCGCGGCGCGCATTGTTGAGCACGTCGGTGATGCGCTGCTGTTGCTCGGCGCTGGCGGCGTGCGCGGACTGCGCGACCGCACCGAACAGTTGGCGGGCGGCGGTCCGCAGGTTGATGTGGCCCGGGTCCACTCCCTCGGCGATCTCCTCCCAGGGTGGGGTGGACAGCTGTTCGGCGGCGGCACGTCCGTCGTCGGTCAGCTCGAACAGCTTCTTGCTGCCGTCGCTGTCATTGGCTCTGACCAGGCCTTCGTCGGCGAGTAGTTGCAGCGTCGGATAGACCGACCCGGGGCTCGGCTTCCATAGTCCGTTGCTACGCTCGGCGATTTCCTGGATCATCTCGTAACCATGCATGGGCCGCTCTTTGAGCAGCGTCAGGATGGCCGCCCGGACGTCGCCGCGCCGACCGCGGCCGCCCCGGCGTCCGCCGCGACGGCCGCCGGGACCGAAGCCGAATCCGGGGCCGAACCCGGGCCCGAAGCCCGGTCCGAAACCGGGGCCGAAGCCCAGCGGTCCGTCATGATCTTTGGCGTGGTCGCGGAGCTGGTCGAAAAATTCGCGCCGGGCCGCTCGCCGGGCGCCATGCAGTGCGCGGCGCTGAGCCGGCCCCGGCCGGACTCCGCCGCCGAAGCCGGGAGGGCCGAAACCGAATCCCGGTCGTGGGATCGATGGTCCGTCGAGGGGACCGAAAGGATTGAAAGGGGTGTTCATGTCTGTTTCCTCTAGTTCGTGGGTGTATCGCTACATATCACGATATATCGTGAACGAACGTGATGCAACGAATCTGCCCGGTGCCTATCCGTTTGCAACCCCTGGGCGCTGGGTAGCACCTGTCGCATGAACGGCAACAACCGCGACCTGACCATGGCTTCCGGTCCTGGTAGCGGCCCCGACGCGCGCGGCGACGACGGCGCCAAGGCGCGGGCCCGGGTCAACTGGGTGCTGGCACTGCTGACCGTTCCAGGGGCGGCCATCGTGATGCTGTTCGCGCTCGGAGCTGTGATGAGCACCGACTCGTGTACGCAACAGCGGTGCCCCAAGCTCGGCGGCGGGATCAATTTCGACGTCTTGTTCTACGGCCCGCCGCTGGTGGCGCTCCTGGTGATCGTCACCTCGGTTTTCACCGCAAAGCGGCGCACCGGTTTCCTGGTGCCGCTGGCCGGTTTGGCCCTGTTGATCGGCGACGTCGCGATTCTGGCGGCCAGCGTCGCACAGTGATCAAGTCGGCGGTGCGAATCCGCCGGGTTCTGGGGGCCGGTGCGACTCCGGTTCCGGCTCTGCTGCCGGCGACTGCCATGAGGTAGGCGCGGGTGCCGGCCCCGGTGCTGGCGGGGGCCCCGGCTGCCAACCCGGGGGCTGTGGTCCGGGCTGCGGGGGAATGCTGGCATGGAGCCGGGCAAGCTCGCGGCGGTGTCGCTCCGCCAGCACCGCGGCCAGAACCAGCTGTGGCGGGACCCCGGGCGGCGGTGGGGGCGCGATGCGGGACAGCACATCGTTGGCGATGCGGTAAGCCATCTGGTCCCGCAGCGCGGGGTCGAGTTGCATTGCCCGGGAGAGGAATTGGCGGGCGACCTCAGCCTGTCCGGCGGACAGCCCGGATAGTTGCAGCGACGACGCCCACCCCGCCAGTGGTGGCGGCATCATCGGCGGCGGCGTCAATCGAGGCCCGCGTTCGCTGACCACGACGGTGCCGGCGAAAATGTCACCCACCCGCTTCGCCTTCGGCGACAGCACACTGCAGATCACGGCCGGACTGCCGAGCAGCATCCAGATCTCCACCACCGAGGCGAGCGCGCGAAATACCGCCTGGCGGAAGCGTTCTGGGCCGCCGTCGTCGCTCACCACCCGCAGCCCCATCACCATCTTGCCCAGCGAACGGCCCCGGGTCGCGGTCTCGATGGCGATCGGATAGCCGACTATGGCCAGCACGGTGAAGATGATGACGAACGCGACCGTCAACGCCGAGTCGAACTGGGACAGCGTCGCCGCCCCCAACAGCAGTCCGAGGAAGTAGCCGACGAAAATCACGGTGAGGTCGATGATCGCGCTCAGCGCACGCACCGGCAGCTGGGCGATCTGGACGTCGAGTACGACGGCGTCCCCGGTTACCACCTCGGACATACTCCGGAACGGTACAGCCACTGCCGGCGGGTTGCCGCTGGGTAGGCTGCGATGGTGGACGTCGACGCGTTCCTGCTGACCCACCGCAGCACTTGGGACCGGCTCGACCAGTTGATCAAGAGGCGCCGTTCGCTCACCGGTGCCGAAATCGATGAACTCGTCGAGCTTTACCAGCGCGTGTCCACCCACTTGTCGATGCTGCGGTCGGTGTCGTCGGACTCCGAGGTGACCGGCCGGCTGTCGAGCCTGGTCGCCCGCGCCCGCTCCGCGGTGACCGGCGCCCATGCCCCGCTCACCAGTACCTTCGTGCGGTTCTGGACGGTGTCGTTCCCGGTCGTCGCGTATCGAACCTGGCGTTGGTGGCTGGCCACAGCGTTGACGTTTTTCGCCGTCGTCGTGGTTATGGCGTTCTGGGTTGCCGGCAGCCCCGAGGTGCAGTCAGTCATCGGGACACCGGCGGACATCGACGAACTGGTGAACCATGACGTCGAGTCCTATTACAGCGAGCACCCTGCGGCGGCGTTCGCGTTGCAGGTGTGGGTGAACAACTCGTGGGTTGCGGCCAAGTGCATTGCGATGTCCGTCCTACTGGGACTTCCGATTCCGTTCGTGCTCTTCCAGAACGCAGCCAACGTCGGGGTGATCGCGGGCCTGATGTTCCAGGCGGGCAAGGGTGGTCTGCTGCTGGGCCTGCTGCTGCCGCACGGCCTGCTGGAGTTGACGGCGGTGTTCCTCGCCGCTGCAACCGGGATGCGGCTGGGCTGGTCGGTGATCTCGCCCGGTGATCGGCCGCGGGGGCAGGTGCTGGCCGAGGAGGGCCGCGCGGTGGTGTCTGTCGCCGTGGGACTGGTGGGCGTGCTGCTCGTCGCCGGCCTGATCGAAGCGATGGTGACGCCGTCGCCGCTGCCGACGTTCGCGCGCATCGGTATCGGTGTGCTGGCCGAGGCGGCGTTCCTGACTTACGTCGTGTACTTCGGTCGCAAGGCCGTCGCCGCGGGCGAGACCGGGGACATCGAGGACGCGCCCGACGTCGTGCCGACCGGCTAGCCCTGGCGAGCGTGAATCTCACGACGCGACACGCCGTGGGGGCGTCGCAGTTCGCACAGTGGGCGCACGAATCGTGCGTCAGAGCTGGCCGGTGGCCTTCATCGCCAGGTAGCGGTCGGCGAGACCGGGCGCGATCTCGGTGGGGGGCGCGTCGACGACCTCCACCCCGCTGCGGCGTAGCCGGGAGGCGATGGCCCGCCGCTCGTTGCGCGCCCGTTCGGCTGCGGCCGCGTCGTACACCGCCGCCGCGTCCGATCGGCCGGCAGCCAACTGGTCTACCCGCGGGTCGGCGACCGCGGCGACCAGCACGTGGTGCTTGGCGGACAGCTGCGGGAGCATGGGCAGCAATCCCTCGTCCAGCGCGGTGGCGTTGAGGTCCGTCAGCAGCACCACCAGCGACCGTCGGCGGGTGCGCCGCAGAATCGCCGCGACCATTGCGCGCCAATCGGATTCGACGAGTGCCGGTTGCAGTGGGGCCATCGCGTCAACCAGTTGCGCGAGCAGCTCGGTGCGCGACGCCCCGAACACCGCGGCCCGGCTCACCCGATCGTGGGCCAGGAAGTCGACATGGTCACCGGCGCGGGAGGCCAGCGCCGCCAACAACAACGCCGCGTCCATTGCCCAGTCGAGTCGGGGCCAGCCGGCGGGATCGGCCGCCGTCGGATCGACGCCGACTCGTCCCGCCGCCATGCGTCCGGTGTCGAGCACGATGACCACCCGCCGGTCGCGCTCGGGCCGCCACGTGCGAACCATCACGTCGGTGCGGCGCGCGCTCGCCCGCCAGTCGATCGACCGGACGTCGTCGCCCACGACATATTCGCGCAGCGAGTCGAATTCGGTGCCCTGTCCGCGGATCAGGGTGGGCAGCAGCCCGTCGATCTCCCGCAATTTGGCCAACCGTGACGGCAGGTGCTTGCGGGATAAGAACGGTGGCAGAACCCGGACCTGTCCAGGTACCGGTTGTGAACTCTGCCGTCCCGCCAAACCCAACGGGCCGATCGAGCGAGCCGTGACCGCGGCAGCGCGCTGGTCACCCCGTCGCACCGGTCGCAGTTGGGTCTCCAACTGCTGGCGCTGACCGGCTGCCAAAGCCAGCGGGTGGGTTCGTGGTTCGGCACGCGCACTGGGCGGCCAGGCATCGCGAAGCCGGCCGCGGAACCGGCGCCGTCCGTCGTTCTGTATCAACAGGCCCGCCGTCACCGGCTGGCCCAGCCGGGCCGACGTATCCGGCGAACGGGTGAAGCGAAGGCGACGGGGGCTGGCGGCGAGCACTACGTCGACGACCACCAAGATGGCCAGCATCAACAGCAGTATCTCGAAAGCCCTTGCGGGCCAGGGTGCTACCGCGATCGGCAGGACGCATATCAGCGCCAGCAGCCCGGTGCGTCCGGTGAGGATCACTAGCGGGGCACCGGGACCGACGCCAGGATTCCGTCCAGGACGCCGTCGGGCGTGGCACCCTCCAGCTCGGCCTCCGGACGCAGCATGATGCGGTGCCGCAGCGTCGGACGGGCCATGGCCTTGACGTCGTCCGGTGTGACGTAGTTGCGTCCGGACAACCAGGCCCACGACCGGGCGGTGCCCAGCAGCGCGGTCGCGCCGCGTGGCGAAACACCAAGCTGCAGAGCGGGAGAGGAACGGGTGGCGCCGACGATGTCGACGATGTATCCCAGGACTTCATCACCGATCAACACCTGACGCACGGCCTCGCGTCCGGCCGCGAGCTCTGCCGGTCCGGCGATCGGCTTGATCGCGGAGAGGTCCCGCGGATCGAACCCGTGCGCGTGCCGGCCGAGGATCGCGATCTCGGCGTCGCGCGGGGGCAGCGTCACATTCAGCTTGAGCAGAAAGCGGTCGAGTTGGGCTTCGGGCAGCTGGTAGGTGCCTTCGTACTCGATGGGGTTCTGCGTCGCGGCGACGATGAACGGGTCCGGCAGGAGTTTCGGTTCTCCGTCCACGCTGACCTGGCGTTCCTCCATCGCCTCGAGCAGTGCGGCTTGTGTCTTGGGTGGCGTCCGGTTGATCTCGTCGGCCAGCAGCAGATTGGTGAACACCGGACCAGGCCGGAAAGCGAACTCCGCGGTGTGCGTGTCGTAGACCAGCGAGCCGGTGACATCACCCGGCATCAGGTCCGGGGTGAACTGCACGCGCTTGAACTCGAGCTGCAAAGCAGCGGCCAAGGCGCGCACCATCAGCGTCTTCGCAACTCCGGGAACACCTTCCAGCAGCACATGGCCACGGCACAGTAGTGCGATCACCAGGCCGCTGATCACACCCTCTTGTCCGACAACGGCTTTGGCGATCTCGGAGCGCAGTTCCAGCAATGCCGCACGGGCGGTGTCGGCGGTCGGGGCGGTGGACTGTGTCACGAGTGGGTGACCTGCCTTTCGATGTCGTCCAGCGCACGGGCTAGCTGGAGTAGGTCGCCGTCATTCGCCGGCGGTGGACCAAACAGGTGGTATTGGACGAGGTCCGGGTCGGCCCCGCAGCGCTCGGCGACCGTCATCACGACGGCCGGTGGTGCGGCACTGGGGCCGAGGCCGAGGCGGGGCAGCAGCCGCTGCAGCGTCGCCGTCCGCAATGCCTCCGCGGCACGATCGCGGGCGCGCCGGGACCGGTAGAGGCGGCCGCGGCCTTCGACCGTCTCGGAGGCACGGACCACGACCGGTAGTTCCTCGGCCACCAGCGGGCCGAGGCGCCGGCCCTTCCACAGCGCAACCAGGATCACCACCAGCCAGAGCTGCCAGACGATCCACGTCACGTTCTCCGGGATCAAGTCGAAGATGGACCCGTGCGGGGTGCTGTGCCCTTCGACGCGCTGCGGTGCGTACCAGATGACCCTTGGCCGCGCACCCGCGAGATTCATTGCCAGCGCGGCATTGCCTTCTTCCAGGAGCCCGTCGTTGGTCATGAAGTGGCTGCTGCCGACCACGGTGACGGTTCGGCCCTGCTCGCGATAGCTGACCAGGGCGCCGCCGTAACAACTGACCAGGCCCAGATCGCCCTTGGCCCGGTAGGCGTCAGTTGGTCCGAAATTCACCGCTCCGGCCCGGTTAGCCTGCGGCAGTGGGCAATTTGGCTCGTTGCCGAACTCGTCGGCGGCGCCCACCCGTAGCTTCGGGGTCAGCGCCGTGCGGGCGCGGGTGGTGGGATCCACCAGCAACAGGTCACCGGGGACGTCGGCCAGTCGCCCCAACAGCGTGTTGTCGGTGAGGTATTGGGTTTGCGCAATCAGCAGCAAGGTGTCCGGACGCGCGGCGCGCTCGACGTCGGCGACGGTGTTGGCCACCACCACCTCGACGCCGCCGTCGCGGAGCAGAGCCACCAGCGCGTGGGCTCCGGATGGGCTGGTGGCCTCGGGGTCCATCGTGCCGCCCGGCCGGGGCGCGGTCAGATATGTGGTGATCGCGGCGACGACGGCGAGGGCGGCCAGTGCGAGCAGCACCCCACGCCAGGGGCGCCGCTGGCGCAACTGTTCGGTGGCCGGACGGGTGGACGTCACCGGACCTGCGCCCAGGAGTTCGGCACCGCGGCGTGTTCCACCGGCGCGGTGCCGGTGGCGCGCGAGCGCAGGTGGTCATCGAGGTCGGCGATCATCTGGTAAGCGGCTTGGGTGCCGGGCCGCTCTCCGTAGGTGACGTCGTTGAAAGCCGTTGCCGCCTGGGCTAATTCACCGGCCAGACGGGGAAGGGCCTGTCCGGCGTCGTTGGCCAACTCATTCGCGGTCCGGCCCGGCACGGGCGCGAGCACGCCGGTTTCTTCCAGCTCCCGCGCCACCGCGCGGAGCCGGTGCCGGATCGCGGCCGACCAGTTGCCCTCGGCGGCAAAGCTTTCCGCTGTGGCCCGGTGTTGGGCCGCGGTCAGTTGGCCGACGTCGAACAGTTCGTAATCGCCGCCGCGGTTGGTGCGCATGGTACGGCGCGCGACATGGACTGCGACGACGACGGCAATCACCGCCAGGATCAGCATTACGGTGACGGTGAACCAGCCGCCGGAGATGTGCGAAGTCTTCGTCAGCAGCCGCATCAGGAACTCGTTGATCTTGTCGAAGATCGCTTCGGTTACCGATGGTTTGGGATAGATCGGTTTGTTCAGTTCGCGCTGGGCCGCCTCATGCGCGGCGTCACGGTCGATGTCGATGAAGGGCACTGTCAGCTCACCGATCTTTCAGAAAGGCCTGGTGAGCCATAGGTTGTCGGTGGATTCGACCGCTCCCGGTCCACCCTGCGCGCCGGTCTGCAATACCAGATCGAACGCCTCGGCCCGGATTCTCCGGTCGGTGTAGAGCAGCACCACCACACCGGCGACGAAAGGCGCAGTGACGATCTGGCTGACCGCACCGCCGATGGACGACAGCGTGGTACCGACGAGCAGTGTGGTGGTGCTCGAGGAGCCCATCAGCAGAATCTCGCCGACCACACTGAAGGGCGCCGAGATCGCGCCGCCGACGATGCCGACCACCAGCGCCGCCAGTAACCGGATGCCCAGCACCCGCCAAAAGCTGTTGCGTATCAGGGCGAAAGACCGGGTGATCGCGTCGAGGACCGGTAATCGCTCCAGCACGATGAGCACCGGTGCGAACAACAGCACGGTGTAGGCATAGACCAACAACAGCAGCACCAGGAGCAATAGCGGCAGGCCCAGCAGGACCGCGGCCGCGGCGTTGGCGGCAGCCGCGACGCCGACCAGGATCACCACGACCAATCCGACGACCACCGCCATCCCGATTGCTTCCAGCAGCGCCAGGCCGAACAGCGCGAGCAGCCGCCCGCGAACCTTCGTCCACGCTTCTTTGATGGTGATCGGCGATCCGAACACTGCGCGTCCGACCACGACGGTGAGCATTCCGCTGAGCAGCATGCCGCCCAGCCAACCGACCAGTGCGCTGCCGGCCAGCGACGCGGTCCAGGCACCCAAAGCCCCGAGGCTGGCCTCTGTATCGGCCGGAGAGTCACCAGCGTTCAGCCGGCTGATGGCGGTGAGTGGTCCGATGGTCGCGAGCAATGAAATGACCTGCATGACGACCACGACCATGGTGGTCAGACCCAAGGTCGGCTTGGGGTTGGCGCGGATGTAGCCGACGGCGCCGTTGAAGATGTCGCTGAGCGTCAGCGGTCGCAGCGGGATGATGCCGGGCTTGACCGCCCCCGGGATGAGGGGCGGACCGAACGGCGTCGCTCCGTAACCGGGACCCGGCGGGGGACCGTAACCGCGGTCTCTTATGCAGATCTGACGGTGCCGACGCTACTCGTTGTGTAGAT
>NZ_LZKQ01000316.1 GCF_001668675.1 Mycobacterium asiaticum | reverse complement strand
GCCGGCGGCATAGGCGGCACCGGCGGTGCCGGTGGAACGGGAGGACTGCTGAGCGCTGGCGGGGTCGGCGGATCCGGTCGTCGATTCCCCACCGGCCCCGCCCGCGCCGCCGTTGCCGAATAGCCCGGCGGCTCCGCCGGCGCCACCGTTCTGACCGGTCACGCCCGCCGCCCCGGATCCGCCGGCCCCGCCGTTGCCCCACAACCATCCGCCGGCTCCACCGGGGCTGCCCGAACCCGGCGCACCGTTGGCGCCGTTTCCCGCGAGCGGGCGCCCGGTCAGCGCTTGGACCTGGGTGTTGACCGCGTTCAGCAGCTGCTGCAGCGGACCCGTGGCCGCGGCCGCGTTCACCGCCTCCGCACCGGCGTAGGCGCCCGCAGCCGTTGACAGCGCTTGGGTGAACTGACCATGAAGCCTCGCGGCTTGCCAGGCCAGTGCCTGGTAGCCGCGACCGTGCGCGGAGAACAGCGCGGCGATGGCCCGCGACACGTCGTCCTGCGCGGCGGCCACCACCTGCGTCGTTCGAAGCGCAGCCGTGTGGTTCGCCGCACCGAGCGCCGACCCGAGACCGACCAGATCGGCTGCTGCGGTGTTCAGCGCCTCCGGCAATGCGACGACAAATGACACCAAGACCCCTAACTGGCCGCCCGCAAAGCAATTTGCGAACTATAGCCCGGGCAAAAAGAGTCCACAGCGAATTCAAGAGCCCTGGTTTGTTGGGTGAAAGCGTGCCTGGCAAACTCGTCGACACATCGTTGGCGGCCTCAACACCCTGTTGATACCGTGGGTTCCATGACTGAGCACCTTGACGTCGTCATCGTCGGCGCCGGTATCTCCGGCGTGAGCGCCGCCTGGCATCTGCAAGACCGCTGCCCACGCAAGAGTTACGCGATTCTGGAGAAGCGGGCGGCCATGGGCGGCACCTGGGATCTGTTCCGCTACCCGGGCATCCGCTCGGACTCGGATATGTACACGCTGGGTTTCCGGTTCCGCCCCTGGACCGAACGTCAGGCCATCGCTGACGGCAAACCGATCCTCGACTACGTCACCGAGACCGCGGCCATGTACGGGATCGACAAGCACATCCGGCTGAACCAGAAGGTCATCAGCGCCGACTGGTCGACGGCGGACAACCGCTGGACCGTGCAGATCGAAAGCGATGGCACCACCAGCAGCATCACCTGTAACTTTTTGTTCCTGTGCAGCGGCTACTACAACTACGAGCAGGGTTATGCGCCCGAGTTTCCCGGTGAGCAGGACTTCACCGGGCCGATCATCCATCCGCAGCACTGGCCCGAGGACCTGGACTACCAGGACAAGAAGATCGTCGTCATCGGCAGCGGCGCGACCTCCGTCACTCTCGTTCCGGCGCTTGCCAATTCGGGTGCCAAGCATGTCACGATGCTGCAGCGTTCGCCCACATACATCGTGTCCCAGCCCGAAGAGGACGGCATCGCTGAGAAGCTCAACCGCTACCTCCCGGAGCGGGCCGCCTACACGGCCATCCGATGGAAGAACGTGCTGCGTCAGCAGGCGGTGTACGGGGCCTGCCAGAAATGGCCGCGCCGCATGCGCAAGATGTTCATGGGCATGGTCAAGGCTCAACTCCCCGAGAACTACGACGTGCGTAAGCATTTCGGTCCGCATTACAACCCGTGGGAGCAACGGCTCTGCCTGGTGCCCAACGGTGATCTCTTCCGCGCGATCAGGCACGGAAAGGCCGAGGTCGTCACGGACACCATCGACCGGTTCACCCCGACCGGGATCCTGCTCAACTCCGGACAGGAACTGCAGGCCGACATCATCATCACCGCAACGGGTTTGAACCTTCAGTTGTTCGGTGGGGCGACGGCCAGCATCGACGGCGAACCGGTGGACCTGACCAAGACGATGGCCTACAAGGGCATGATGCTGTCCGGCGTCCCGAACATGGCTTACACCGTCGGCTACACCAATGCGTCGTGGACGTTGAAGGCCGACCTGGTCTCCGAATTCGTGTGCCGGATGCTCAACCATATGGACGCGAACGGCTTCGACACCGTGGTCGTCGAACAGCCGCCGTCGGATGTCGATGAGCGGCCGTTCATGGAGTTCACGCCCGGATACGTGCTGCGATCGCTGGACGAGCTACCCAAGCAGGGCTCGCGCAAGCCTTGGCGGCTGAACCAGAACTACTTGCGCGACATCCACTTGATCCGGCGGGGCAAGATCGACGACGAGGGATTGCGGTTCGCCAAAAAACCTGTCGCCGTATCTGTTTAGTGGCGGCTCAAGCTCCTGCGGTGACGACGACAATGCCGTCGTCGTCGCTGTAGGCCACCTCGCCGGGCACGAATACCACACCACCCAAGCTGATTTCGACGTTGCGCTCGCCGGCGCCGGTCTTCGTGCTCTTGCGTGGATTGGTACCCAACGCCTTGATGCCGATGTCGATGCCACGCAGCGCGGCGGCGTCGCGCACCGCGCCGTTCACGATCAGGCCCGCCCAGCCGTTGGACCGGGCCAAGTCGGCGATCAGATCACCGACCAACGCGGTGTGCAGCGAGCCGTCGCCATCGATCACCAGCACACCGCCTTCGCCGGGCTCCGACAGCACGGATTTGAGCAGCGCGTTGTCCTGAAAGCAGCGAACCGTGCTGATGGGTCCGGCGAATTCCGTTCGACCGCCGAACTGCCGGAACTGCAGGTCGCAACTGCGGACGTCGGGCCCGATGTCGTCGACCAGGTCGGCCGTCGGCCGAAATGACACGGACATCGGCACTCAGTGGCGGCGCAGCTGGCGCACCAACAGCAGGGCCAGCAGGCTGACGGCGACGGCGACGATCCACGGGAGGGGAGACTGGGCCGAGGTCGGTGCGACGGCAGCGGCGGGCAGCGGGTTCTTCGCGCTTTCGACCGTCGACTTGGCCTGTGCGGCGGCGTCTTTGGCAGCCGCGAGCTGCCCGTTGGTTTCCGCGCGCTGTTGCAGGTCCGCAAGTTTCTCGACCGGCGGCTCGGCGGGAGCCGCGGCGGCCACCTTCTTGGCGGGCGCCTTCTTGGCCGGGGCCTTCTTCGCGGGGGCTTTCTTGGCCGGGGCCTTCTTCGCCACTGCCTTCTTGGCGGGCGCCTTGGCGGCCTTCTTGGCGGCTGCCTTCTTTGCCGGCGTGGCCGCCTGGGGCTCGCCGTCGGGTTGATCCTGCGGATCTGCCATGCGGCCGCTCCTTCACAGCTTTGTCGTCGCTAAACGGGTTCGCTCAACACTCGGGTCCATCATGCCAGGGCGGGCTTGGGCCACCCTGGGGCCCGTCGCGGGGCCTACGGTCTGCGTCGCATCGACCAGAACGCGACCACGGCCACCGCGGCGATGGCCCCCGCCCCGAACACCCAGGCCGGCACCTCGGGCTCCGTGTTGGCAGGCGCGGCGCCCGGCACGGCAGAGGCCGCACCCGCGGTGAGGACCGTCGAGGTCAGCAGGGCCGACAGCAGTCCAACCCAGGTGATGAATTGGTGCATGCGCTCAGCCGAGTCCCAGCCGGGCCAACAGGTCGGCCTCGATTCCGTCCAACTGCGACGAGATGGCGGCATGGGCTGCCCGGCGCCGCTGAGTGGGCATGTGCTCCGCGGCCGTGATGGCGGTGGACAGGTCCGACAACTTCTCGCTGATGGCGGCCACGAATTGCTTGGTCTCGGGGTCTTTCGGCTTCTTCTCCTGCACCGCCTGCAGCGACTGCTCGGCTCCGGCCACCCGGGCCGACAACCGGGCACCGTGTCCGGAGAACTGCCCGATCTGAGCCAGCGGGATGCCCAGTTGGTCCGCTCGACGCTGGTCGAGCAAACCGCGCGCGGCGATGGCCGCCCGGTAGATCAGCGGGATCAGCACCGGGGCCAGCAATCGGGATACCGTCAGCGTCCGGCGGATGCGGGTGGGGGACAGCAATTTGCCCTCACGCACCGCTTTGAGCTCCGCCTCGGCGATTTTCAGGGCAGCCCGGTCGCTGTCCTTCTGCGCTTTGAGTTGCGCCTTGAGGGCCCGTTCGGCCGCCTTCTCCGCGTTCTTGATGCGGCGGCGCTCGTTCTTGGCCAGCAACCTGGCCTCCAACTTGGCGCGGGCCTTGATCGCGCGGGCTTCGGCGCGACGAGTCGCGCGGCTCTTTCGCTTGCCGAACAGGCCCATCCCCGGCCGCCTCCCGGTATCTCGTGAACTAGCGCGGTGCAGGTGCGCAAGCGCTGCGCCAACCCTAATCCGCGGGCAACGTCCGCGGCCCGCCAGGTCAGAGGAGCCGGTGGCCGTCAGCGGTTCTAGTCGTCCAGACCTTCAGTGCGGCGCAGTTCGTCGATCCGGTCCAGGACCTTCGCCTGGGCTTCGGGCGTCAAACCCTGTGCCCGCGCCGCAATGCGGCGGACGCCGTTCTCTCGGACCGACGAGAGGTACTGCAACTCCTTGTCGAGCTTCTCGTAGTACTCGTCGTCGGTGAAGAAGGCCGGCTTGATCCGGAAGAAGTTGGCCAGGGCGGCCATGGTCGCCGACGACGGATTCGTGCGGTTGCCGGAACGTAGCTGCGACAGGTAAGGAGCCGACATCGTGATGCCCTCCGCCTTGAGTGCCGCGATCACCTCCGCCGAGGTGTGCGGACCCCGCCCCGGGGGATAAACCGTATCGAACAGGCGGTTCAGGCGGGCAGCGAACGTCGTGCTCATCGATATGACCTCCAACGGAGCTCTAAGGGTAAACGGTAATCACTAGGTTATTTGCTGATCATGGTAGCGATACTTGTGTCCAACAACCAAGTGCAAACCTGATCGGTTTCGGTACGGCCGTGCAAGGTGCCTCGGCGAGACACCCCCGATGAGCATCCAAATGAAACGGCCGGGTGTCCAGAAAAAGTCCAAATCTCACAGGTTATCCGCAGAAAACGCGGTGGAGATGCACGAGATTGTGGCCCGCCCGAACGCCGGTCATGACGGCGCTCCCAACCGAACGAGTCAGCTGCGCCGGGTTCTGGGCAACCAGCGACGAGCGAGAAAGCCGCAAACGCGCACTTTGCTACTCGGTACCACGAACGCGCATCATCAGACCTGCGCTGTGGTCGCAGAACCGGCGGAGCAGCCCGCCAGCAAGTTACCGGCGCTTCTGCAAATGCGGCGCGGGGCCAGCCCGCGGCCGAACGCCGAGGCGGCGTCCGTCACGACGCAGGGGGGACGCTCGCGGCGGCCTTCCGGCGTCGTTGCAGAGTTTGCGCCGCGGCTGCCATCGCAGCCGTCAACCCGACCGCCGCGGTGGCCCCGATGGCGACCCAACGCCACCCCAGCGCCGCATCGAACAGCATCCACAACCCGAACATCAGGAACAGCAGGCTGGCTATGAAGTGCAGGAGCTGCTCCGGTAGTCGCCGATGCAGCAACAGACCGGCACCGATGGCCAGGCCGTCGGCCAGGATCATGCCGAGCGTGGTGCCGATCCACACGCCGACCCAATCGTGCTCGCTGGCGAGCGTGAGCGTGGCGAGGGTGGTCTTGTCGCTCATCTCCGCCAGTACGAACGAGGACACGATGGTGAGCAGCGCGAAACGGGGTTGGCGCGGCGCCGACACATCTTCGCCACCGCTTTCGGTGCCTTCTCGCCAGGCCCAGGCGGCGAAGATCAAGAAGGCGATCGCCGAGGCGAACGCCATCGGCCGCGACGGCAGCGTCGTTCCCAGGAAATGCCCGATTGCCACCGAGACCCCGTGCACCGTGGCGGAGGCGATGGCGACCCCGCTCAGCACCACCCACCATCGGTAGCGCAAGGCGTAGGTCATGGTCAGCAGCTGCGAGCGGTCACCGAGTTCGGCCAGGAACACCACGCCGAGGCTCAGCAGAGTGGCGGCGAGCATGTGAGACGACCTTTCGACGCGTCGTCGGCGGCCGAAAAGCCGTCGACACCGGTCGAAGGTCTCACCCACCGTCCCAGAGGATCGGTTCGCCGGCCGGGCTTTCGCCAGTATGTCGACACGACGATTGGGGGCTACTCCCCTTCGCTGACAAAACCCAGGCTAGCGGCCGAATTCGGGCCGCGCCAGCGCACGGGCGATGTTCGGGTGGCCGTATTCTTCGGTTTGAATTTGCTTATGCCGCAAGCAGCATCGCCAGAATCGCGGTGTCGGGATGGCTGATCGGGTCGACGCCGACGCGGCTCACCATCGAGGTGATGGTGCCGTCCGCCTCGGCTTCCACCCACGCCGCCCGATGCTCCAGGCCGAGGTACGGCAGTCCGGGCAGCAGTACGCACCCCGACGCGGCGCCGGTGCACTCCGGCAACGACGGCGTCGTTTCGGACGGCGGGTGCAACATCAACAGGGCAGGCGGCTGGTGATCCGCGAAATACCCAGGCCGGATTGCCTTTTCGCCGGTGACGGTGCCTTCGGCCAACACCAGGCCGACTGTTCCGGGCTGGGGTTCGTCGGGCAGTTCTTCACGGGCGCCGAACACCGTTGTGGTGGAGAGCAATCCGGGCAACGAGGCGACGCGGACCGCAGCCATCAGCAGCTGCGCCCACTCTTTGGTGGAATCAGGCCAGCGGCCAGAGATGACGAATCCTTTCAATGCACCGCGAGCATGAAAAGGAGCAATCCCGATCGGCCGTTCTGACCCCGCATCCATGTTGCCTCCGTGACGCCTTCATCCGAAGTAACCACGCTGGTAGCTCGAACAAAATGGTAGCTCGAATAATTAAGAATGCGCGGGGTTTTGGTGTCGTGCAACTCGACACGGCTAACGATTTGGCCAAAAGGCAGGGGCGCCGCACGATGCCGCGCGACGCCCCTGCCAGGAGGTGAAATCAGGGGAATATCAGTCCCGAGGTCTTCGAAGTCGCTGCCTCGTAGCGCGACTGGACGTCAGCCCAGTTCACAACATTCCAGAACGCTTTCACGTAATCGGCTTTGACGTTCTTGTACTGCAGGTAGAAGGCGTGCTCCCACATGTCGACCTGCAGCAACGGAACGATGCCCAGCGGCACGTTGGCCTGCTGGTCATACAGTTGGAAGGTCAGCAACCGGCCGCCCAACGTGTCATAACCCAGCACCGCCCAGCCCGAGCCCTGCAGGCCATTCGCGGCCGCACTGAACTGGGCCTGGAACTTGTCGAACGACCCGAACTGATCGTCGATGGCGGCTGCTAGGTCACCGGTCGGCTTGTCGCCGCCGTCCGGCGACAGGTTCTTCCACCAGATGGAGTGGTTCACGTGCCCGCCGAGGTGGAAGGCCAGATTCTTCTCGTTCAAGAAGATCGCGGAGTGGTCACCCTTGGCCCGCGCCTCTTCCAGCTTGGCGACCGCGTCGTTGACGCCCTTGACGTAGGTGGCGTGGTGCTTGGTGTGGTGGATCTCGTTGATCTGACCGGAGATGTGCGGTTCGAGTGCTGCGTAATCCCAGTCCAAGTCGGGCAGGGTGTATTCAGCCACGGCTTTCCTTCCTTCGATGAGCGGATCGTCTGACGTGCTACTCGCGGGGTCCCGCCACGGACGAAACCTGGCACCTTCAACCCTGCTCCATGGTCGCCTATGCCGCAAGGACGGGCCTCGGCGGACACCCTCCGCGGGAGTCGCCGGACGGGAGGTCAGGAAAGCGCGATGAGGGCCAGGACGCCCAGCAGTGCGAGAGCGATCAAGCCGGCCCGCAGGGCGGCGACCATGTAGGCCTGATTCCAGGCAGGCGACCCCGAGTACGAGTTCGACGGTGTCGATCCCGGACCGAACGAATGTGTGGCCATCAGACGCCTTCCACCTGCACGTTCACCTCAGCGATTTGGTGCCGATTGATACCGATCACACGTGAGGTGAGTCACAACCGAGTATAGCGTTCGCGATCATAACGCTAACTTGGCCGAGTGGAAAACCGATCGGCCACTGGTCCCTGGCGCGCCTCTGATCAGGGCATTTGATGAAAGCTGCCGAGAACCGGAGACCGTGCCGGAGCGCACGGTCCAACCGGCCCCGGCGGTCAGGTTTGGTGCCGTCCGCGAGTGGGTAATCCGCGCTGTCAAGCACCACGACCTATTTCGCTCAGGGCACCGCTGGGCTGTCGATTGATGCGTTTCGTTACCGGGGTGTTATCCACAGTCGCTTGCAAAGCTGGCCGATAGAGGCTGTATCCCCGACCCATACCCATTGTGGATAAACCTGTGGAAATTGTGGATAGCCGTATTTAGCTGTGGTGTAGGTCACGCCCCCGGTCGGGCCGTGCCCCGGCCGCTGTGCTACGCCCGGCCGGGATATCCGAATCGCCGCGAGGCCAAGTTAGGCTGGTCCGGTGATCCAGGTGTGCTCTCAGTGCGGCACGCGGTGGAATGTGCGCGAACGGCAGCGCTCCTGGTGCCCGCGCTGTCGAGGCGCGCTGATGGCACCGCTGCCCGACGCCCCGCCGGGCGACCCCCGGTGGCGGAAGCCCGCCGGACCGGTACCCGCCCGACCGGCCGGCCAACGCACGCCACCTCGGTTGCCGCCGGGGTTCCGCTGGATTGCGGTTCGGCCGGGGGCCGCTCCGCCGCCGAGGCGGCCCCGACGCCCGCTGGGCCCGACGCCGCGCTACGCCGCCATCCCCCGGTGGAGCTTGGCCGACCGAGTGGCCCAGGCCGGACCCACCCCGACGGATGCTCCCGTCAAAGCCGGACCCAGCGCCGAGATCGTCCGCGTTCTGCTGTTCGCCACCCAGTTGGTGCTAGGTGGCGCGGCACTGGTCTACACCGTGCGGTACGGGCTGCTGATCTTCAACCGGAACACGCTGCTGAACTCGCTGGTGGCGGGCGCCGCGGACTGGCTGGGGATTGCGGCGAGCGTGGCCGCGCTGGTGTCGATGCTGGCCTTCTTCGTGGTGCTCATCAAGTGGCTGATCGCCCGCCGTGCCGCCGCCTTCACCCATCACGGTTTGCCGGAGCACCGGTCGGTCCGCCACTTGTGGGCGGGCTGCCTGCTGCCGTTCGCCAACCTGGTGATGGCGCCGGTGTACGTCATCGAGCTCGCACTGGTCGAAGACCACTACGAGCGGTTGCGCAGACCGATCACCACCTGGTGGCTGGCGTGGGTCCTCAGCTATCTGGTGTCGCTGTTCGCGATCGCAACCAGCTTGTCCAGCGACGCGCAGGGGATCGCCAACAACACCGTGATGGTGGTGCTCTCCTATGTGGTCGCGGCGCTCACGGTGGCCACCGCCGGGCGCGTCTTCGAGGGATTCGAGCGCAAGCCGGTCGCACGGCCGGCGCACCGCTGGCTCATCGTCGAATCTGTAGAACCTGATCAACCGGCGCGGCCCGTCCCTGCCGCTCCGGTTGAGTCGGAGGGACAGGAACCGGCAGCATAGGCCTATGACGCGGGCGGATGAGGTCCTGACTGGCCACCCCTTCGTGGTTGCCCACCGCGGCGCGTCATCCGCCCGGCCCGAACACACGCTCGCCGCCTATGACATGGCCCTCAAGGAAGGCGCCGACGGGGTGGAGTGCGATGTGCGGCTGACCCGCGACGGCCACCTGGTCTGCGTGCACGACCGCCGGCTCGATCGCACCTCGACGGGCGCCGGATTGGTCAGCACCGCGACGCTGGCCGAGCTGCACGAGTTGGATTACGGCACCTGGCACGACAGCTGGCGGTCGGACGGCGCCCATGGTGACACCAAACTGCTGACCCTGGACGCGCTGGTGGCTCTGGTGCTGGATTGGAACCGCCCGGTAAAGATCTTCATCGAAACCAAGCACCCGGTGCGGTATGGGTCCCTGGTTGAAACCAAACTGCTGGCGCTGCTGCACCGCTTCGGTATCGCCTCGCCCCCGTCGGCGGACCGGTCCCGCGCGGTGGTGATGTCATTTTCCGCGGCAGCGGTCTGGCGGGTGCGGCGGTCGGCGCCGATGCTGCCCACGGTGCTGCTGGGCAAAACTGGGCGCTACCTCAGCAGCAGCGCCGCCACCGCCGTGGGTGCCACGGCGGTGGGGCCTTCGCTGCCGGCATTGCGGGACTATCCCCAGTTGGTCGATCGTTCCGCCGCGCAGGGCCGGTCGGTGTACTGCTGGACGGTCGACGAGTACGCCGACATCGACTTCTGCCGGGAGGTCGGGGTCGCCTGGATCGCCACCAATAACCCCGGCCGCACCAAGGCCTGGCTGGAAAGCAAGAACAACAGCGGCTGATCCTCGCGTCTTAGAGGTGGCCGCCCGCCGCCTGGGGCGCGCCCGACCCGACCGGCACTCTCTCGACCTCGCGGGCTACGTAGGTCTCCAATTCGAACAGGTTGGATCCGGCCCGGTCGGCGACGCGCAGCAGGGTGGTCATGAGCGCCACCTCTTCGACCTGCTCCTTGAGGAACCACTGCATGAACTGCTCGCCGAGATAGTCGCCCTCGTCGCGGGCGACCGCGGCCAACCGGCTGACCTGGTCGGTGACGGCACGTTCCTGCTGTAGCGCCAGCGCCAGGGCGTCCCGCGGCCGATCGAATTGATTGCGCACGCTGTCGGCGCCCGGTATCTCCACGCGTAGATCCCGGTCGAGCAGGTGCTGCACCAGCATCATCGCGTGATTGCGTTCCTCGACTGCCTGGCCGTAGAAATGCTTCGCAAGCCGCGGCAGCGCCTCGCTGTCGAAATAAACCGCAATTGCGACATATTGTTGGGCAGCGGTGAATTCATTGAATATTTGTTCCTGCATCAATGCGTGGAATTTGGTCCTGGGTCCATCGAAATCGGTCATAGTCGCAGGTTAGTGCAGCTCAGGAAGCAACTGCAACGAAGGTTGCGCTTAGTCAGGAAAGGGTTTCCTAATTCAATTCGAACGGAAAGAGGATTCTCGCGCAGGGCAGCGTTACCTAAGTTAAGGAAGCCTATGTTGAATTTCTTTGACGCCAATTTATCCAGCGCAGGACCGCGGCAGTCAGGGCTGTCCGTCGAGTGCTCCGGCCGGCACCGGCCGGTCGGCTCCCAGCGCCTCGAACAACTCGCTGGCGGCGTCGTGGTCCCACACCACCACCGCGCCGGCGCCGCTGTCGGTGAATTCGCCGATCGGCACCGTGATGGGAGTGGTGGGTCCGTCCAGCGCCCAGCCGAGTCGGGACAGATCCCACGCATGGTCGCCGCGGTCAACCGTAAGCGCGCCCGCCGCCGCGCGTGGAACGGTGTACCACCGCCACGGGTTGAGCCACACCGCCGGGCTGCTGGCGCGGTGCAGCAACTCCGACATGAACTGCCGCTGGTGGGTCATCCGGTCCAGATCCGCCCGCGGGGTGGCCCGGGTCCGCACATAGCCGAGCGCACCGCGCCCGTCCAGCTTCTGGCATCCCGCCGGTAGGTTCAGGCCGGCCAGGGGGTCGCGGACCGGTTCGGGTGGGCAGACCGTCACCCCGCCGAGCGCGTCGACCAGAACGGCGAATCCGGCGAAGCCGATCTCGGCGTAGTGGTCAAGACGCAGCCCGGTGGCCTGCTCTACGGTCCGTGTCAGCAACGGCGCGCCGCCGATCGCGAACGCCGCATTGATCTTGTCCCGGCCGTGATCGGGGATCGGCACATAGGAGTCGCGCGGTATCGACACCAGGGTGGTCGGTGTGCTGCTCCCGAAGCCGGGTACATGCACCAGCATGATGGTGTCGGTGCGGCTGGTGCCAACATCGCCGCCGGTGGCCAGGTCCTGCTGCTGCTCGGCGGTGAGGTCTTGGCGGCTGTCGGAGCCGACCAGCAGCCAGTTGGTGCCGCTGCCCGCGGCGGGACGACCCGCGTAGTCGGTGAGCACGGCCTGTCGATGCACCGCGGAGTCGAACCACAGCATCCCGCCGAGGATCCCCGCCGTTCCCAGCAGCAACAGGATCAGCAAGCACAGCGCCGTCGTCCGGAACCACCGGCGCCTGGCGCGTTTTCGGCGTGGCTTCGGGGGAACCGGTCGTGGCGGCGGTGGCGTCCGAGCCGGTGCCGGCGGTGCCAGTGGTGGTGGTTGCGACGGTGGTCGCGACGAGGGCGCCGGACGAACGGCGCGGCGAATCGCAGGCGGGGGTTCCCGCTGTGGCCGATCGCCGTTCACCTGGCTAACGTACGTCGTCGCGCCCGGGCCGGGGCGGCGGCCGGTTACCGGCGCGCGTGCAGACCGTTGACGAACGGGCAGCCCATCAGGACGCGGATCGCCTGGCTGAGGCCGGTCATATCGTCGACGGGCTTGTGGAACGGCAGCCGGATGTCGCGGTCGCCGTCGGTTCCCTCGACGCGAAACCGCACCCCGTACCGATCCAGCCCCAGCGGGCGCACGCGCCCGCGCCGCAGCGGCGCCGGCAGCCGGGAGATCAGGCGGGCGACCACGTCGTTGTGATCGGTGGACAGGTGCCACAGCAGGGTCGACTCGACCTCACAGAACGGGTCGGGCCGGGCCGCGAGCAGTTCGTGGACGCTGACCGGCTCCGCGCCGGTCGCGTCGGTCACCACCACCGAGTCGATTTCCAGGCGCAACAGGGTGTAGCGCGGGTCGTCCGCTTCGACGGGACCGGACTTCGGCGTCTGGATCTGCAGCAGCACCGGGGCGGGGTTCTCTGCGGCGATCAGGTCGAGCAGTTTGGTCACCGCGCCGGGCGGGATCTGGTGCAACCGCCCGCGCACCCACACCAGGGACCGCACCGGTTCGCGCAGCGGCAGCGGCGCATAGTCCGTCAACTCCAGCAGCGCTTGCGTTCCGCACCGCAGCTCGTCGGGATCGGCGTGCTCGCGGGAAACGGCCACGGCGAAGGTGCCGTCGTGCATCAGGTGATGCACCGGCGTGGCCACCGGGTCCGCACCCTCGACCGCGAGCAGAGCCCCGCCGGCCCGGACACATGCGCTGCGAATCCGCTCGGCCGTGGTCGGCGTAGGGTGTGTGACCGGTAGCACGCTTACCTCCATCAAATTAGGTAAGGCTAAGGTAACTTAGGGCTGGTAAGGCCGCAAGAGCCGGACCGCCGTTAGGGTTGTGACGTGGCCCGCATCGCTTATCTCGGTCCGGAAGGGACCTTCACGGAGGCGGCGTTGCTCCAGATGACGGCCGCCGGGCTCGTTCCCGGCTGCGAGCCCGACCGTCAGTCCGGTCCGCTGCAGCGGGTGCCGGTGGAGAGCACACCCGCCGCACTGGACGCGGTGCGGGGCGGAGCGGCGGATTACGCCTGTGCGCCGATCGAGAACTCGATCGATGGCTCACTGGCCTCCACGCTGGACAGCCTCGCGATCGGTTCGCCGCTGCAGATATTCGCCGAGACCACGCTGGACGTGGCATTCAGCATCGCCGTCCAACCCGGTCGCGACACGACCGACGTGCGCACCGTGGCGGCGTTCCCGGTAGCCGCCGCGCAGGTACGGCAATGGCTGGCGGCCCACCTGCCCGGCGCCGAACTGCGACCCGCCTACTCCAATGCCGACGCCGCGCGCCAGGCGGCCGACGGGGAGGTCGACGCCGCGGTGACGTCTCCGCTGGCTGCCGTCCACTGGAAGCTGGCGGCGATCGCCGAGGGTGTGGTGGACGAGGCAGGCGCCCGCACCCGCTTCGTCCTGATCGGTCCACCCGGGCCGCCGCCGGCGCGAACCGGGGCCGATCGCACCTCGGCGGTGCTGCGTATCGAGAATGCGCCGGGGGCGCTGCTGGCTGCGCTGACCGAGTTCGGGATGCGGGGCATCGACCTCACCCGCATCGAATCCCGGCCCACGCGCACCAGCCTGGGGACCTACCGGTTTTTCGTGGACTGCGTGGGACATATCGACGACGACGCGGTCGCCGAGGCATTGAAGGCGCTGCACCGCCGTTGCGCGGAGGTGCGTTACCTGGGTTCCTGGCCCACGGGCCGGCCCGCGGGGGTGCCGCCGCCTTCTTCGGACGAGGCATCGAGTTGGCTGACGGCGCTGCGGGAGGGCAGACCGGATCCGGCCGGGAACGTGGGGGAAAGGCAGCAATGAGTGGCCGACTGGTGCTGCTTCGGCATGGACAGTCCTACGGCAATGTCGAGCGCAGGCTGGACACCCGTCCGCCGGGGGCCGCGCTGACACCGCTGGGCAGGGATCAGGCCCGGGCGTTCGCGCGCGGCGGGGCCAGTCGACCGGCGATGCTGGCCCATTCGGTGGCCGTTCGGGCCTCCGAGACGGCGCAGGTGATAGCCGCGCAGTTCGATCTGCCGCACGTCGAGTTGGGCGGCATCCACGAGGTGCAGGTCGGCGAGCTGGAGAACCGCAACGACGACGACGCGGTCGCCGAGTTCAACGCCATCTACAAGCGGTGGCAACTCGGCGAGCGGCATGTGGCGCTACCCGGCGGTGAAAGCGCTGACGAGGTGCTGGACCGGTACGTGCCGGTGCTGACCGAGCTGCGGATGCGCTATCTGGACGACGACGGTTGGGACGGCGACATCGTGGTGGTCAGCCACGGCGCGGCGATTCGCCTGGCATCGGCGGTGCTGGCCGGAGTGGACGGCAGTTTCGTGTTGGACAACCCGTTGGACAATGCCGAGTCGGTGGTACTGGCGCCGATCACCGACGGACGGTGGAGCTGCGTGCGGTGGGGGAACCTGACGCCGCCGTTCTACCCCGAGCCCGGCGCCACGCCGGTGCAGGACGCTGTCGCGTCAAGCACCGACCCGATGGGTTGAGCCGATGATGGTGGTCGTCTCCATGCAGGCGCAGCCGACAGCATCGCAGTCGACCACAAAGGTGTGGGTGAAAAGTTCGGGGGCAACGCAGTCCGGGTCGGTACATTCCGGTCTGCCCAGCCAATGACGAATGACGGTGCCGTGGCAGTGATCTAAGCCTGCCTGGCAGTCGCGGCAGTCTGTGCTCATAAGCCGTTCATAGCACTCGACACGGACAAGTGGGGGAGCAACGCCGGGCCAATCAGGCCCAGCCCAGCTCATCGAGCCGGTCGTCGTCGATGCCGAAATGGTGTGCGATCTCGTGGATTACCGTGATCGCGACCTGATCCACCACGTCATCCTCCGAGTCGCACACCTCCAGGAGCGTGTCGCGGAAGATGGTGATCGTGTCCGGCAGCGCGCCCGCGTAGTCCGAGTCCCGCTCGGTCAGCGCCACACCTTCGTACAAACCCAGCAGGTCTTCCTCTGGATGCCGGTCGGCGACCAGCACCACGACGTTGTCCATCGCGGCCGTGAGTTCTTCGGGAATGAGGTCGAGGGCGTCGGAGACCAGCTCGTCGAAACGCTGCGGGTCCATCCGCACAGCCACGGCGTCAGTTAACCGGTGCCGGCTCGGCGGGTAGTGGATTGTCAGCCGGCGGCGGTGCGCCGCCGTCCGGTGCTGGCGGCGGTCCCTGGGGCGCGGGTGCCTGGGGCGCGGGCGCGGACGGCTCCCGGGTAGGCGTCACCACCGGCTGCTGGTTGGGCAGGTGCTGATTGCCCGGCGGTGTGCTCGGCGTCTGCTGCGACGGCGCCGACGGCTGCTGGGTCGGCACCTGAACCGGGATCTGCGGCAGCGTGAGCCGCTCCTGCGGGATGTCGGGCGGCGGTACGGGCGCCTGGCCGTTGATCAGCAGCTGGCCTTTGGCGCTGTTCACCAGGGTGGCCCAGCCGCCGTTGCCGAGCGTGGCGCCGATGTTGCAGGCGACCTCGCGGCTACCCGCCGACCAACTCGGCAGCGACACCGTCGGGTAGATCAGCGTCAGGGTGGTGGTGCGCAGCTTGACCGGTGCCAGGTAGGCGTCGGTCATCTTGGTGCAAGCGTCCTTGATGAACCCGTCCTGCTCGGCCTCGGGAGGCAGCGCGTTGGGGAACTTCTCGCCCAAGTTGACGGTGCCGGTGACCTCCATCGCGTGGGGCGCCGCACAGTCGACCGGGACGTCGACCGGCTGGTTGGTGGTCGAGTCGATGCCCAGACAAGTGCCGGCCGGCCATACCTTCGACTGGTCGATCTCGGCGACCTTGCCCTTGAAGGCGACCTGCTGGTTGTTCGGGCCGGGTAGCTGCAGACCGCACAGCATGCGGCGCTCACCGGCCTGCCGCCAGGCGCGGTCACCGGACCACAGCATGCTCACGGTGAACTTGCTGTTGGGGTCGAACTTGGGGCCGAGGTAGCGGCGGACCGCGGGCTCGCATTGTTCGGTGTTGATCTGCTGGATGCGGGCCGGCGAGGGCGGCGGGGCGGTCGGACCGTATTCGGTGCCCGGGAACGTCCGCATGTCGACGGACTCGGCGACCTCGAAGCGGTGGTCGTCGGCGCAGCTGACGATGGTCGCCGACTCCGGTGTGCCGTCCGGCCAGTTGAGGCAGTCGCCGCTGACGGCGCGGCTGAACGCGGCGTTGCTCTTGGACCCGGTGCTGGGTACCGGATCGCTGTCGATGTAACCGGCCAGCCGCCCCGGGCCGGTGCCGACGGAAGGCAGCGCGGTGACCAGTCCGGCAATGAGCAGACCACCCAGGGCGGTCAACAGCAGCGCGCGTCGGGTCGCCGACGCTTGCAACCCCCGCGGCCAGCGGAACCCGCCGGAAGGGGCGCCAACGTCATTGTCGTCGACCCATTCCGCGTCCTCGGCTGAATCCTCGGCCGGGTCCTCTTCGAGGTCCTCGGCGGTCTCGTGCTCGGCCACATCCTGCGTCGCCTCGACGGCGCCGGGCTCGTCCGGCGTCGCTTCGGCCGACGGCTCGGCCGCCTCGGCTTCGGCGGCGTCGGGGTCGGGTTTTTCGTCTTGCGCGTCCAACATCGGCTCCATTCTGACAGGGCCGAATAAGGGCTGTTAACAATGTTGCAGATGTGAGACCGTGGCGGCCGGCCAGTAGTCTTGCGCCCGTGATCGACCTGAAGCTGCTCCGGGAAGACCCTGACGCCGTACGGCGCTCCCAACGAAGCCGCGGCGAAGACCCGGCGCTGGTGGACGAGCTGTTGAGCGCCGACGCCGCACGGCGGGCGGCGATCGCGGCCGCCGACGCGTTGCGTGCCGAGCAGAAGGCCGCCAGCAAGAGCGTGGGCGCGGCGTCGGCCGAGGAGCGCCCGGCGTTGCTGGAACGCGCGAAGGATCTCGCCGAGCAGGTGAAGGCCGCCGAAGCGGACCGGGCCGCGGCCGAAACCGCGCTGACGGCCGCGCACATGGCGATCTCCAACGTGGTCATCGACGGCGTTCCGGCCGGCGGAGAGGACGATTACGCGGTGCTCGAGGTCGTCGGTGAGCCGTCGGCGCTGACCGACCCCAAGGACCACCTCGAACTGGGCGAATCGCTGGGCCTGATCGACATGCAGCGCGGCGCGAAGGTTTCCGGTTCGCGGTTCTACTTCTTGACCGGCCGCGGGGCCCTGTTACAGCTCGGTCTGCTGCAACTGGCGCTGCGGGTAGCGGTAGACAACGGCTTCATCCCGATGATCCCGCCGGTGCTGGTGCGCCCCGAGGTGATGTCCGGGACGGGTTTTCTGGGCGCGCACGCCGACGAGGTGTACCGGCTGGAGGCCGACGATCTCTACCTGGTCGGCACCTCCGAGGTGCCGCTGGCGGGTTACCACTCGGGCGAGATCCTCGACCTGTCCGCCGGGCCGCTGCGGTACGCGGGCTGGTCGTCCTGCTTCCGCCGGGAGGCCGGCAGCTATGGCAAGGACACCCGCGGCATCATCCGGGTGCATCAGTTCGACAAGGTGGAGGGCTTCGTCTACTGCCGGCCCGACGAGGCCGAAGCCGAACACCAGCGGCTGCTGGGCTGGCAGCGCGAGATGCTGGCGCACATCGAGGTGCCCTACCGGGTGATCGACGTGGCCGCCGGTGACCTGGGCTCCTCGGCCGCGCGGAAGTTCGACTGCGAGGCGTGGGTGCCGACCCAGGCGACCTACCGCGAGCTGACTTCGACATCGAACTGCACAACGTTCCAGGCCCGCCGGCTGGCCACCCGCTACCGCGACGCCAACGGCAAGCCGCAGACCGCCGCCACACTGAACGGCACGCTGGGCACCACCCGCTGGCTGGTGTCGATTCTGGAAAACCACCAGCAGCCCGACGGCAGTGTCCGCGTCCCCGCCGCGCTGGTGCCATACGTCGGCACCGAGGTGCTGGAGCCGGCCTGACCGGCTCGCGCACCCGCTACGAGACCAGAGCGTCGGCCGGCCCCCCCGACCGTTCGTGCCGGCGCTGGCGTTCGATGGTGGCGAAGTAGAAGGCGAACGCGAACGCGAAGCTGGTGTGCAGGCTGCTGACGAAGTACAACCAC
>NZ_LZKQ01000315.1 GCF_001668675.1 Mycobacterium asiaticum | reverse complement strand
GAGGATATCGATGCGGTGTTCGATGCTCTCGATGACGATGTGGACCGGGCTTGCGCGTTGTCGTTCGATGCCTTGACCACCCCCGAGCGATTGCGCAAGTTGGAACGCCTCGAAACGCTGGCGCGTCGGCTCCAAACGCCCAGCCACCAATTGATCAATCAGGTGGCCGCGCAATCGGATCCGGCCGAGTTGGGTGGCAAGTTGTCCTGGGCGTTGGCCGATCGGCTGCACATCACCCGGGCCGAGGCCGCACGGCGCATCGCCGAGGCGGCCGACCTGGGTCCGCGACGGGCGCTGACCGGGGAGCCCTTGGCGCCGGTGCTGCCCGCGACCGCGGCGGCCCAGCGCGACGGGGCGATCGGGGCCGATCATGTGGCGATGATTCGGCGGTTTTTCCACCAATTGCCCGAGTCCGTCGACCTCGAGACCTGTGTGCACGCCGAAAAACACCTGGCGGGCAAGGCCGCCGAGTTCCGGCCCGACCAGTTCGCCAAGCTGGCCCGGCGCCTGATGGATTGTCTGCATCCCGACGGCACCTACACCGACGGCGACCGGGCGCGCGTGCGCGGGCTGGTGCTCGGCAATCAGCAGGCCGACGGGATGTCGCGCCTGAGCGGGTGGCTGACACCGGAAGCCAGAGCCGGCTGGGAGGCGGTGCTGGCCAAGCTGGCCGCCCCCGGCATGTGCAACCCCGACGACGACACACCCGTCGTGGACGGCGCCCCCTCAGAAGAAGCGATTCACCGCGACACCCGCAGCGCCGGGCAGCGCAACCACGACGGCCTCAACGCCGCCCTACGCGCCATCCTCGCCAGCGG
>NZ_LZKQ01000314.1 GCF_001668675.1 Mycobacterium asiaticum | reverse complement strand
GCCCAGGCCCGTCACCGCCCCAAGCGCGCTAGCGCCCATCGACTCGCCGTCGGCACCGAATGCGTACTGCGACAGTGCCTGGCCCAGCGACTGGTCGGCCTTCGTATAAATATCGGCCGCGGCGCCCATGCTGGTCGCGGTCCTCTTCAACGCCGCGGTGACGCCGGGCATCCCGTCGGTGACCAGGGATTCGATCGCCGGCATCGTCTCATTGATCGCCCCCGACACCGCATCCGAACCGGTCGCGGCGATCGGCGAAGGCGGCGTCGGAAAGACCAGCTCGGTCAGTTTGCTCGCGGCGGCGACCAGACGGGCGGGATCGACTGCTAGCGGTTCAACCATCACAGCGTCCCTTCTCCATCGTTTGCCATCCAGAAAATCTTAACCGACGTGCCACAACCCCCCGAACGCCAATTTCGGCCCACCGCAGGCATCGGCGCGCCGTGCCACCCGGGCGAGCCGCCCGAGCGGCCCACCGCCGTGTTTGCCATACCGGTCCCCGCCCGCCCGTCAGGTGGCCTGCGAGATCGCACTGTCGAGCAGGGCGGCGACGTGACGCCAGTACAAGAACTCCTCGACCGCCGGCCGTTGCGCCTCGGCGTCGGCCGCGTTGTAGGCCTTGTGCAGGGCGAGGTCCTGGCTGTGCGCGGCGTAGGCGTGAAAGGCGCGCAAATGCGCGATCTCGCGACCGGTCGCCGTGCTCGTCATTGGCTTCATCAGCTCGAACCACAGGATGTGCCGCTCGTCGTCGGGCGCGTTGGCGTCGGCCGGGGCCGGCGGCAGCAGGTCCACCAGATGCAGGTCATCGGTCTCCGCCAGCTGCGCCGCCGCCGCCGGGTCCACCACCTCAAGGCGCGGCCGGCCGACCATCTTGCCGGTGTCCGGGATGTCGTCGTCCTCCAGCAGGACCTTCGCGACGCCGGGGTCGGAGTTCCCGAGTTGCTCGGCGGTGCCGATCACGGCCCGCAGCTTCAGATCGTGGTAGGCGGCCCAGGTCTGCACGGCGATAACCGGATAGGTTGCGCTGCGCGCCTTTTCGTCGACCGGGACGTTTCGGTCGGCACTGGCCATGAACACCTTGGCGGGCAGTTGGACGCCGTCCGGTATGTAGGCCAACCCGTAGCTGTTGGCGACGACGATCTCACCATCGGTGGTGACGGCGGTGATCCAGAAGAATCCGTAGTCGTCCCCACCGGCGAGGTCGCGGGCATTCAGCGCGGCAGCAATCCGTCGCGCCAAGCGCAGCGGATCCTTTTTGGCGCCACCGGCGCGGGAAGCCGCGGTCGCCGCGTCACGTGCGGCCCGTGCGGCCGAGACCGGGATGGACGGCAGCGCGGTGACATCGTCTGCGGAGCTCGGCTTGTCCTTCTGGTCATCGTCCGTACGATTCGGCGGAGCGGGCCGGGTCGCCGGTGTAGTGCGCGCCGACGCCGAGCGAGCCGATGCGCCGGCCGGTGCCCGCCCGGCCCCACCCAGCGGCGCCCGGCCGCTCGTGGCGCGCCCACCGGCACCGGGACCGCCGGCGGCCGCACCCGCACTCGGACTTGCGCCCGCACCCGCCGGTCCCATACCGCTCGCGGTGCTTCGCGCAGCCGGCGGGATTCCGGTGGCCGCCGCGGGTGCCATCGCCGGCGCTGCGTCGTCCCCGCGATGCGACGGAGACGCGGAACCGCCCGCTTGACCGGTGTGGGCGGGAACATCCACGGCCGCGGCCGGCTTCACGTGGGCCGGTTCGGTGCCAGGAATAGCCGGACCCGACGGAGTGCCCGGGCTCGCGGGCGCGGATGGCAGGTCCGGCAGCGGCCCGCCGGGCGTCGGCGCCGGCGCAGGACCCGGCGTCGGCTTGGCGGGCGTCGGTGCAGGGGTCGGCGCGGGCGCCGGCGTCGGGTTAACCGGGGTGACCGGCTGGTATGGCTGCGGTTTGGGGTTGACGGGCGTGATCGGAGTGATCGGCGTGCCCGGCTGGCTCGGGTTGACCGGTGTGACCGGCAGCGACGGCACCGGGGTGATCGGCGTGACCGGGTTCGGGTTCACCGGGTCGAACGGGGTCGGCGTGATCGGGCTGACGGGTGTGCCCGGGCCCACGGGCTCGTAGGGGTTGGCCGGGATCGGCTCGAACGGTGCCGGCGTCGGCCCGACCGGGGTGGGCACACCCGGCGTCGGGACGACGACCGTCGGGACCTCTGGAGTGGGCGGCGTCACCTGGTGCAGCAGATCCTCGAGCGCGTTGTGCGGCGGCTTCCAATTCCTAGACGCCCGAACCTGTTCCGCGGTCTCGGTGACCAAACTCGTGTTGGCTTGATGCGTCTCGCGGACCAACGCTTCGATCGCCGCCTGGCGCGCCTCCGCCTCGAGCTCGGTGTCGTTCTCCAGGATGATGATTTCGCGCTGCGCCCCGTCGACGTTGTTCCCGATCTCGGATTTCGCCTGGACGAGCAGGTTGCCGATGTGTTGATGCCAAGTGATGACGGTGACGAGATAGTCCTGCAGCGTGCTCATTTCGGTCAGATTCGCGCCGAGCGCACCATTGGCCGCGTTTGCGGCACCTCCCGACCAGATACCCCCGTCGAAGACTTCGACCTGCTGGCGGCGAGCGGAGTCCATGACGTCGGTGACTTCGCGCAGTACGCGGTTGTATTGCTGCGCACGGTCGTAGAACGTGTCCTCGTCGGCTTGCGGCCATCCACCCGGTTCAAGCATCTGACCGGCGTACTGGCCCGTCGGCCTCGGAATGCCCATCGCTACTCTCCTCGTTCGGCCGGTGCGCAGCCGTCACTCTCCGGCCTGCGGTGGCCAACCCGAGCGTGCTGCGTCTTGCCGGACGTCATGATTATCAAGCCTAACTGAGGTTATTACCTGGTAGCTGCGGCAATTTCGCGGCTTCGGCGCCGCCGCGGGCACGACAAAGATCGGCATCACTTGCCGAAAGTTCCACCCAGCCAGTGTGTTCAGGCAAAGCCGGGGTTGGCGGCCTTCGTCATCGCCTCGAGCGCGGCGGTCAGTTGTTCACCGGCCGCGGCGTTGTACTGGCTCGCCGACGCTTGCGCGTTCTGCAGGGCCTCGTTAACTCGGGCACCCACCACTTCCGCGCCGACCTCGCGAATCAGTCCGTCGTTGATGCGCACACCAGTCAGCCACTGGTGCCCGTTGATTGTCACTTCGACCGTCTCGGATTCGTCTGTGCCACGGAAGTTTCCGGTGTTCATCTGGTTGAGGGTGCCCTCGAGGGCAGTTTGGAAATGCGCTGCCAATGCGAGCGCCGCCGCGACATGCGGGTCCAATTCCGAACTGGTCACTTCGACTCCTTCATGTCTTGCCGGCGGCGCTGGCCGATAACGGCTTCGGTCCACGCCCTGTCTTCGGTGTACAGCGCTTCGTCATCCTGTTGAGCACCTTTGGATTTGGAGCCTCCACCGCCCTGGCCGTGTCCACCCATCGGCATGCCCATACCGCCGCCGCCCATACCGCTGCCGCGGGCTGCGGCGGCAGCGCCGAGACCCGCGACGTCACCGGCGCCCGCGGGCCGCATCGACTGGCCGTCCAGGCCACCGCCGGCGCCCGTTGCCGGAGCCAGCGGCATCGACGGCATGCCGCCCCCACCACCCCCGCCGCCGAGCGACATCGGTTTGACGCCTAGGTCTTTCGACAGGTTGGCGGCGGCCTCACGCCCGGCCGCAGTCAGTTCGGAACCGGCTCCGGACGGCATGCCGCCGCCGGCGCCGCCGGTGGGTGGGGTCATCATCGGTGGCTGCATGCCACTGCCCGACCCGCCACCTGCCATAGCGGCCATCTGCATCACCTGGGTGGGAATCAGTCCCGGCGTCTGCGGCGGCGGTGGCGGATCGATTTTGATTGCCTTGGGCGGCTTTTGGAGTTTGAAGGCTTTGATTTCGTTGGCGGCCCGTGTGTTGTAGTCGTTCATTATCGTCTCGGACGCCTGCTGATATTCGGCGTAGGTCTTGATGGCTTCTTTGTTGCCCTCCTGAGCCGCCTCGCGCACCAACGCGATCGACGCCGACGACGGATGCG
>NZ_LZKQ01000313.1 GCF_001668675.1 Mycobacterium asiaticum | reverse complement strand
ATCTCGTCGCACAGGATGCGGATGCCGACCAGGTCGTGGATGTCGTCGAAGTCGCGGCCCTTGACGATCATCTTCTGATAGATCGACCAATAATGTTTCGGCCTACCTTCAACGGTCGCCTTGATCTTGGAGGCGTTCAGGGTGTTGGTGATCTCGGCGCGCACCTTGGCCAGGTAGGTGTCCCTCGACGGCGCCCGGCCGGCCACCAACCGGACGATCTCGTCGTACTTCTTGGGATGCAGGATCGCGAACGCCAGGTCCTCCAGCTCCCATTTGACGCTGGCCATACCCAGCCGATGCGCAAGGGGCGCAATGACTTCCAGCGTCTCGCGGGCCTTGCGGGCCTGCTTCTCCGGCGGCAGGAAACGCATGGTGCGCATGTTGTGCAGCCGATCGGCCACCTTGATCACCAGCACCCGCGGGTCGCGGGCCATTGCCGTGATCATCTTGCGGATCGTCTCGCCCTCGGCGGCGCTGCCCAGCACCACGCGGTCCAGCTTGGTCACGCCGTCGACGAGATGACCGACCTCTTCGCCGAAGTCCTCGCTCAACGCCTCCAGCGTGTAGCCGGTGTCCTCCACTGTGTCGTGCAAGAGCGCGGCCACCAAAGTGGTGGTGTCCATGCCCAACTCGGCCAGGATGTTGGCGACGGCCAGCGGGTGAGTGATGTAGGGATCCCCGGAGTGCCGAAGCTGCGACGCGTGCCGCTGGTCGGCGACCTCATAGGCGCGCTGCAGCAGCGACAGATCGGCCTTCGGGTAGACCTCGCGGTGCACCGACACCAGCGGTTCGAGCACCGGGTTGATGGCGCTGCTGCGGGCGGTCATTCGGCGGGCTAGCCGCGCCCGGACGCGTCGCGATGCGCTGCTGCTCGTCTTGACGGGCTCCGCGGGTGGCTCCGGCACTTCGCTGACGGGTAACGGCTCCGTGGGCGGGGCAGCTTGCAGCGTGCTTTGGTCGTCCGCCACGTTCGTCACCTCCGAACTAGAGGATATCGCGGTATTCCGGTTACTAAACGCGACTCAGGCTGTGCACCGACAACGGCGTCAGCGCCTCGCGGCCGCCGAGTTCCGCCAACTCCACCACCACCGCCGCCGATGTCACGGTGGCCCCGCTGTGCTCGAGCAACCGTTGCGCGGCGCCGACACTGCCCCCGGTGGCCAGCACATCGTCGATGATCACCACGCGCCGGCCGGCCAACGCGATCCCGTCGGCCGGGATCTCGAGGGTGGCGGCACCGTACTCGCGCTGATAGTTCTCGCTGAGCACCGGCGGCGGCAGCTTGCCGCCCTTGCGGATGGCCAGCACACCGGTGCCGAGGCGGACCGCGACGGCCGCGGCCAGCAGCAACCCGCGCGCGTCGATGCCCGCAACCAGCTCCGCCCCGTCGGCCACCTCGGTCAGCGCGTCGGTGATCGCCGTCATCGCGTCGCGATCGGCGAACACCGGGATCAGGTCGCGAAACACCACGCCGGGCTTGGGGAAATCGACGACCTCCCTGGTCAGCGCCGCCAGCGTGGCGGACAGATCGGTCACTGCACCAGGGCCCATCTATCCATGTTCCACCCGGCGCCCCAGCGGGTCGGGTTTCGGCTGACGGCGTACATCTTCTTCGACATCAGCAGGGTGCGCTGCTGCCGGTACAGCGGCAGGGTCGGCATGTCGCCCCAGAGCACCGGCGCGGCCTCGCTGAGCAGTCTGGCGCGTTCGGCCGGATCCGCCGAGACCGCCAGCGCCCCGATGATCCCGTCGATCTGGGGGTTGGCGTAGCCCGACAGGTTGTTGCCGTTGCCGCCGTGCAGGGCATAGGCGTCCATCGATGAAGACCCGGTGGATCCGCTGCCGCTGGCACCGCCGGTGCTGGCGACCAGGACGTCGATCTTCCCGTCCCGCAAAGCCTGAGGTCCCGAGGTATCGAGCGTCACGTTCGTCACGGTGATGCCCGCCGGTGCGCACGACGACGCGATGGCGCCGACGGTTGCCGCTAGCCGTGCGTTCGGTCCTCGGTAGCCGATCCGGACGTTCAGCTTGGCATTACCCAGCGCGGTGCGCGCGGCGTTGGGGTCGGCCCGGTTGAATTGCGCCGCCTCGGCGACACCGTCGGCGGCGGCGACGGCGTCCTCGGCCGCCGGGCTCAGCCGCGAGTTGGCGATCGCGACCCCGGCGTCCTTGGCGATGACGTCCCGGGGGGTGCACAGTGCGAACGCGGTGCGCGCGGGCCGCGCCGCCAGCGGTCCCTGCGAGGCGAAGATCAGTTGCTCGATCCCGGCCGACGGCGAATCGCTGCGCTCATAGTTGTCCGGGGTGGCCAGCGCACCGGAGGACCCGGCCGCGACGTCGACCACGTCGACGCTGCGGTTGTTCACCCGGTCCTGGATGTCGCCGCCCTGCGGCCAGACGGTGATCCGCTTGGTGATCGCCCTGGCGCCCCACCAGCGGTCATTGGCGACCAGCACGACGGCACCGCCGTCCAGCACCCGTTCGATCTTGTACGGCCCGGACGACGGGAAGCGTTTGAGGTCGATCCCCGGCTTGAGATCCCAGGTGGTGTTCCACAGCCGCGCAACCTGTTCGATCACCGCCGCCTTGTTGGTCAACAGGGCGGTCGTGATGTCGGTGCCCAGCGTGTCCGCAATGACGTGCGACGGCATCATCGAGGTGGCCGTGAACAGCTGCGTGTAGTCGACCACGCCGCGGTCCGGGATGAACGAGACCCGGGCCTTCTTCTGTCCTGGCGTGCACTCGACGTTGGCGATATCGACGTACCCGGCCTGGCTGGCGGCATCGAAACCGCCGAAGCGCCCGGACTGCGCCGCCCAGGCCAGTACCAGGTCGTCGCAGGTGACCGGCTTGCCGTCGGAATAGACGGCGTTGTCGGCGATTTGGTAGTCCAGCACCAGCGGTGAGCCGCCCACCACCGACACGGTGCCGAAGTCGTGGTCGGCGACCACCTGTCCGTCGGGCCCGTGGTAGCCGAAGCCGGTGAGCGTCCGGGCGAAGGCCTGGGCTCCCGCCGAGGCCGCGCCGATCACGGTATTGGTGTTGTAGCTGGACAGCGCCCCGTCGACGACGTAGTCGACCTGACCGGCGGCGGTGCCCGAACACGCGGTCAGGGTGGACGACGTCAGCGCTGCCGCCGCGGCCGTGACCACGGCGGCTTTCCGCCAGCGACCCCAGGCGGCCATCGGCTACCGCTTGCCGGCGTTTCGTTTGCCGGTGGGACGCCGCGTAGCGGTGGGACGCACCGGGCGAGCGCCCGGGGCCGGCTTGTTGCCAGCGGCCGGCTTGTCTGCGGGCTTGTCTGGGGCCGCCTTGGCTGGCCGGGTGGCTTTTTCGGTCTTCTCGGTGGCGTCCTCGGTCTCGTCGACCGCCTCGTCGGCGTCATCCGCGGCGGTGTCCGCCTTGGCTGTTTTCTCGGTGCCCGCCGTGCCCCCACGCCGCCGCAGCACCCGGCGGGTGTGGTTGCGCACCAGCTCGGTGCGCTCGCGCAGCGTCACCAACAGCGGGGTGGCGAAGAAGATCGACGAGTAGGTGCCCACGATGATGCCGATCAGCTGGACCAGGGCCAGGTCCTTCAGGGTGCCGACGCCGAGCAGCCAGACCGCGACCACCATCAGCGCCACCACCGGCAGCACCGAGATCAGGCTGGTGTTGATGGACCGCATGAATGTCTGGTTGACCGCCAGGTTGGCGTGCTCGGCGAAGGTACGCCTGGTGGTGTGCTGGAAACCGTGGGTGTTCTCTTCGACCTTGTCGAACACGATGACGGTGTCGTAGATCGAGAAACCCAGGATGGTCAGCAGACCGATCACGGTGGCCGGGGTGACCTCGAATCCCACCAGCGCATAGACGCCGGCGGTGACCGTGATGTCGAAAATCATTGCCGCCAGCGCCGATAGCGTCATATAGCGCTCGTAGCGCACGGTGATATAGACGGCGACCAGCACCAGGAACACCACCAGCGCGATCACCGCTTTCTTGGTGATCTGCCCGCCCCAAGTCTCCGACACCGCCGCGTCGCTGATCGCCTTCTTACTGGGGTTACCGTCTGGCCCCTTGGGGTGGAACGCGTCGAACAGCGCCGTGCGCAGCTTCTCGGTCTGCTCGTTGGACAGCGTTTCCGAACGGATCTGCACCGTGGCCGAGGAACCCTTGCCGACCGTCACCACCGACTCGGGGTCCTTGCCGATGGTGTTGTTGAAGACGGTCTCCACCTGGGTGACGCTGATCGCGCCCTCGGTGCCGACCGACGGCATCGACACCGTGGTGCCGCCCTTGAAGTCGATACCGAAGGTGAACCCGCGGATGAGGATTGCCAGGATGGCGATCGCCATCATCGCGCCACTCACGCCGTACCACAGCTTGCGGCGGCCCACCACCTCGAACGCACCGGTTCCGGTGTACAGCCGCGACAGCCAACTATGTTGCACCGCAGGTGTTTTCGTTTCGCTCGCGGAGCTCTCGAGGGTCTTCGGTTTGGACGCCATCACTTATCCCGTCCCGTCTTTGCAGCGCCCGTGGTGGCGGCTCGGCGTTCGCGTGCGACCTGCTGAACGGCGCCCAGCCCGTTGTAGGCGGGCTTGCCCAACCTCGGCGACTTCGACGCCAAGTACACCAGCGGCCAGGTCACCAGGAACACGACCACGACGTCGAGGATCGTGGTCAGGCCGAGGGTGAAGGCGAATCCCTTGACCTGGCCAACAGCCAGGAAGTACAGCACCGCGGCCGCCAGGAAGGTGACGGCGTTGCCGGAAACGATTGTCTTGCGCGCCCGCGCCCAACCGCGCGGCACCGCCGAGCGGAACGAACGGCCTTCCCGGATCTCGTCTTTGATGCGCTCAAAGAACACCACGAACGAGTCGGCGGTAGTCCCGATACCGATGATCAGACCGGCGATGCCGGCCAGGTCCAGGGTGTAGTTGATATACCTGCCCAGCAACACCAGGATCGCGAAAACCATTGCGCCGGAGGCCACCAATGACAACGCGGTGAGCAAGCCGAGCACCCGGTAATACAGCAGCGAGTACACCAACACCAGCGCCAGACCGATCGCGCCGGCGATCAAGCCAGCGCGCAGCGACGTCAAACCCAATGTCGCCGAGACGGTTTGGGCTTCCGACGACTCGAACGACAGCGGCAGCGACCCGTACTTCAGCACGTTGGCGAGCTGTTTGGCGGTCGCGGCGCTGAAGGGCGGCTCACCGCCGCTGATCTGGGTGCGGCCGCCCGGAATCGCCTCCCGGATCATCGGGGCGCTGACGACCTGCGAGTCCAGGGTGAATGCCGTCTGGGTGCCGGTGTGCGCGGCGGTGTAGTCCGCCCACACGTTCGCCGCCGGGCCCTTGAACTGCAGATCGACGACATAGCCCAGGCTGCTCTGGTTCATCCCGGAGGTGGCGTCCTGAATCTGGTCGCCGCTGATGATCGACGGTCCCAGCAGGTAGGCGGTCTTGTGGTCGGTGGAGCAGGTGACCAGCGGAAGCTTGGGGTCGTCATTGCCGGCCAGGATGTCGTCCTTGTCGCAGCGGGTGGCCTGGAACTGCAGGGCGACCATCTGGATGTACTGGCTGGTGTTCTGCCGCCACTTCTTCTCTTGGGCGATGCGCTCGGCGAGATCCTTGCGCGGGTCCGGAGCGGCGGGCTGCTCTGACGGCGGCGCCTCCCCCGTTGGCGCGGGCGAAGGTGCCGGGGGCGGGCTCGAACCTGGGGCGCCGATACAGCCGCGAGCTGACCCCACACCTGACGGCGTTCCCCGAACCGGTGCGCGGCCCGGCGTCCG
>NZ_LZKQ01000312.1 GCF_001668675.1 Mycobacterium asiaticum | reverse complement strand
GTGTGGGTGGGCGGGTCCAGGGTGGGCAGCTGGTCGCTGAACGGCAGCTCGTCGCGGTGTTGCTCGATCAGATCGGTGATGTCGGAGTCGCCCAGGCCGTCGAGCGGGACCGGGAACCCGGGGAACGGGCCGGTCACCGAGATGCACGACGAGAAGGTCTTGGCGTCGTTGAGCACGGCGCACGCTTCTTCCCAGCCGGTGACCATGGTGACGCCGTGGTGTTCTTCGCGGGTGACCGGGCACCGCTCCCGTAGCGCCTCGTAGTACGGGTAGGGGTCCTCGATCAGCTGCTTGTCGCGGAAGAAGTCCAGCTTGGTGACGTCGTTCTCCATCTCGTTGCGCTCCGTTCGAATCTCACCTAGCGAGAATCCGCCTCTCATAGATGAGCATTACATTTCCATATGACCCGGGTGGGCCGCAACGCCGGGCTGTCGGTATCAGGCAGGCAACAGGTCGGCGGCCACCGAATGGCCGGCCAACAGCCCGCTGCGGAAGGACTCGACCGGGCTGATCGAACTCGTCTTCACCGCGGCCGCGGCCAGCGCCTTCGCCTTGAACGTCTGCGCGGCCCTGCTGAGCCGGTGTTGCACCCGGCCCACGCTGTCATCGAGTTCGGCCGGCCAGGTGCGGCCCCACAGGGTGACCTCGGTGACGCCGTGATCGAGCGCCTGCAGTACCCCGGTGCGCACCCGCGGGTCCGATCCGAGCAGGTCCGCCGCGGCCGCCAGGGCCTGGGGGCGGGGCCGCGTACCCACCGAGGCCAGGGCGCTTTCCAGGTCGAGGGTCCTGGCGCCGAGGATGTGCAGCGGCCGATCGTCGGGATGGTCGGTGAGCAGGACGGTGACATCCCAGCCGGCCATTGATCGATCGAAGAGCCAGCCACCGGCGAACCGCACCACGTCGACCGCGCTGGACGCGACGACGTCCAGGCGATATCGCATGTCGGGCTCTAGGGCGTCTTGGGCGGGGAAAAGTCGCGCGCCAGCGTCTCCGCGTACTCCTTGAACACCTCGGCCAGCGGTATCGAAGGGTCCAGCAACCATGTCATTTCCATTCCGTGGATGAAGGCGAGAATTTCCACTGCCTTGACGGCGGGGTCTATGTCGGTGCGATACCGGCCGGCGGCCTGGCCGCGGCGGATGCCTTCGGCGACGATCTCGGTGGCATCCCGTTGCCGTCGCACCAGACGGTCGTGCAGCGGGGCGTCGGCGGCGAGGTTCTCCACCAGCAGCACGGTGAACGTGCCCAGCAGCTCGGGTGCCCGGCTGAAACGGTCTGCGACCTGGGCGATCTCACCGATCAGGTCACCGCCGCGGTCGGAGTGCGTGTCGTCATCGGCGTCGCGGGCGTCCAGCACGGCGTGCAGCAACTGCTCTTTAGATTCGAAGTGATGCAGCAGTCCCGCGGGCGTGACGCCGGCCTCGCGCGCGATCTGAGCCAGAGTTGTGCTGCGCCATCCGTTGCGCGACAGCAGCCGCTGCGCCACGGCAAGGATGCGTTGTTTGCGATCCTCACCTTTGGCCAGCAACGTCTCGTAGGGCCGTACCTCGGGCACCGGATTCCTTCGTCGAGCCGATCAGGCAAACCAACCTAGTGAATACACAGTAGGTTGGTTCGCCCTGCACTGACAAGGCCCTCTTCGTGGCCGTTTCTTAGTGCACCAACTCCACCAGCGTGGCGTTGGCCGTGCCGCCGCCCTCGCACATGGTCTGCAGCCCGAATCGGATGCCGTTGTCCCGCATGTGGTGGATCATGCGGGTCATCAGCACCGCCCCTGACGCGCCCAGCGGGTGACCGAGTGCGATCGCGCCGCCCAGCGGATTCAACCGGTCCGGGTCCGCGCCGGTCTCGGCGAGCCAGGCCAGCGGCACCGGCGCGAAAGCCTCGTTCACCTCGAACACGCCGACGTCGTCGATCCGGACACCGGACTTCGCGAGTACCTTCTCGGTCGCGGGGATCGGACCGGTCAGCATCAGCACCGGATCGGCTCCGGTGACCGCGCCGGCGCGATAACGCACGATCGGCGTCAGACCCATCTCGAGCGCCAATTCGGAAGTGGTGACCAACAGCGCGGCGGCTCCGTCGGAGATCTGCGAGGAGTTGCCTGCGTGGATCACCCCGTCTTCGACGAAGGCCGGCTTCAATCCGGCCAGCTTCTCGACCGTGGTCCCCCGCCGGATGCCCTCGTCCTGGTGGACCAGGCCGGCCTCGTCGTCGGTGAACACCGGGACGATCTGTTCGGTGAACGCGCCGCCGTCCTGGGCCGCGGCAGCCCGTTCGTGCGACAGCGCAGAGTACTCGTCGAGCCTGCTCCGGGACAGCCCCCACTTCTTGGCGATCATCTCCGCCGACAACCCCTGGTTGAACGAGAAATCGTCGTATCGGGCAAGGACTTTCGGCCCGTAGGGCATCCCGGTCGCCCTGGCCGCGCCGAGCGGGACTCGGCTCATCACCTCGACGCCGCCGGCCACCACCACGTCCTGCTGACCCGACATCACCGCCTGCACGGCGAAGTCGAGCGCCTGTTGGCTGGAGCCGCAGGCTCGGTTGACGGTGGTGCCGGGGATACTCTCCGGCCAGCCGGCGGCCAGCACGGCATAGCGGCCGATATTGCTGGACTGGTCGCCGACCTGGGACACGCAGCCCCAGATGACGTCGTCGATGCGCTCGGGATTGACGCCGGTGCGTTCCAGCAGCTCATTGAGGACGACGGCGGACAGGTCGGCGGCGTGCATGCCCGACAGTCCGCCGTTGCGCTTGCCGACCGCGGTGCGCACCGCCTCGACGATGACGGTCTCCCGCATGTGTTCGCTCCGATCCTCGTTCGACGAACAACAAACTACCTAGTAGCCCTCAGTAGCTGCGAGGCAGTTTCAAGACGTGCGAACCGAGGAAGTTGAGGATCATCTCCTGGCTGACCGGCGCGATCTTCATCAGCCGCGCCTCGCGGAAGTACCGCGTGACGTGATACTCCTCGGCGTAACCCATGCCGCCATGGGTTTGCAGCGCCCGGTCCGCGGCGGTGAAGCCGGCGTCGGCGCACAGGTATTTTGCCGTATTGGCTTCGCGCCCACAGGGTTTGCCGCTGTCGTAGAGCCAGGTGGCCTTGCGCAGCATGAGCTCGGCGGCATCCAGGCGAGCCAGTGAGTCCGCGAGCGGGAACTGTAGGCCCTGGTTCATCCCGATGGGCCGGCCGAACACCTCGCGCTCGTTGCCGTACTTGACGGCCTTGTCCAGCGCCACCCGGCCGATGCCGAGCGCCTCGGCCGCGATCAGCATCCGTTCCGGGTTCAGCCCGTCCAGGATGTACTGGAAACCCTTGCCCTCCTCACCGACCCGGTCCTCGACGGGGACTTCCAGGTTGTCGATGAACAGCTCGTTGGAGCTGACGGCATTCCGGCCCATTTTGTTGATCGGCCGGATGTCGACGCGGCTGCGGTCGAGGTCGGTGAGGAACAGAGTCATGCCGTCGGTCTTCTTGGCGACCTCGTCATAGCTCTGGGTGCGGGTCAGCAACAGGATCTTGTCGGACTCCATCGCCTTGGAGATCCAGACCTTGCGGCCGTTGACGACGTAGCGATCGCCGTTGCGCTTGGCAAACGTCGTGATCCGTGAGGTATCAAGGCCGGCGCCGGGTTCAGTGACGCCGAAGCAGACGTGGACCTCCCCCGTCGCCACCCGTGGCAGGGTGCGGGCCTTGAGCTCGTCGGAGCCGTGCACCACCACCGGCTGCATGCCGAAGATCGTCAGGTGGATGGAGCTGGCGGCGTTCATCGCGCCGCCGGACTTGGCCACTTCCTCGAGCAGGATGGTTGCTTCGGTGATCCCCAGACCGTGCCCGCCGTACTCGGTGGGAATCGTCATGCCGAGCCAGCCGCCGTCGGCGATGGCGCGGTAGAACTCCGTCGGGAACTCGTGCGCCTGGTCTTTTTCCATCCAGTAGTGGTCGTCGAATTTCGACGCCAACTCCGCGACCGAGCGCCGGATGAGCTCCTGGTCCTCGGTCAGCTCAAAGTTCATGCCGTCCACGTGTGGCGCCTCCTGATTGCGCGAGCAGACGCAAAAGCCCCCGACGCGCCGAGCATTTGGGTGCTTTTGCGTCTGCTCGCGGGGGAACGGGACCTAGTCGGTGTTGCCGGTGAGGGCCTTCGCGTTGGCCGCGAAGTCAGCGAAGGACGCGCCGCCCCGGCTGTCCTTGTCGTGGCCCGCCGCCTTGATGGACACATCGTGGCCCTCGGCGGCTTTGCGCAGTGCACCGACGGAGGCCTGTTCGCGGGTGATGTGCGTGAACGGGTCGAACGAGTACCAGCGCATGGCGTTCTCGTGGGTCATCTTGTTGATCTCGTCATCGGGAACGTTGTTGATGGACAACACGTCCCACAACTCCTCGGGCGCGCCCGGCCACATCGAGTCACTGTGCGGGTAGTCGGCCTCCCAGCAGATGTTGTCGATGCCGATCATGTTGCGCAGCGCCACACCCACCTTGTCGCTGATGAAACAGGTCAGGAAGTGCTCGCGGAAAACCTCGCTGGGCAGCTTGCCCTTGAAGTCCTGATGCGTCCAGGTCGAGTGCATCTCGTAGGTGCGGTCGGCGCGTTCCAGGAAGTAGGGGATCCAGCCGGTGCCACCTTCGGACAGCGCGATCTTCAGGTCCGGGTACTCCTTGATGGGCCGTGACCACAGCAGGTCCGCGGCGGCCTGCACGATGTTCATCGGCTGCAGCGTGATCATCACGTCCATCGGCGCGTCCGGCGCGGTGATGGCCAGCCGGCCCGAGGAACCGATGTGCACGTTCATCACGGTGTCGGTGTCGCACAGGGCTTTCCACAGTGGGTTCCAGTACTCGTTGTGGAAGCTGGGGTAGCCCATCGCGGCCGGGTTCTCGGTGAAGGTCAGCGCGTGCACGCCCTTCTTGGCGACCCGGCGCACCTCGGCGGCACAGGCCTCGGCGTCCCAGATCACCGGGATGGCCATCGGGATGAACCGCGCGGGGTAGGCGCCGCACCACTCCTCGATGTGCCAGTCGTTGTATGCCTGCACCAGTGCGATCGAGAAGTCGGGGTCGTCGGTGGCGAACAACCGACCGGCGAACCCGGGGAACGACGGGAAACAGATCGAGGCCAGGATGCCACCGGCGTTCATGTCCTTGACCCGCTCGTCCACGTTGTAACAACCGGGCCGGATTTCGTCGAGTCCGGTGGGTTCGATGCCGTACTCCTCCTTCGGCCGGCCGGCGACGGCGTTCAGCGCGACATTCGGGATCACGGTGTCGCGGAACTTCCACATGTCCGAACCGTCGGCGTTGTGCACCAGACGCGGTGCGTCGTCGATGTACTTCTTCGCCAGGTGGTTCTGGAACATGTTCGGCGGCTCGACGGTGTGGTCGTCCACGCTGATCAGGATCATGTCCTCTTTGTTCACGACGCTTCCCTTCTAGTTCTGGCCGGACCCAACCGATCGCACGGGTCTCAACGAACGCGCGGGTTCCCACCGGCCCCCGACCGGCACAGTCAAGCCCCGCATGCGCAAAATCTCTATAAGTTGAAAACTAGCTTCTCGCGAAGCGAGAATCAACATCCAGCGTTGCCGTCGGTGGTGCAAAAAGCCCCGGCAAGCTGCGAACGAACGGCAAATTCTCCGGTTGGGAACGACTCTCGGTGTGCCGCTGGCGCGGGCCCTCTCCCATATGGTGCGGATCGTTTCGCTCCGAGATTGACCAACAGAACAATATGTGTGAGTCTATTGGTTGGAAATGAGAATATGATTCTCTTTGACCGAGAGGATACTCGCGCGATGCGCTTGCCGCCGCTGCCCGCCGACCGCTGGGATGAGTCTGTCGACCAGGCGCTGGCCGGCATGCTGCCCGCGGATCGCCGCAATCCGCGCGACGCGTCCAACGTGCTGGCGACGTTGGTCAACCACCCCGTTCTGACCAAGGCGTTCCTGAAGTTCAACGTGCATCTGCTGTTCACGTCCACGCTGCCGCCGCGGGTGCGCGAACTGGCCATCCTGCGGGTCGCGCACCGTCGCGCCTGCGCCTACGAATGGACGCATCACGTGAACCTGGCCAAGCGGGAGGGCGTGTCCGACGCCGAGGTCGAGGCAGCGCGGCAGCCGCGGATCGCCGAAACGGCGTTCGACGAATTCGAACGCGCGATCCTGGCCGGCGTGGACGAACTCGACGAGCAATCTGCGCTGTCCGACCAGACCTGGGCCACGCTGGGCACCCGCTTCGACGACCGCCAGCGGATGGACTACGTCTTCACGGTCGGCTCGTACATCATGCTCGCCATGGCGCTCAACACTTTTGGTGTCGAGCTCGAGACAACCACCAAATCCGAGGAGAAGTAAGAGTGGCCCACTTCCCGAAGCCAGCCGCCGGAAGCTGGACAGAGAACTACCCCGAACTGGGAACGGCGCCGGTCGACTACACCGACTCGATTGATCCGGCATTCTTCGAGGCCGAGCGGGAGGCGATCTTCAAGCGCACCTGGCTCAACGTCGGTCGTGTCGAACGGCTGCCCCGCACCGGCAGTTACTTCACCAAGGAATTGCCGTCGGCCGGGCAAGGCATGTCGGTGATCATCGTCAAGACCAAGGACGGCTCGGTCAAGGCGTTCCACAACGTATGCCGCCACCGCGGAAACAAGCTGGTGTGGAACGACTTTCCGCATCAAGAGACGTCCGGTACCTGCCGGCAGTTCACCTGCAAGTACCATGCCTGGCGCTACAACCTCGACGGCGACTTGACCTACATCCAGCAAGAGGACGAGTTCTTCAACGTCGACAAGGGCGACTACGGCCTGGTGCCGGTGCGCTGCGAGGTGTGGGAAGGCTTCATCTTCATCAACTTCGACCAGGCCGCCCAGCCGCTGATCGATTACCTCGGACCGCTGGCCAAGGGCATCGAGGGCTATCCATTCGGCGAGATGACCGAAACCTACTCGTACCGCGCCGAGGTGGGCAGCAACTGGAAGTTGTTCATCGACGCGTTCGCCGAGTTCTATCACGCGCCGGTGCTGCACCAAGGGCAGTACACCAAGGAAGAGGCCGCCAAGATCATCAAGTACGGCTTCGAGGCGCTGCACTACGAACTTGCCAGCCCGCACGGAATGATCTCCACCTGGGGCGGTCAGGCCCCGCCGGCCGACATGAAGATGGTCAAGCCGATGGATCAGCTGCTGCGCAGCGGGTTGTTCGGGCCCTGGGACAAGCCGGAAGTCATCGCCAACCTCGACCAACTGCCGCCGGGTGTCAACCCGAAAAAGGTCAAGCAGTGGGGAATCGATGCGTGGCACTTCTACCCGAATTTCATGCTGCTGATCTGGGAGCCGGGCTGGTTCCTGACCTACCACTACTGGCCGACCGCCGTCGACAAGCACATCTTCGAGTGCACGCTGTACTTCGTTCCGCCGCGCAACGCGCGGGAGCGCCTGGCGCAGGAACTGGCGGCGGTGACCTTCAAGGAATACGCCCTGCAGGACGCCAACACCCTGGAAGCCACCCAGACCATGATCGGCACCAAGGTCGTCAGCGACTTCCCGTTGTGCGACCAGGAAATCCTGCTCCGGCACTTGCACAAGGTGACCGGCGACTACGTTAAGGAGTACTCCGGCAATGGCGCTTCCCGCTGAATTCGCGGCCCTGGAGCCGTTTTTGGACTGGGACCTGGCCCACGAACCCGATCGCTACGCCAAACGGCTGGCCTCGACGATGGCCGAGCTGCAGGAGTTCTACGACGCCGCCTTCCCGCTCCTCAACGATGTCATCGACTACGTTGACAAGTACCCGCTCGACGACCTACCCGAGGACGCCCGCACGCTCATGCACCTGATGCAGTCATTGGTGATGATCTCGTTTCCCGTCGAGGCCTGGAAGCAGCCGCGCGTCCCGGACAGCGGCGCGGCGTGGGTGGAACTGACCCGGGAGCCGGTGATCTGACTTTGCCCGACGCTCTTCGCGCAAGCGGCTCATCGCGGCTGACCCTCAAGGCGGCAGGGCTGTTCGACGTCGACGCCGGTGAGATCGTCCGACCAGGCGTGCTGCGGATCGAGGGCGATCGCATCGTCGGTGTTGGCGGCTCGAGCCCGACGGGCCCAGAAGACACCGTGATCGATCTGGGCGATCAGATCCTGTTGCCCGGGTTGATGGACATGGAAGTCAACCTGCTGATGGGCGGCCGTGGCGAGAAGCCGGGTCTTTCCCAGGTGCAGGACGATCCGCCGACGCGGGTGCTGCGCGCCGTGGGCAATGCCCGTCGCACCCTGCGCGCCGGATTCACCACCGTGCGTAATCTCGGGCTGTTCGTCAAGACCGGCGGTTACCTGCTCGACGTCGCGCTGGGCAAGGCGATCGACGCGGGCTGGATCGACGGACCGCGAATTGTGCCTGCCGGACATGCGATTACACCCACCGGTGGGCACCTGGACCCGACGATGTTTGCCGCGTTCGCCCCGCACGTGCTGGACCTGACCGTCGAGGAGGGCATCGCCAACGGCGTGGACGAGATCCGCCGTGCGGTGCGATACCAGATCAAACACGGCGCCCAATTGATCAAGGTCTGCTGCTCGGGCGGCGTGATGTCGCTGACCGGACCACCTGGTGCGCAACACTATTCGGATGACGAGTTGCGGGCGATCGTGGACGAGGCGCACCGGCGGGGGCTGCGGGTCGCCGCACACACGCATGGCGCCGAAGCCGTCAAGCATGCGGTCGCGGCCGGAATCGACTGCATCGAACACGGTTTCCTGATCGACGACGAGGCGATCGCATCGATGGTGGAGCACGGCACGTTCCTGGTCAGCACCCGGCGCCTGGCCGAGGGCATGGACGTTTCGCACGCCCCACCGGAATTGCAGGCCAAGGCGGCTGAGATGTTCCCCCGCTCACGCACATCCATCCTGGCCGCGCACCGGGCCGGGGTGAAGATCGCGGTCGGCACCGACGCGCCCGCGATACCGCACGGCAAGAACGCCGACGAACTCGTCACCCTGGTGGAATGGGGCCTGCCGCCGCTGGCCGTGCTGCGGGCGGCCACGGTGACCGCCGCCGAGCTGATCAACCGCACCGACCGCGGCCGACTGGCCGAGGGATTGCTCGCCGACGTGATCGCGGTACCGGGAAACCCGTTGGACGACATCACCGTTACCCGAAACGTCGGCTTTGTCATGAAAGGCGGCAAGGTATATGCCAACCAGAACTGACGACCTGGTCGAGATTCAGCAATTGCTGGCCCGCTACGCGGTGACCATCACCCAGGGCGACATCGACGGTCTCATCGGGGTTTTCACGCCGGACGGCACCTACAGCGCATTCGGCGACACCTACACCCTGGACCGGTTTCCCGAGTTGGTCGCCGCCGCCCCCAAGGGCCTGTTCATGACCGGGACGGCGCTGGTCGAGCAACTCGACGGCGACTCGGCGAGCGGCACCCAGCCGCTGTGCTTCATCGAACATTCCGCGCACGACATGCGAATCGGCTACTACCGCGACACCTACCAGCGGACCGCCGCCGGCTGGCGGCTGAAAACCCGTGCTATGACGTTCATTCGGCGCAGCGGCGTGCACGACTCGGGCCGTCCGCACGCCGTGGGCCGTCCCACGCCGTGAACGTCGAGCAGTTCCGCGCGGAGCTGTGCGCCTGGCTCGACGAGCATGACCTGACCCCAGAGCCGGACCATTCGCTACAGGGGCACATGCGCCAGCTCGCCCGCGTCCACGCCGCGCTCTACGAGGCCGGCTGGATGCGCTACGGCTGGCCAACCGAAGCCGGCGGACTGGGCGGACCCGCGCTGCTGCGCGCGATCGTCGGCGAGGAGGTGGTGGGTCGCCGACTGGCCGAGCCGGGACCGTACTCGATGGTCGAAGTGCTGGCCCCCACCATGATCGATTACGCGCCACCAGAACTCGCGACCGAGATGTTGCCGCGACTGCTCAGTGGCCAAGAAACCTGGTGTCAGGGATTCTCCGAACCTGGGTCGGGTAGTGATCTGGCGTCGCTGTCCACCCGGGCCACGCCAGAGGGCGACAACTGGATCGTCAACGGCCAGAAGGTGTGGACCAGCTACGCGCAATTCGCCACCCGCTGCATCCTGCTCACCCGGACCGCGCCCGGCTATGACGGCATCACCGCGTTCTTCGTCGACATGGACACCCCGGGCATCACCGTCCGCCCACTGCGCACCATGCACGGCGTCGACGAATTCTGCGAGGTCTACTACGACGAGGTGGTGATCCCGTCTGACCGCATGCTCGGCCGGCCCGGGGACGGCTGGCGGCTGGCGATGGACCTGCTGCCGTACGAGCGGTCGACCTGTTTCTGGCAGCGAATTGCGTATCTGTATTCGCGCTTCGACGCGCTGATCGCCGAGGCTTCCGACGCCGACGAAACTTCCTTGGGTGCCGCATATCTCGCATTGCATACGTTGCGCTGCCGGTCCCGTGCGACGCAGCACCGGCTGGCGGGCGGGGCGCGGCTGGGCCCGGACACCTCGATCGACAAAGTGTTGTTGGCCGGTGCCGAACAGCGGCTGTACGACACCGTGCACGATCTGCTCCCCGGAGCCCTGGAACTCGACGACACAGCCTGGCGGCCCGAATACCTGTATTCCCGGGCGGCCACCATTTACGGGGGGACCGCGGAGATCCAGCGCAACATCATCGCCCGCCGGTTACTGGACCTGGGCAAGGAGTGAGCGTGAGCGACCCCGGTGAACTCCAGCTGATATCGGACTCGCTGCGCACCGCCATGACGGGCGCTTCCGGCCCCAAACTCGATGCGGCCCTGACCGAACTCGGCTGGCTCGACATGCTCGCCGAGATCCCGGAATCTGCGATTCCCTTGGTCTTCCGGCTGCTCGGCGAAACCGGCGCGCATGCGCCGGTGCTCAATGACGTCGTGCTGTGCGCTGCCGGGAGCCCGGGTGGGGGCACCGTGCCGCTGCCGTATGCGGGCGGCTCCTGGGTGGTCTGGGAGCGCAGCGACGACACGGCAACCGCGCTCGACGAAGAACTGCCGATACACCGGACGTCGACCGGGGAACCGGTGCCGTTGGACCAGGGACGCGTGGCGCTGGGCTGGTGGCTGGTCGGCACCAGCCGGGCGATGCTGTCCCTGGCGCGCCAACACGCCCTGGATCGCGTGCAGTTCGGCCGTCCGCTCGCGTCGTTTCAGGCGGTGCGGCACCGACTCGCCGAGACCCTGGTGGCCATCGAGGGCGCCGAGGCCACGCTGCAGGCCGCCACCGATGAGCCCGACGAGCTGGCCTGCCTGCTGGCCAAAGCGGCCGCGGGACAAGCGGCGCTGACCGCGGCGCGGCACTGCCAGCAGGTGCTCGGCGGCATCGGCTTCACCGCCGAACACCGACTGCACCAGCACGTCAAGCGTGCGCTGGTGCTGGACAGCCTGCTCGGCAGCTCACGGGAGCTGACCCGGGCGGCGGGGAAAGTGCTGCGGGAGCGCGGGTTTGCGCCGCGACTGGCCCGCTTGTAACCGTCGAGTGTGCGTTTCGCGACGCGACACGCCGCGCGGGCGTCGTGACACACACACTCGCGGCGCCTCAGTTGCGGGGTAAGCCCAGGATCCGCTCGGCGATGATGTTGCGCTGAATCTCCGAGGTGCCCCCGGCGATGGTGCCGGCGAAGCTACGTGCGTACCGGTCGAACCAACTGCCGTAGTAGTCATCAAGATTCAGCGGGGCGAACGGCGCGGTTATCGCAGGATGGACCAGGCCGTCGGCGCCCTTGGCGTTCAGCGCGTCCTCGGCGGCGCGCTGCAGGGCTTCCGAGCCCAGCAGTTTCAGGACCGACTGCGCGGGCACGTCCTCTTCCCCGCGCGCCGCGCGCGCCGTCGCCGCCGAGCCCAGCAGTCGCATCGCGCGGGCGTCCATCACCAGGGTGGCGTAGCGATCCCGCTCCAGCACCCCGCTGGGCGTGTAATCGGTTGTCAGCTCGTCCAATAGGTTCGCATAGTCGAGCCAGAGCATCGCGCGCTCGTGGCCAAGGGAGCCGTGCGCCACCCGCCAGCCGACGTTGAGTTCACCGACCAAATTCTCGGCCGGCACCCGCGCATCGGTGAAGAACACCTCGTTGAAGTCGACGTCATCGTGGTCGCAGATCGACGCGAACGGACGGCGCACCACCCCGGGTGTGTCCGTCGGGATCAGCAATACGCTGATGCCCTTGTGTTTTGGGACTTCGGTGTTGGTGCGCACGAACGTCAACAACACGTCGGCATCGTGAGCGCCGGATGTCCAGACCTTCTGCCCGTTCACCACGAAGTGGTCACCGTCGAGCACCGCACGCGTCTTGAGCGACGCCAGATCCGATCCGGCCCCGGGTTCGCTCATGCCCAGCGACGCGGTGATTTCGGCGCGCAGAATCGGTATTGCCCACCGCTGCTGCTGTTCGCGAGTTCCGAACGACAGCAGCGATGCCGCGATGATGCCCACGCCTTGGGGATTGAAGCTGCGATAGATCCGGCGCCGGGCCATCTCATCGGCGTGCACATACTGCTGCAACAGCGAAGCGTTGCGGCCGCCGAACTCGGGTGGGTTGCCGGGCAGCAGCCAGCCGTGGTCGAACAGCAGGCGCTGCCATTGGGCCGCCCATTCGGGCAGGTGCGAACACGACCGCGGCCGCTCGAACCCCACGGCCTCGTCGGGCAGATGCTCGTCGAGGAATGCGATGAATTCGGCGCGAAATGCCTCGACATCGGCATCGAACGTCAGCTGCACGGGACTCTCCGGGTTTATCGGGCTGCTTATGAGGGCTGTCCGGGTTCGCTCTCGCCAATCCGCTTCCCAAACACGCGTCTAAGAGAATAGTATTCTCGCCGTGAGGAAGTTACAATCTCCAAGACATCGTCCGTGAGGAGGTCGAGCACCGCGATGGCACGACGTTCTCCGGTACAGTCCAATCATGTTCTCTCCTCGCGGCAATCTCCTGAGCCGCCCGTGACGAACCCCAGTGAAGAGCCGGCCTGGAAGCAGCGGGCCGTCGAGCGATCCATCAAGACCGCAAAACTGCGGGCCGCACAGCGCGTTCAGCGCTTCCTGGACGCCGCGCAGGCCATCATCATCGAGAAGGGCAGCACGGACTTTACCGTCCAGGAGGTCGTGGACCGGTCGCGTCAGTCGCTGCGCAGCTTCTACCTGCAGTTCGACGGCAAGCACGAACTGTTGCTGGCCCTGTTCGAGGACGCCCTGAGCCGGTCGGCCGACCAGATCCGCGCCGCCACCGAGAGTCACACCGATCCGCTGGAGCGACTCAAGGTCGCCGTCGAGTTGCTCTATGAGGCTTCACGCCCCGACCCCACCGCCAAGCGCCCGCTGTTCACCGATTTCGCGCCCCGTTTGCTGGTGACCCATCCCGCCGAGGTCAAGATTGCCCATGCCCCCCTGCTGGCTTTGCTGACTGAGCTCATGGAGGCCGCCAGCGAAGCTGGCAAGTTGCGCGCCGACGTCAACGCCAAGCGCGTGGCCGCCATGACGATGCAGACGGTGATGTTCATCGCGCAATCCAGCGGCGGCTCCGACGACGCGACGGTTCACCCGATCAGCGCCGACGAGGTCTGGGATTTCTGCTCACGCGGATTCGCGGGCAAGTAGTTCGACCCACTCAAATTCGCATGAGCGAATATCGCACGTCATTATCTTGTGAGAACGGTATTCTCTGGTACAAAGAACTGCAAATAGCCAAAACGGATTCGACGTTGACACTCGTTGGTGGGTGATGACAGAGTTCTACAGGCGGCATTGTCGCGCTCTCCTGACGAACAGGGCGCGTTACCGGCGAGAGGGCAATCACCCGTGACAGTCAGCGCAGCCAACGACGTCTATTTCGACCCGTACGACGTCGAGCTCAACGCCGACCCCTATCCCATGTTCAAGCGGCTGCGCGAAGAGATGCCGCTGTACTACAACGAGCAACACGACTTCTACGCGCTGAGCCGCTTCGCCGACGTCGACAATGCGATCGTCGACTACCAGACCTTCAGCTCGGCCAAGGGCGCGATATTGGAACTGATTCGGGCCAACATCGAGATGCCGCCGGGCGTCCTCATCTTCGAAGACCCGCCTATCCACGACATTCACCGTAAGTTGTTGTCGCGCATGTTCACTCCACGCAAGATCAACGATCTCGAGCCCAAGATCCGCGAATTCTGCGCGCGCAGCCTGGATCCGCTGATCGGGACGGGTCGATTCGACTTCGTGAACGACCTCGGAGCGCAGATGCCGATGCGGGTGATCGGCATGCTGCTCGGTGTGCCGGAGGAAGATCAGGAAGCCGCACGCGATTTCGCCAACGCGCAGATGCGCACCGAGGCCGGTAAGCCGATGGAGATCTCGGCCAAGGCGATGCTGAGCGGTGAGTTCTTCGGCCAGTACATCGACTGGCGCGCCGCGAACCCGTCCAACGACCTGACGACCGAACTGCTGAATGCCGAATTCGAGGACGAGACCGGCACGGTGCGCCGGATGCGCCGCGACGAGTTGCTCACCTACATCACCGTGGTGTCGGGGGCCGGTAACGAGACCACCACCCGGCTGATTGGGTGGGCGGGCAAGGTGCTGGCCGAACATCCCGATCAGCGGCGCGCTCTGGTCGAGAACCCCGCGCTGATCCCGGTAGCCGTCGAAGAGCTACTGCGGTACGAGCCGCCGGCTCCGCACGTGGCACGATACGTCACCCGCGACGTGGAGTACTACGGCCAGCCGGTGCCCGAAGGCAGCGTCATGATGATGCTGATCGGCGCGGCCAACCGGGACCACCGCCAATTCCCGCCCGACGGTGACGTTTTCGACATCTATCGCGAACCGCATCAGCACCTGACGTTCAGCGTCGGCACCCATTACTGCCTGGGCTCGGCGTTGGCCCGGCTGGAGGGCCGGATCGCGATCGAGGAGATCCTCAAGCGCTTCCCCGAATGGGACGTCGACCTCAACGACGCCAAACTTTCCCCGACGTCCACGGTGCGGGGTTGGGAGTCCATGCCGGCAATTATCGGCTGAATCAGGAAACGAGGTAACAATGAGCGACGACGGCAAGGGGCGGGTAGCAGGCAAAGTCGCCTTCGTCACGGGGGCGGCGCTCGGCCAGGGCCGCAGCCACGCGGTGCGGTTGGCTCAGGAGGGCGCCGACATCATCGCCATCGACGTGTGCAAACGGGTCGTGGCAACGAGCCCGATCCCGGCGGCGACGCCGGAGGATCTGGCCGAAACCGCTGATCTGGTCAAGAGTTACAACCGGCAGATCTTCACCGCTGAAGTGGACGTTCGTGACTATGACGGGCTGAAGGCGGCGGTGGATGCCGGAGTGGACCAGTTGGGCCGGCTGGACATCATCGTGGCCAACGCCGGCATCGGCAATGGCGGGGACACCTTGGATCAGTGCACCGAACATGACTGGCAGGAGATGATCGACGTCAATCTGTCGGGTGTGTGGAAAACGGTGAAAGCCGGTGTGCCGCATATCCTTGCCGGCGGCCGGGGTGGATCGATCATCCTGACCAGTTCGGTCGGCGGGCTGAAGGCGTACCCGCATTGCGGCAACTATGTCGCCGCCAAGCACGGTGTGGTCGGGCTGATGCGCTCGTTCGCAGTCGAGTTGGGACAGAAGATGATTCGGGTGAACTCGGTGCATCCCACGCATGTGAGCACCGGGATGATCATGAACGAGGGCACCTGGAAACTCTTCCGCCCAGACCTGGAGAACCCGGGCCCCGACGACATGGCTCCGATCTGCCAGATGTTCCACACGCTGCCCGTGCCGTGGGTTGACGCGCAGGACATCAGCAACGCCGTGCTGTTCCTGGCCTCCGACGAAGCCCGGTACATCACCGGTGTCACCCTGCCCGTCGACGCGGGGAGCTGCCTCAAATAGGGTTTCCGCCTATGGACGGACACTTGTCGAGTTTCGACGGACGCGGGGCGGTTGTCACGGGCGGCGCGAGCGGGATCGGCCTGGCCACCGCCACCGAATTCGCCCGTCGCGGGGCGCGAGTGGTGCTGGCCGATGTCGACCAGCCGGGCCTGGAGCAGGCCGTCACGCACCTGCGCGGCGAAGGGTTCGACGCGCACGGCGTGCAATGCGACGTGCGCCATCTGGAGGAGATGGTGCACCTGGCCGACGAGTCCTTCCGGCTGCTCGGACAGCTGGACGTGCTGTTCAGCAACGCGGGCATCGTCGTCGCCGGCCCGATCGCCGAGATGACGCACGAGGACTGGCGGTGGGTGATCGATATCGACCTCTGGGGGAACATCCACGCCGTGGAGGCCTTCCTGCCCAGGTTGCTCGAGCAGGGCACGGGTGGGCACATCGCGTTCACCGCATCGTTCGCCGGGCTGGTGCCCAACGCCGGGCTGGGCGCCTACGGGGTCGCCAAGTACGGGGTGGTGGGCCTTGCCGAAACGCTGGCCCGCGAGGTGAAGGGCAACGGCATCGGGGTGTCGGTGCTGTGCCCGATGGTCATCGAGACCAAGCTGGTGTCCAATTCCGAACGCATCCGCGGCGCCGACTACGGGCTCGCGTCCCAGCCCGACGTCACCGGCTCGACGGGCTCACTCCCTCAGCAGGACGACACCCTCGATGTCAATGCAGTGGCCCGCCTGACCGCCGACGCGATCCTGGCCAACCGGCTGTACGTGCTGCCGCACGAGGCCGCCCGCGCCTCGATCCGCCGCCGGTTCGAGCGGCTCGACCGGACTTTCGAGGAGCAGGCCACCGAAGGCTGGCGCCGCTCGGCGGCGAGGATGCCAGCGCGGCGATGGGTGCCGTCGTCCCGTGGGGCCGTCCGGGCCATGTCGACGAAACGGCCAGTGTCGCGGTGTTTCTCGCCTCGGACATGTCCACCTACATCACCGGCCAGACCTTGCACGTCGATGGTGGAACACACGCGGCCGGCGGCTGGTATCACAACCCGCAGACGGGGACCTACCAGCTCGGACCCTAGGTTGGGTGGCGGGGGGGGCCCCCCCCCCCCCCCCCCCCCCCCCCGCCGGGGGGGGGGGGGGGGGGGGGGGGGGCGCCCGCCCCCCCCCCAGCCCCCCCCCGCGGGGGGGGGGGGGGG
>NZ_LZKQ01000311.1 GCF_001668675.1 Mycobacterium asiaticum | reverse complement strand
GGCCCGGGCGGGGCCGGCTTCGGCGGCGGCACCGGCGGTATCGGCGGCGCCGGCGGCTGGTTGATGGGCGGAGCCGGTGTGGCCGGCGTGGCCGGCGCTCTCAACGGCACGAACGGCGGTCAAGGTGGCCAAGGAGGTCTGGGCGGAGCCGGCGGCCTCGCCACCCGCCTGTTCGGCGGCGCCGACGGCAACAGCGGTGCGGTCGGCAGTGGTGGCCAGGGCGGCGTGGGCGGTGCCGGCGCCAACGACAACGGCGTCACCGCTGCCGGTATCGGCGGTAGAGGCGGCGACGGCGGTACCGCCATGCTCGGCGGCGTCGGCGGCGACGGCGGTGCCGGCGGTGCGGGTGGCGCCGCCGGGACCACGAGCGTCGGCGGCCACGGCGGCAATGGCGGCACCGGTGGCAATGGCAGCACCGGCGGGGACGGTGGTGCCGGCGGTGATGGTGGCGGCGGCAGCGACACCCACGGCTCCGGCAGCGGCGGCAACGGCGGTGACGGCGGCGTCAGCCTTGCCGGCATCGGGGGCAGGGGCGGAAACGGTGGCGACGGCGGCACCGTGTTCACCAGCCGACCCGACAACGTCAACCTGGCCGCCGGCAACGGTGGCAACGGTGGCACCGGCGGGGTCGGCCCGACCGGCGGCGCCGGCGGCCACGGCGGCCATGGCGGCAACGCCACCGTCAACACGCTGAACCCGAATATCCAGGCGGGCGCCGCCGGTGGCGGCGGTGGTGACGGCGGCCTGGGCGGCAACAGCAGCGGCGGCGGTTTCGGGGGCAACGGTGGCAACGGCGGCGCCGGAGGTACGGCCGTCCTGAGTACCAGCCCCAGTTCGCAGCCCATCGTCGGTGACGGCGGCGATGGCGGTGGCGGCGGCACCGGCAGCCCGGGCACCACCGGTAACTTCGGCGGTGCCGGGGGTGGCGGCGGCGCAGCCTTTGTTGCCACTCTGGGGCCCATGAACACAACCGGTGGCACCGGAGCCGACGGTGCCGGCAGCGGGGGCGGCAGCGGCGGCGCGGGTGCCTTCCTCACCGGCAAGGGGGTCGCCGGTGCCGCTGGCGGCGGTGGTGGAGGCGGCGGCATCCTCGGCGGCACCGGAGGCGCGGGTGGTGACGGGGGCGACGTCCACTCGTCCTACCCATCGGGTAACCCCACGGGCGGTGCCGGTGGTACCGGCGGTGGCAACGGCGTTGGTGGTGCCGCCAGCGGCACCGGTGCCACGAACGGCGGGGGCGGTGCGGGCGGCGGCAGTGGCATGGGTGGCGGCGGTGGCGGTGGTGCCGCCCTCGACACGGTCGTTCTCAATGGCACCGCCGCGGTGACCGGCGGGACTGGCGGCAACGGCGGCTAGTTGCATCTAGTTGCAACGCCTTGCGCCAGTCGGGTGGCCCCGGGGGTGGGGCGAGCAGACGCGAAAGTCCCCTGATTCGGTACGAATCAGGGGCTTTCGC
>NZ_LZKQ01000310.1 GCF_001668675.1 Mycobacterium asiaticum | reverse complement strand
CAACACCGGCTTCGCCAACGCCGGTGACCTCAACACCGGCTCCTTCAACACCGGCAGCGGAAACCTAGGTTCATTCAACTTGGCCGACAGCCAAGGACGCGAGGGAATTACCTTCCCGCTCAATTTCCCGGCGATCCCGATCGACCTAATAGCAGGTGCCAACCTGGCGATCCCGATCGACGGTCAGTTCGACACGATCACCATCCAAAAGATCCCTCAATTCGAAATCCCGGTCCACGTGTCGATGACTGTTACCGTGGTCATTCTTCCTGTCACGATCGAATTCTTCGGAACCCAACTCTCCCCAGCGATTCCCGAAATCAAGATCAACCCGATCGAACTGAACAACTTCGTGGTCGGGGGGAACGTACAGATACCGTTCCAGACGGCGCTCCTCGGCCAACTCAACCTCACCGCACCGGGGCTGCTCGGTGTCGGGAACTCCTCGGGGACGTTGTCATCGGGCTACTTCAACGGAAATTCCAGCGGCACTTCCGGTTTCTTCAACTCCAGCGATTTCAGTTCAGGCTTCGCCAACGCCAACGGTGCGCTGACGTCGGGCTGGTACAACTCCGGTTCGTTGTTGTCGGGCTGGCAGAACATCGGCAACGCCATCTCCGGTTTCGCCAACACCAGCACGCTGGCCGCCAACGCCCCGGCCCTGATCTCCGGCTTCGGCAACATCGGCAGCCAGGTCTCCGGCTTCTTGCACGGCCAGATGACTGCGTTGCAGGCGACGCTGGCGGACTGGGTGGCCGGCTGATGATGTGCTTCCCCGCCCGGAACCCCCAAGAAGCTTTCCTGCAATGTAAGGAAGAGGTATTGAGCCGGTGAGTTTTCTGACCTTGCCACCCGAGATCAACTCGCTGAACATGCTTTTGGGCGCGGGATCGGCGCCGATGGCGTCGGTGGCGTCGGCCTGGGACGGCCTGGCTGCCGAGCTCGGCTCGGCGTCGTCCTTCTTCGAGGCGGTGACCTCGGGTCTGGTCAACGATGCTTGGCAGGGCCCGGCGGCGTTGGAGATGGCGTCCGCGGCTACGCCGTATACGGCGTGGTTGAGTGCGGCGGGTGCGGCGGCTGAGCAGGCCGCTGCTCAGGCGCGGGCGGTGGTGTCGGCGTTTGAG
>NZ_LZKQ01000309.1 GCF_001668675.1 Mycobacterium asiaticum | reverse complement strand
CTGGGACGGTGAAGCGGTCACGATCATCGGCCAAACTGCGCTACCCACGCATTACCGGATCCTCAGTCTGCGCACGGCCCGACCTTAGCCTGGGTAACTACCCCACGGTTTGCGCCGGTGCACTCTGGGCGGCGTCGGCGGCGAAGAACCCGCGCAGAGCATCGGCGATCTGGGCCCGGACTGGGGCTCCGGAGACCACCACGTCGACCATGGTCACCGACAGGTGTGTGTGCCCGCGGGCCCGCACATGCTGGGTGGGGACCCCGGCCGCGGCGAGCGCCTCGGCGTACGCGTCACCCTCGTCGCGCAGCGGGTCGAACTCGGCGGTGACGACGATCGCCGGCGGCAACCCCGACAGGTCCGGCGCGCGCAGCGGCGCGATCCGCGGGTCGCCCCGGACCTCCGGATCTGCGTAGTGGTCAAGGAAATACCGCATCATCGGGGCGGTGAGGCCGTAGCCGTCGGCGTTCTCAACGTAGGAGGCGCGACCTTGGTCGGTGTCGGTGAGCGGCGCGAGCAGCGCCTGACCCGCAATCCTGGGCCAGCCGGTGTCCCTGGCCAGATGGCAGACGACCGCGGCGATGCCCCCGCCGGCGCTCCACCCCCAGACCGCCAGGCGTCCGCGGATGCCGCCGAGTTCCTCGGCGTGCTCCGCGATCCACCGGAGCGCGGCCCAACCGTCCTCGATTGCGGCCGGGAACCGGTGCTCGGGAGCGTGCCGGTAGTTCACCGACACAATGACGGCATCGCTGCGCACACACAGGTCCCGGCACAGCGGATCATCCGAAACCTGGTCGCCGAGAACGTATCCGCCGGCGTGGAAGTAGACGACGATCGGGTGCGGTCCTGGGCTCTGAGGACGGTACAGCCGGTAGGCCAGGGGTCCGTCGGCACCGGGCAGGGTTGCGTCAACGATTTCGCCGACGTCCGGCCCCGGCGGGCGCGCCAGGTTCATTTCGTTGACGAGGGCCCGCGCTTGTTCGGGTGGCAGGGACTCCAACGGCGGCAGATTCAGCAGGGCCAGTTGCTCGAGCACCATCTGCACATCGGGTTGCAGGCGGCGGATGACGCCGTCATTGCATTGGGCGCCGCCTTTGCCGGACAGCCTGAAGCCCAGGTAATCGCGGGCGACGACCTCATCGCACGCCACCCGGTAGAAGTCGACCCCGGCGGCGTAGGCCATGAAGGTGCGTGGCTTGCCGGGTATGTTGGCGCCTACGTACCACGAATTCGCCTGCGGGAACAGTGTTATCGATGCGGCGTCGTCGACATGCTGCATCCAGCCGGCCTCGGCGAGCGGTGTTGGCTCGATTTGGTCGTAGCCGTGGGTTTGGAGATGCGTGAGTGCGTCGGCAACGAAATCGACGTGTTGCTCGATGGATACCGCCATGTTCGACAGCACCGAAGGACTTTGCGGACCCGCGATCAGGAAGAAATTGGGGAGCCCCTCGACCATCAGGCCGAGGTAGGTGGACGGGCCGTGCGCCCACTTGTCTTTCAACGCGAGGCCATCCCGGCCGCGGATGTCGATCGCCGCGACAGCACCCGTGATCGCGTCGAAGCCGGTGGCGAAGACGATCGCGTCGAACTCGAAAGACTCACCCGCCGTGTCGATTCCGGTCTCGGTGACAGCCAGCAGCGGCTGGTCCTGCAGGCTCACCAGTCGCACATGCGGCAGGTTGAAGGTGGCGTAGTAGCCAGTGTCCAGGCACAGCCGTTTCGAGCCGACGGGATAGGTTTTCGGGCAGAGCTTGTCCGCCGTCTTCGGGTCACGCACGATACCGCGGATCTTCCCATGCAGGAAATCGGCAAAGTCCTTGTTGGCCAACGGGTTACTCATCACGTCGGCATACAGGTTGAGCACCTCGAGCAGTTCGCCGCGTTGCCAGGCGCGTTCGTAACGCTCCCGGCGTTCCTCGGCGGACACCGAGAACGCCGGAGTGATGGTGCGCTCGGCCGGGACCCCGCCGAACGAGTATTTCGCCGCTTGGCGGTAGGCGGAGTCGTCGGCCAGTTGCGCGAGCTTGTCCGGTGAGATCGGGCCGTTGTGGGCCGGGATGGAAAAGCACGGTGTGCGTTGGAAGACGACCAGCTGCGCCGCCTGGGCGGCGATCAGCGGGATCGATTGGATCCCCGACGACCCGGTGCCCACCACACCGACGCGCTTGCCGGTGAAGTCGACGGGTTCATGCGGCCAGCGACTGGTGAAATACACCTCCCCGGTGAACTTTTCGACACCCGTAATGTCGAGATTCTTGGGCATCGACAGACAGCCCGTCGCCATCACCAGGTGGCCACAGGTGACTTCGTCACCGCGGTCGGTGCGCACCCGGTAACCAGGCAGCGTGTCGTCCCAGTACGCGTGCGTGACACGGGTGCCCAACTGGATGTCGCGACGCAGGTCGTGCTTGTCGGCGACGTGGTTCAGATACCGCAGGATCTCGGGCTGGGTGGCGTACTTCTCGGACCACTGCCAATCCCGCGACCAATCCGGGTCGAAGCTGTACATGTAATCGACGCTCGGGATGTCGACCCGGGCGCCTGGGTAACGGTTCCAGTACCAGGTGCCGCCGATGTCGTCACCCGCTTCGAAAATGCGCATTGACTGCCCCGTGAGTCGCAGCCGATACGCGGCGTACAGGCCGGCGAAGCCGGCGCCCACTACAACAACATCCACATTGGCGAAATCATTATCGGCCATGTGAAACATCATGACTTTCCCGGTGCGATTTGTTTAGTGGCTGGGGCCCTCGATTTCGCAGGTGATCGGCCTGATCAGAGCTTGCCGGCGGCGAAGCTTGCGGCCTGGTCCACCAATCCGGAGTCGATGTACGACGGCTGCAGATGTGAGGGCCAGTTGGTGCCCCGGCCGCAGATCGGGTCGCCGTTGGCGCACTGGTCGATCGTCTTGCCGGCGAACGCGGGCGGGATCGTCCGGGTCCCGTTGCCGAACAACGCGACCGCCGCGACAGTTGCCGGCGGCAGCCCACTCCACATCGCGCGGTCGACCACCTCGGCGCCCAGCGAGTAGCCGCCCAGCACGATGCGCGTGTTCGGGCAGCTCTTGGCCATGGACTGGACGTGTCCGTTGATGTCGTTGGCGCCGCCGCCGGTGGTGATGTTGGCGGGGTAGTTCACCCCGTACACCCCGACCGACATGCGCGTCTTGCCGCGCAGCGAGTTGACGAATGCGTCGCCGACGGCGCCGACTCCGGGCGGCTCCTCCCGTCCCCGGGCGAACACCACTTCGGCGTCCGGGCACGCCGCGGCCGCCACCGGAATCGAACTGGGCGCGGCGGCCGGGACGATGACGAAGGTGGCGGCGAGCAGGGCGGCGGGCGCCAGCTGATGCGGTCGATGCGAACGGTGCATGACTATCCCCCTGGGTTTTTCGGTTACGGCGGTTAGCTCAGGCTGTGACGGGAACGAGCTCGCGGCCCGCCGGGATCCTCGCCCCACCCTGCGGCATGACCCGAATGAACAGGCGTGCGACGAACGGCGCGGCCAGCAGCATGAGCACCACCCGGATCACCTGCGACGCCATCACGAACGTCACGTTGGATCCCGAACCCGCGGCGGTGCCGAGCACCGCGTAGATGCCACCGGGGCTGGTCGCCAGGTACCCGTCGAGCATGCTCAGCCCGGCCACGTGGGACAGCACCACGCCCAGGCCTGCCGCGGCCACGTTCAGCACCATGATCAGCGCGAAGGCGCCGGGCAGGATCCGGCGGATCGCCCGCAGCGACTCGCGGTCGAACGCGATCAGCGTCTGCCAGACGATCAGCATGATCCCGGTCTCCACCAGCAGCATCGGGACGCTTAGCCCCTTGGCCAGGCCGGTGAATTGCAGCACGATCGTGATCGCCATCGGGGCGATCAGCCCGGAGCCGGGCAGCCGCACATAGCGACCGAGGGCCGCTCCGGCCAGCACGATCACCGCGATCACCGGCAACGCGAAATACCAAGCCAGCGAGCCTGTTTCGGTGTGCTGCGGGGCCTGGCCCGAGGAGGCGTGGAAGAAGACGGTCGCGACGACCGGCATGGCGGCCGTGATCAGCGCGACGCGCAGGTATTGGACGGCGGCCACGACGCGGTCGTCTCCGCCGAGGTCACGGGCGATCGCGACCAGTCCCGATGAACCGCCGGCCACCAGGGCGAGTCCGCCGGTGAGCGGGCTGACGTCGCGGTGCAGACCCAGCAGGGCGCCGCCGGCGACGCTGACGATCAAGGTGCTCACCGCGATCGCGATGACGATCGGCCAGTGCGAACCCAGAGCGGCGAACGAGATGTCGCGCACCATGAGCCCGGTGTACACGCCCAGCACGCCCTGGGCTGCCAGGCCCGCTCCCGACACGGCCTTCGACGAGTACCGCGCCAAGGCCCAGGTGAAAGCTCCGCAGGTGATAGCCGCGATAGCAAGGTCGAGTGTGTTCATGGCCTCGAGGTTTCAGCAGCCGCCTTGGAAAATCCTTGATGCGCAGGCTGAGCGGCTCTCGACCCGGTGACCTCGGCCGATGCCCCTCTTTTCGCTGGTGCCGAGCGTGCCCAGAATGCCACACCCACCGGCATGTCCCCGGACATCTGCGCACCCTCGCGACGGGAAGGGGCGCGACGGGCACGGCAAGAGCTGTCGGCCCCCCTTATGCCCGCGCCGAGCGTGCGCAGAATGCCACACCCACCGGCGTGTCCCCGGACATCTGCGCACCCTCGCGACGGGAAAGGGCGCGACGGAAAGGGCGCGACGGAAAGGCGCGACGGGAAGGGGGCGACGGGAAAGGGCGCGCGACGAGAAAGGAAGCGCTACTCGCGTCTTACTCGCCCTTTAGAAATCCCCAAGCGGCTCACTCAAAACTCATAGGAACCAAAGCTCGATCAATTCGAGGCCGACACGAGAGGGGGATGGAGATGCTCACAACGTCAGCCAACAGTTCAACCGAAAAGTCAGAAGAGCGCCAGAAGGTCACCGGACCGACCGCCTGGGACCGCGACACGCTCGACGCCTGGGACTACATGATGGCCGTCAACCCGCGACAGGCCGCGGCGTGCCTGCGCATCCGGGACGGGCTGCGTCGCCGCGGCCGCCGGCTCGACACCATCGAGGCCTCAGACTTCCAGGAGCCCGAGCTCGCCGAGATCGCCCGCGGAATCCGGCAGTGCCTGCAGCGTGGTCCCGGCTTCTGCGTTTTGCGCGGCCTTCCATTGCAGGGCTGGACCGACGAGGAGGCGTCGATGCTCTACTGGGGCCTCGGCACCTACCTCGGCGCACCGCAACCGCAGAACCGCCACGGCGACCGCGTCTACCTGGTCCAGGACACCGGCCAGTCGGTCGCGGAGGCACGCGGATCGAAGACCAACTCCGAACTGATCTTCCACACCGACTCGGCCTGCGCATACGCCGGAAGCCGCCCCGACGTACTGGGGCTGCTGTGCCTGCGCAAGGCGGTGTCCGGTGGCGAGTCGGTCATGGTCAGCGGCCACACCGTCTACAACGCTCTGCTGGAGACGAACCCTGACCTGATGCAGGAGCTCTATGGGCAGTTCTGCTTCGACCGCTCGCACGAGACGGAACCGGGCGAGGACCCGTTCACCATGGGATCGGTCTTCACCGACACCCCGGGCGGCGTGCAGCTCCGCTACAACCGTCTGCACATCGAACTCGGGCACTACCGCAGCGGCAACCCGCTCAGCGACCGGCAGCGCCAAGCGCTCGACGCATTGGACCGCGCGCTGAACGACACCGCCAACTACGTCGAGTTCACCCTCGACGCGGGCGATGTCCTGTTCGCCGACAACCACACGACCCTGCACAACCGGCGCGCGTTCGTCGACGCCACCGACGTCGCGGCACGACGCTGCCTGGTCCGCCTGTGGCTCGCGGGCGAACCGCGCAATTTAGAAAGCGCCAAGGCCGGCTCGGCACACTCCTGAGATCAATGACGATCACGGGGGAGACACAGTAGGAATGTTGAGCCAACTGGCCGCATACACCGTGCGGCGCCCGAAAGTGGTGCTGGCTGCGGTGCTGGCCCTACTCGGCATCAGCCTAGTGCTCGGCGGCTCGGTGTCGGACAAGCTCGGTGTGGGGGGCAACACCGATCCGAAGTCGGAATCCTCGCAAGCCGATGAATTCCTGGACCAGCATTTCGGCACGACCGCCAACCTGGTGATCCAGTTGCTTCCACACCAGGGGGATGTCGACAGCCGCGATGTTGCGCGAGTGCAGGAGCGGATCCGGCAACTCATCAAGACCGAGCCGGACGCGAAGCTCACCAGGTCCTTCGCCGACGAAGGCGCCACCGACCTGCGCAGCAAGGACGGCCGTTCCGGACTGATGCTGGTGCACGTCGGCGGCACCGCCGATCAGGCCTCGGAGGCGGCCAAACGGATCATCGCCGGCCTGCCGAAGGACCCGGACGTGGCGGTCCGCGCGGGCGGCTCCCTCGGCGTGCAGCAGGAGATCCGCGACAAGGTCAAGCACGACCTGAAGATGAGCGAGAGCATCGCGGTGCCGATCTCGCTGGCGGTGCTGGTGCTGGTGTTCGGTGGCCTGATCGCGGCGGCGCTGCCGGTGGTGGTCGGGATCGTCTCGATTGTCTCCACGCTGTCGGTGCTGCTACTGATGACCACGATCACCGATGTGTCGGTGCATGCCCTGACGGTCACGACCGCGTTCGGCCTGGGGTTGTCCATCGACTTCGGCTTGCTGATGGTGTCGAGATTCCGCGAGGAACTGGCCAACGGAAAGGACCATCATCCGGCCATTGTCGCCACGGTCAGCACAGCCGGCCGGACCATCCTGTTCAGTGCGGCCACCGTCACCCTGGCGATGACCAGCCTGCTGGTCTTCCCCACTTACTTCCTGCGCTCGGTCGGCCTGGCCGCCACCGCTACCGTCCTGCTGTCGGCGTTCAGCGCGATCATCGTCCTGCCGGCGCTGCTGGCTCTGCTCGGCAAGCGCGTCGACTCGCTGTCGGTGATCCGCCGCAAGGTGCCGCTGTCGGCCGACTCGCTGTTCTGGCGGCGCTTCGCCGAGGTGGTGACCCGCCGGCCGCTGCTGTACGCCCTGCCGGTCGTCGTCGTGCTGCTCGGGCTGGGCATCCCGTTCCTCAACGCCCAATACGCCACACCAGACGAACGAGCCCTGCCGACCGAATCCAATGCCCGGCTGGTCGCCGAGTCACTGCAGCGCGACTTCCAGTTGGATCCCTCCCAGGCGATCACCCTGGTCACCCGCAACGACGCCGACGCGCTCAAGAAGCTGGCCACCGAAGTGTCCGGCATGAACGGTGTCGTCCTGGTCAACGGTTCGACCGGGCGCTACGAGCACGGCCAGCCGGTCGGACCGGCGCCGGAGGTGGCGGGTCCGGGCTATGCCTTCGTCTACCTTTCGATGCAGGCCGACTCCGAGACCGCGCAGCATCTCGTCCGCGACATCCGCGCCAAGATCACCGGCCACCAGGTCGAGGTCGGCGGCCCGACCGCCACCCTGATCGACAGTCGCGCCGCGATCGCCGACCGGCTGCCGCTGGCCATCGCCCTGATCGCTGTCTCCACGTTCATCCTGCTGTTCCTGTTCACCGGCAGCGTCGTGGTTCCGGTCAAGGCGCTCTCACTGAACCTGCTGGTCCTGAGCGCGGTGCTGGGCGTGATGGTCTGGATATTCCAGGAGGGGCACCTGGCCTCGCTGCTGGGCATCTCGCCCGCGCCGCTGAACCCGTCGATGGTCGTCCTGCTGTGCGCCATCGCGTTCAGCCTGTCCGTCGACTACGAGATCTTCCTGCTCAGCCGGATCAAGGAAGCCCGCGACTCGGGCCTGTCCAACAACGCGGCCACCGTCATCGGCCTGGGCCGGGTCGGCCGGATCGTCACCAGCGCCGCGCTGCTGCTGACCATCACCCTGATCTCGTTCGCCAACGGGCTGTCCTTCATGAAGATGTTCGGCATCGGCACGGCGTTGGCCGTCATCATCGATGCGACCATCATCCGCGGTGTCGTCGTGCCCGCCTTCCTGCGCCTGGCGGGTGACCTGAACTGGTGGGCGCCGGCACCGTTGCGCTGGGTCCACTCCCGCATCGGGATCAGCGAAGCGCCGTCGGAGGCCGCCGAGCATGCCGTCGCGGAACCAGTCGTCGAAGCGCCGCTTCCGGCCGACACGCCGCTGGCTACGGCATCGACGGTCGAGCAGGCCGTCCCGGTCGCCGTTCCCGCGGCTGCGATCACCGAGGTCGAGGTCATTCCCGGCCCGCACCTGGTGGCCAACGTCAATGGCGCGGTGATCGTCGTGGCCCACCGCGAGCGGGCGCCGCTCTCGGCGAACTCCCTCGCCGCGCAGCAGTTGGCGGCCCTGTCCGACATGGTGCGCCGCACCGATTCGCAACGATTGGTCAGCGCGTTCAAACAGGTTGCGCAAGAGACGACTTGGACCCGGACCCTGGTGGATGTCGGCATCGTGATGCCCACCGCGACGGGGCTGGAAGTGTTGTTGTGCGGCAGTGTCACGGTGGCACTGGACGACGGCGTCGGGCAGACCGTGATGCACGGCCGCGGACGGTTGGTGCACCGATCCGTGCCGATGCCGGGCGTGGCGGCGGTCATCACCGTCGACGAGGTGGGCCAGCGGCCGCGTGCCTCGTCCGAGGGCAACGGCGTGTACAAGCTCACCGGGGGCACCGTGCCCGGTCAGGGCGCCGTCCTGTGGTCCGCGCCGGCCCGGTCGGCGCCGCGGCCGACCCCCGCGCCGGTCCGCAGCGAGCCGAAGCGCTGGATCGTCCTGGACGACAATTCCCGTATCGAACTCGACCGGGACTGCGTGATCGGACGGGATCCGCGCGGGTCAGACGCGGTGACGCGCGGACTTCACCCGGTATGCGTCGACGACCACGCCGGACAGATGTCTCGCGCCCACATCGAGGTCCGCATCATCCGGGGCGAGGTGGTCGTCGTCGACCGGCACTCGACCAACGGGGTCTTCCTGCGTGAACCCGCACAGCCGGGCTGGACCCGCCTGGAACCGTGGCAGCCGACCACCTGGCAGCCGGGCGCATATCTGCGGGTCGGTGGCCGGATCCTGCGGCTACAGGTGGTCTCGGCGGCGGGGCCCCAGCGCGGGGCGCGGGTCGCCGCGCAGCACGAGCTACCCCGGCAGTGCCGGTCGTCGGTCCTGGGTGTCACCGGAGACCGCGCCAAAAGCTTTGGCCTACAACGGCGCTAACCACCCAAGTTGCGCACCGCCACGTCGAGTTCTTCGGCTCGCTCGGCCAGTTCGCGGTCTGAGGGCTCGGCTCCGCCGGCGCGTTGCAGGACGTCCTGGCGAGTGGCGATCTGAAACGCGCCGCGATAGTCGGGCGAATCCAACTCCGCCGGTGTGACAACCTCCACACGACCCTCGATGGCCACCAGCACAGCGTCCGCCTCCGCCGAATCCAATAGCCGCCGCACGTCATCTACCTCGACCGTCATCCTCATCCCCTTCCGCTACGCTGCTCAAACCGCGCTCCAAGTCCGTCTCAAACAGCACTGTTATGCCCACTAGCAGCGGAAATAACCATGCACGGGTCCCTCACAGGAAACGAGCGCAAAGTAGGGCGGCCGCATGCGGCTAAGCTCAATGCAAATCGGAATCGAAAGTTGTTTGATGCCAGAAGAGCAAAGTAAGTCCGCCAGCTTGGAACCACATTTTGACGATGTGCAGGCGCACTATGACCTGTCCGACGAGTTCTTCAAGCTGTTTCTGGATCCAACGCGGACCTATAGCTGCGCCTACTTCGAACGCGACGACATGTCGCTGGAAGAGGCGCAACTCGCCAAGGTCGACCTTTCGCTCGGGAAACTCGGCCTTGAGCCGGGCATGACGCTGCTCGACATCGGCTGCGGCTGGGGCACCACCATCATCCGGGCGCTGGAGCGTTACGACGTCAACGTGGTCGGCCTGACTCTGAGCCGCAACCAGCAGGCCCACACTCAGCGCCGGCTCGACGAGCATCCGAGTCAGCGCAGCAAGAGGGTGCTGTTGCAGGGCTGGGAGCAATTCGACGAGAAAGTCGATCGCATCGTGTCGATCGGCGCCTTCGAGCACTTCGGCCGTGACCGCTACACCGACTTCTTCGCGATGGCCAATCGGGCGCTTCCCGCCGACGGCGTGATGCTGCTGCACACCATCATCCAGCCCAGCACCGAGGAATTCGCCGACCGCGGGCTGCCCATCACCATGACCAAGCTGCGGTTCATGAAGTTCATCATGGACGAGATCTTCCCCGGCGGGGATCTGCCGCAGGCCAAGACCGTTGTCGAACACGCGGAGCGTGCGGGATTCACGGTCAACCGGATTCAGCAGTTGCGGCTGCATTACGCGCGCACCCTGGAGATCTGGGCGGACACGCTCGAACGGAAGCGCGACGAGGCCATCGCCGTTCAGTCGCAAGAGGTCTACGACCGGTACATGAAGTACCTGACCGGTTGCGCCGAACTGTTCCGCGAGGGCTACACCGACATCGCGCAGTTCACTCTCGCCAAATCCTGACGCACGGTACAAACAAAGCAACATCGCCTACCGGATATCGCTGGTAGCCAAACGAAGTCATGCGCCGCAGCGCGGCATGAGTTCGGCCGTAGGTGTTTTGGGCTCCCGGATGTGTGGAACAACTGGCTTGAAGCCAATTCACTGCATATTCGTGGCTAATGCCCAAAGGAGATTCTTGGATGAGTGAGCACAACACGGCCGGCGAAGCGCGCAAGGGCTTGGTCGATACCGTCAAGGGCAAGGTGAAGGAGGTTGTCGGCGCGGTCACCGGCAACGATTCGTTGACCGCGGAAGGACAACTCGACCAGACGCAGGCCCAGGAACGCAAGGAAGCCAACACAATTCAGGCAATAGCCGACGCCCAGACCGAGCAAGCCCGGGAGAAGGAAGCCGAGACCCGGCGAGCGGCCACCGAAGAGCGGGCAGAAGCAAACGCAAAGGCGCAGGCCGCCCAGAACCAGATCGAAGCCCAGCAAGCCGCACAGCAGCGGGCCGCCGAGGAAGCAGCGCAGCGCAGCGCCGCGGCCCAGCAGACGCAGGCCGAGGTGGAGGCGCAGCGCGAGGTGCAGCAGGCGAAAGCCGAGGAACAAGAAGAACTTCGTGACGCCGCAGAGGACGTGGTCGAGGCGGCCGCCGAGCATCAGAGCGACGTCCAGGTGGCCGCCGCCGAAGAATCAGAGGCCGACCGTCTTCGCCGTGCAGCCAAAAACCTCTAGTAGGCACCAACCCTCCCGCGGGTCGGCCAGACACAGCCAAAAATAGGAGCAGGACCATGTCATTGTCCCAACTTCCCTTCGCAGTATTGCGGTTTCAGTACCAGCTCGCCCGGTTCCCGTTGCAGGTGATCCAGGACCGCGTGGTGACACGTGCCCCGACGGAGGCCCCGGCACGGCTGTTCTACGAGCGCGCGCTGGGCATGCTCGACAGCACCGTCGGCAATGCCATCCACGACCCACAACTCGTCGAGCGTGGCGCTGCCCTCATCGAGCGGAGTCAGGCGCTCGGTCGCGCCGCCCAACTCGACGCGCAGGCCCAGACCAGGAAACAGCAGGCCGAGACCAAGCTCAAGCAGGCGCGTGACCAGGCGATCGAGGACCAGCAGGAAGCGCGCGCGGCGACCGAGCAACAGGCGAAAGAAGCGCGCAATGCCGCCGAGGAGCGCAAGCGGGAAGCCACCCAGTCGGCCCAAAAGCGCAGTGCGGCAGCCAAAGAGCGCGCGGAGGCGGTGGCGGCCAACCGCAAGGAAGTCGCCGAATCGGCCAAGCGGCGGGTCGAGGAGAAGACGGCGGCCGCCGAGAAGTCCGCGGCCAAGGCCGCCGACGCCAAGATCGACCACGCCGAGGACAAGCGAGAGGTGGCCCGCAGCAAGCGGGTCGAGGCGAACCGGCTGGACGGCCTGGCCGACACCGAGAAAGAAAACCGGCAGGCGGAACGCGCCAACAGCTGACAAGCGATAACCGGGACCGCGATCACCGGGCTGGGGTTCCTCCTCCTCGGCCCGGTGACCGTGTCACGTTCTCCTCGGCTGTGTCGTCTACCCGGCATGAGGAAAAGTAGGAGAAGTTCAACCACTGCCACACGGCTGGCCATGGTGGCCGCCACCGCCCTGACCGGTGTTTTCACCTTTGGAATCGGAATCTGGTGTCTGGTCGATCCGGCTTCGTTCGCCGGGATCGTCCAATTCCCCACCCACCAGCACTTTTTGCACGATCTCGGGGCGTTTCAGTTGGGGCTGGGCGTCGCACTACTGCTCGCATTGATCTGGGCCGACGCGCTGGCCACGGCGCTCGCCGCGATGATCGTGGCGAACACGGTGCACACCGTCAACCACGTGGTGGATTTGCCGCTGGGCGGTTCGGTCGCCCAGGCGTGGCTGCTGGGTGCGATGACGGTGCTGCTGGTCACGGCGTTTGTCCTGCGGCTACAGCAACTGGACTATGTACTGGGTGTGGTCGCTCCCGCCAGCGACCGAAAGTTGGCGCCGTTCGTGCGGCAAAAGACCATCAATCTCACCACCTTTCGCAAGGACGGCACCGCCGGCACCAGCCCGGTCAGCATCGTGGTGGACGGCGACCGCGCCTACTTCCGCAGCTTCGAGCGCTCGTTGAAGGTGCGCCGGCTGCGGCGAAACCCACACGTCGAGTTCGGCGCCGCCACCGGCAAGGGCAAGCCTGTCGGCCCAGTGCAGCCTGGTGCCGTGCGGTTACTCGAGGGCGCGGAGTACCGGGAGGCAGCGCGCCTGCTGCGGCGCAAATACCCGTTCCTGCACGGCATCCTGGTGCCGACGGCACATCGGTTGATGCGCTCCAAGTTCGGCCGGACCGTGCACGCCGAGTTGGTGCCGGCGTCACCGGAGGCGGCGCAGGGTCCCACCCAGATCAGTGGTTACGCACGCACTCGTAGGTGAGCTTGATCTCGGAGCCGAGGTTGACCACCTCGAACTGATCGGCCGTGATACCTCCGAATGTCTGCGCGTCGATGCCCAAGTCGGCCCACTTCTTCGCGCTGGTGCGGTCGTCGGCGAAGGTGAGCGGCACCTGGCCACCATCGGCAAGCAACATCCCGTACTTCTTCAGCGCGGTGATGACCACCCGCTGAGACGGCGAGAAGCCGGTGTCGTCGAAGTCGGCACGCAGCCGAAAGTGCACACCGTACGGCGGAGCGTTCGGTTCCTCGCTTTCCGGTCCGCCCGCATGCGTGGCGGGCCGGACGTAAACCCCGGCCTTCATCCGATCGTTCGGCAGAATGAACCGGATCGCGTGATTGATTGCGCCGGAAGCGACTTCGTCGGCGGTAGGGGTCATCGCGGCGATCGGGAAGCCGGCGGCGTCGGCGCTGGTGCACTGGTCCCCGCGTAGGGTCTCGGGGTACTTCTTGGCCAGGTCCCAGATGAAAAAGCCTTCCGCAGCGATGTTTTGGCCGGACTGACCGCCGTGATAGACCTCGTACAGCTTGTGCTGGTCGCGATCGACCACGAGCAGGTGGCAGTCGGACTGGCCATCGGTGGCGCCGGTGGCGTCGCAGCTCAGATTCTGCGAGCCCTCGAAATAGGCGTTTGCCGGTACCGGCATCTGCGCGGGAACGGAATCGCAGTCCGGGCCGCCGAAGCAGTACTCATTGGTCCCGACCACCTGCATCCGGCGTGCGTTGCTGTCGGCATAGAAAACGGGGATCGAGAAGTCGATTTGGAAGGCTCCGGTTCCCCATCCGCCGGCTGCGGTCAGCGCCGCGATGATGGCGTCGGACTTGTCGGCTTTGGTGGCACCGGAGATGTCGGCAGTCCACGGCATGACATTGGTGAACATTGCTCCGGTCGGTGCAGGCGCATTGGCGCCGGAGGAGCCGGTCGAGCCCCGGCCGCCAGGGGTGCCCTCATTGGACGACGATTGTTGGGTCGATTTGCTGCAACCGGCGATGAGGACGACCACGGCGCACAGGACGGCCAACGCCTTCGCGGCCTTCGGAAGTGACATTTGCCAAGGTTAGCCGTTCGCGGGCGCCTTGTCCTCGTTTGCTGGAAAGGGCCGCCGGGCATGGTAGATCGAGATCGATCCCGAGACGGTCCGGACCACTTCGGCCTCGACGACGTCCACGAAACCGGCGCGGTCGATCAGTTCCGGCAGGATCCCGTCCGCGTTCGGTTGGGTGTCTTCCTTGCCGTCGGCCCATTGCACGAATCGGAATCCCGACCGCATCAGGACGCCGCGCTGCAGTCCGAAGTCGGCGATCACCAATTCCCCGCCGGGCCGCAACAGCCGGAACATGTTGGCGATGATCGCTTCCTTCATCGCCACCGGACACTGATGCAGGACCAGACTGGAGATGACCTTGTGGGCCGTCCCGGGCCCGACGAGGTCAGCGGCCCGGTCCCCCATGCCTTCGATGAACTCGACGTCGACGCCCGCCTTGCCAACCTTCTCCCGCGCGATCGCGAGCACTTCCGGGTCAGGGTCCACCCCGATCACGCGCGCACCCGGCTGGGCGCGCTTCATCCTGACCGCCAATGACCCGGTGCCGCAGCCGACATCGACGACGACGTCACCGGACCGCAGCCCGAGCCGGTCGATGGCCGCCGAACGCCACCGCTCCTCACGCGTCATCAGCGCGATTACGGTGTCGTAGTACTTGGTGTACTTCGGATCTCCGGCGGCGGGGGTAAAGGACTGCCCTGACATGACTCCAAGTCGTACCATCGACCGGCAATGACTTTCTCTGCACGAACGGCCACATCCTGGTCCGAAACGGACAACACCGGGCTGCTCGACATGCGCCGGGGCGGCACCTGCAGCGCCGGGGCGTTCGTCTACCAAGGGCAACGGGTCACCACCGCCAGGCACGCCCACGACCTGCACCAATTGGAATACGTCGTCCAGGGCGTGCTGGAGGTCGAAACCGACGCGGGCGCTTACGTGCTGTCCGAGCGGCAGGCCGCATGGATTCCCGCCGGACTCGGGCACATCAGCACCATCGACACGCGGGTGCGTTCGGTGTCGGTATTCCTGGATCCGTCCCACCTGCGGACCACCCACCCCGCAGCCGGGATCGTGCTGGTCTCGCCGCTGATCCGGCAGATGATCATCTACGCCTGCCGCTGGCCCATCGATCGCGAGTCCTCCGATGCCGTCGCCGACGCGTACTTCCGCTGCTTCGCCGAACTGCTGGCCGAACTCCTGCAAGCGCGTAGCCCGTTCAGCTTGCCCACCACCTCCCATCCGCAGCTTGCGGCGGCCCTCCAGTGCACCCGTAATGCCCTGTCGGACATCACTCTTGAGCAGGCCGCCGCGGCGGCGGGCATGTCATCCCGATCGCTGCGGCGGCTGTGCCACCGCGAATTGCGAATGACCTGGCGGGATTACACGCAGCAGGCACGGCTGATGCAGGCCGCCGCGTTGCTCGCCGATCCCGGGCTGAGCGTCCTGCAGGTGGCCACCCGGGTCGGCTTCGACAGCGCCAGTTCGTTCACCCGGGCCTTCCGCTCCGCCTGGGGCCGGCCGCCGTCGGCATACCGCCGGCACGGCAGCGAGGTGCCGGTGTGAAGCTCGCGGCAACACATTTGCACGAGTTGGTGCTCCCGGTTCCGGGTTACGGCCGGAGCCGAATCAGCACCGGCATTGTGCATTTCGGGCCGACCGACGAGTACCTCTGCGACCCGACCCCGGCGGTGGTCGAACGCTACCGGCGGCTCAGCGATCTCACCGAATGAGGGACAGCGGGCGGTACACCGACAGCGCCCGGTACTTCGCAGTGAAGGTGACCTCGCCGTACTCCTCGCCGATCTCGCCGTCGTGGGCGACAACGGTGGGCCCGTCCACGGTGGTGAAGGTGAACTCCGGCACCTGCATCTCGTGATACAGCGGGCTGCGCTCCAAGCGGCCGAGGATCAGCGCGGTCAGGATCCGGGTCCGGGACAGCCGCCGGCCGGTTTCCAGGATTCGCACGTCGATCAGCCCGTCGTCCATCCGAGTGCGCCGAGACGGCGCGAATCCCGTTGGCAGATAAAGCGAATTGCCGACGAAGAACAGTGAGGTCTGCAGGGTCTTGTTGTCGTACCGGATGCGCACCGGCTGCCCGTTGCGCAACGTGTGCAGCATCGCGTACATCCCGGCCAGCGGCTTGCCGATGCGCTTCTCCAGTTTTTCGCGCTCCTGCACGAACGCGGGATAGGCGCCGATGCTGGCGGTGTTGACCATCATCTTGCTTCCGTTGAGGCACACCAGGTCGACGCGCGCCACGGTGCCGCGCCGGATCGCCTCGACGGTCTTGGCGACGGTGTCGCAGCCGATGTCCTTGGCGAAGTGGTTGAACGTTCCGGCCGGGAAGACCGCCAGCGGCAGGCCCGCCTCGGCGGCAACCGCCGCGGCCGTCGACACGGTCCCGTCACCGCCACCGATGGCCAGCACTTCGGCTCGTTCGGCGACCTTGCGCAGCACCGGCAGCGGATCCTCGTCGGGATCGAGTTCGACGATCTCCATCTTGGGCAGCTCGGTGCGGACGTCGTCGGCCACGCGCGCCCCGGTGCCGCTGCCGGAAGCCGGGTTGACCACCAGGACCACGCCGGCGCCGTCGGGCCGCTCCGGAACCTCCACCCGAAGCGGTTCGGTTCTGGGCAGCGCGGTCTCCACGATCGGCGGGACCAGGCGGCTCCCACCGATCGCCACACCGGCCCCGATACCGAAGCCGATGACCACGTCACCCGGATAGTGCGCGCCGACCGCCACCCGCGACAGGCCCACCAGGCCGGCCAGCAGGGCCAGCCCGAAACCGAGGGTCGGATTCTCCAGACCCACGCCGACGGCGAACGCGGCAGCACTGGCGGAATGCCCGGACGGCAACGAGTTCGAGGTCGGCCGACGCCGAACGCGCCGGACCAGCGGCACCGACTCGTAGAGCGGCCGAGGACGTCGGCGGACTCGCTTGGCGACCTGGTTGGTCAGCAGGCTGGCCACGCCCAGGGACACCACGCCCCGGGTGGCACCCCGTTGCGCGGAGTGTTTTCCCGACGCGAACAGCAGGCCGGCGATGGCGAACCACAGCTTGGAGTGGTCGGCCGCGCGGGTCAGCGGCGGCATGGCCGTGTCGAGGAGCGGAGTGGGACTCTCGGCGATCGCCTCGAACAGTTCCCGATCGAGGGCGCCAAGCCCGTTGGTGATCTGCCTGATGCTGCGCGTGGGTCGCCAGGGCCGCCGGTTCATTGGCTCCACCCTAACGGCCGTCACAGCAACCGGATCGGATCCTGGGGATGCGGACTCAGCGGGATGGTCTCGATGGTCACCCAGCCGGAGAGCGGCAGCGACTCCAAAATGGCTTCCAGCTCACCGAGATCGCGGGCCCGCCACAAGCCGAGGGTGCCCGGGCCGTCCGGGCTGACCGGCAGCGTCCAGAGCCGCAGCAGATGCCCCCGCACGGCGAGGTCGTGAGTCTGTTCGGCTTCGCGCGCGCAGGCGTCGTCGACGGCGGCCGCCGG